>JBLLNR010000002.1:0-213607 GCA_048058875.1 Methylotenera sp. | reverse complement strand
CAACTGGGAGGCGCGAAGCAAAAGACTGGTTGCAGAGTTTCGTGCAGATTGCCGCACAAGACTAGATGAGCCAGCACTACAAGCTTTAGTAAATGAGTTAACGCAAAGCAGTAACGAATTTGAACAGTTTTGGAAACAGCATGATGTGTTAGAACGCCAAGGCGGCTTGAGAGAGTTTAACCATAGCAAGCATGGTTTATTACGTTATCAGCAAGTAACGATGCGACCTGTGGATCAAGAGCAGTTGAAATTGGTGTTGTTGCAACCCGCCTAAAACCTTACAAAAACCTACGCCGTTATTCCGTACAAGCCCTTTAGAGCGCGATACGGAATCCAGCGCCTTTTAAATCAAAGTGGATTCCCACTTTCGTGAGAACGACGATTCACATTTTGCACTTTAGCCAATCGTAGAAAATACGCCAACTCCTCCACCCACTGCAAACGCTGTGCCGGCGTTAGTGCCCTAAAAGCTTTTAGACGCTCATCACTCACTTGGTAGGTGCGGTCAGCAGGGTTAAAGCCAGCGTTCATGGGTTGATTAGGTTTCATAAGTCTTTAATTTTCTGCAAATGTGCAATATCACTCAAATCAATGGCGCGACCAGCCGCTTGTTTCAAAGCAATCAAATCATCAATAGAAGCCACTGGTATGCTCAAACTACCCACATCAAAATAAACTGCTCGCTGATGCATGCCTTCAAAGTCTAATGATGTAAACAACAACACATCCAATGTCACCCCTGCCAAGTCATCTGTACGCATGGCAAAAGCTTGCATGCTTTTTTCGACATGCCACTGCTTGAGCAGTTCAAGATTGTTTAAGCTCTCTAAAGACACGGGTGCAACAGGTTTTAAACCCAAATCTTTAGCGCAAGCTACCAAATGACTTAAATTATCTGGCCGCATCGCAACGGTAATATCAATATCCATCGTAGCGCGTTCTACACCATGCAATGAAACAGCCAACCCACCTATCAGCAGATAATCTACCTGATAGGCTTCTAGTTTGCTAAATAGGTCTAAATAAAACATGAGGATAGTTTACTTGAGCGCGCTTAAAATTCAAACCGATTTACTTAATTATAAAACAATCGCCTAGAAGGCTCATGGGCATTGGATTGTAGAGTAAATCCTTAAGGTGCGCCGCATCAAAAACATCAATACGGCGTACTGCCTTGACAAGGCGAGTACGCCCTACGCTTGCTAATAGACTAACACCAAACATCATGGATAAACGCCGAAAAGAATTAGGTGAATTTTTACAAGCAATCCGCAAACGCGGCACGCCAGAAGCCTTTGGATTTCCACAAGGGGCAAGAAGGCGAACGCAAGGCCTGAGGCGTGAGGAAGTGGCGCAACTCGCCAACATAAGTGCTACTTGGTATACGTGGATAGAACAAGGACGCGACGTCAATATGTCTGCTGATACGTTGGTGCGGCTAGCACAAGCATTAAAACTAACCAAAACGGAGCGGGCTTACTTATTTGATTTAGCGGGCAGGCGTGACCCACAAGGCCATATTCAAGAAGAAGATTTAGCCTCCACCACCCTAACCGACTTACTTAAGAACATTCAAATCCCTGCATACATCCTCGGCAGCACTTGGAATGTATTGGCTTGGAATAAGCAAGCAAAGGATTTATTCGGCGATTGGTTTAATCAGCAAAGCAGTATTGCACCCAATTTATTAAGGCTAGTATTTACCGCAGACAATGCCAAAGACTTTGTGGTCAACTGGGAGGCGCGTGGCAAAAGGCTGGTTGCAGAGTTTCGCGCAGATTGCCGCACAAGACTAGATGAGCCAGAACTACAAGCCTTAGTAAATGAATTAACACAAAGCAGTAACGAATTTGAACAGTTTTGGAAACAGCATGATGTACTCGAACGCCAAGGTGGTTTAAGAGAGTTTAACCATAGCAATCATGGTTTATTACGTTATCAGCAAGTAACGATGCGACCTGTGGATCAAGAGCAGTTGAAACTGGTGTTATTGCAGCCTGCCTAAGTTATCTCGTCATTCCCGCCTGCGCGGGAATGGAGGCAAATTTGTAGAAAAAATGAGTATTATTTGCCCTAAGCGATTTTAATGCCTCTGGAAACATGATTCTAGAGCGATTTGCAGGCGGTTCTAATATTGTTGTGATGAAAATACATGTTTTAATGTATTTTTTGTAGGGCGGACTCGCAAAGCTGTCCGCCGAATTTGAAGTTAAATTTACATGCGGCGTACCGTAAACGGGTACGCCCTACAAGCTGTTAACGCGTGGGTAACAAGACCACCCTACTCGGCTTTATCTTTCGATTTCACAGAATTTTTAATCGAAACAATCAAACCTGCAATTATTGATGTTACGGCAAGGTTCAGCAGCAATATTTTATAAGACTCTGGCGTTGGGTTGTCTCGATAAAGTACAAAATCAAGAACTCTCCAAACAGCGTTAAAAACAATCGCTGCCCATAAATTTTTTATAGCAAATATAATTATTAAATAACAAATCAAACTAAACGGATTTATAAAGCTAGCAACTATTAGTACATAGATATTTTGTAGCATTCAGGTATCCATCGATTCCAAAATTTGAACTAATCGTTCAGTAATTGTAGGGTGGGCATTTATGCCCAAGCGGAATAGTCACATACTACTATTGTCACGCTACCCGCGCATCAGCTTAAACTCCACCGCATCCTTCAACGCCAACCAAGAAGCCTCAATAATATCGGTTGAAACACCAATGGTCGTCCAGCTTTCATGTTGATCTGTGGATTCAATAATCACACGTACTTTGGCGGCGGTAGCTTGACCACTATCTAATACACGCACTTTGTAATCCACCAATTTAATGTCATTAATTACTGGGTAAAAATCGGCCAAGGCTTTGCGCATGGCTTTATCCAAAGCATTAACCGGCCCATCTCCCTGTGCAGTCGCTTTGGTGTCTTGGCCATTTATATTAAGATGGATGATGGCAGATGAGTTAAGGCCATCGGCTGATGGCTCAAAAATGCTGACATTGTATTGTTTGAGGCTGAAAAACGGCTCAAATTTGCCTAGCAGTTTGTGCATGAGCAAATCAAACGAGCTTTCTGCACCTTCGAACTGGTAGCCCTCGTGCTCTAAAGTCTTGAGTTGTTCTAATACGCGAATGGTATCGGGTGAATCTTTGGTTAGGCTAGGCTCGATTTGTTGTAGCTTTTTAAGCAAAGCACCGCGCCCTGCCACTTCTGACACCAAAATATGACGCTCGTTACCGACTTGATTCGGGTTGATATGCTCGTAAGAAATCGGATTTTTATTCACCGCATCAATGTGCATGCCGCCTTTGTGCGAAAACGCATCGTGGCCGACATATGGTGCTTTTTCGTTAAAGGGCATATTTGCCACCTCATTGACATAACGTGCGGTATCTGCCAATGCTTCCATATTTTGTGTGGGAATACATGACAAACCTAACTTGAGTTGCACGTTAGGAATAATGGAAACTAAATTAGCGTTACCACAGCGCTCACCAATGCCGTTAATGGTGCCTTGCACTTGGACTGCGCCAGCTTGCACGGCGGCTACAGAGTTTGCCACCGCCATTTCGCAATCGTTATGGCAGTGAATGCCGATTTGTACCTTTGGAAAACGCGCAACGGCTTGTTGCGTAATCTCAAAAATCTCATTGGGGAAAGTACCGCCGTTGGTATCACAGAGCGCTAATACATCTGCACCCGCCTCTGCTGCCGCTTTTAAGGTAGCAAAAGCATAGTCTGGGTTAGCTTTGTAGCCGTCAAAAAAGTGTTCCGCATCAAAAGTGACTTCTTTGCCTTGCGCTTTTAAGTAGACAATGGTATCACCTATCATGGCGAGGTTTTCTTCTAGCGTGGTGCGTAGAATGTCTGTTACTTGGTAATCCCAGCTTTTGCCAAAAATCGCTACCGCTTGGGTGTTGGCACTCAATAGGGATTTTAAGTTGTTATCGTCTTCTACTTTAACACCTATGCGCCTTGTACTACCAAACGCAATAATTTTTGCATGCTTAAGATGCAAACAGGTAACGCGCTCAAAAAATGCCAAATCTTTAGGGTTGGAGCCTGGATTACCAGCCTCGATATAGCCAATACCTAAATCATCCAGCTTTTTAACAATTTTGAGTTTATCTTCAACAGAGAACGATACCCCTTGCGCTTGGGCACCGTCTCTGAGCGTTGAATCATAAGCAATGACTTTGTTTTGCATCATTATTATTTGATTGGCCTTACTTTTGCAGCAATACGCATGCGTAGTGCATTGAGTTTAATAAAGCCTGCTGCATCTCGATGATCGTACGCACCTGCATCATCTTCAAAAGTCGCAATATTCGGGTCAAACAATGAGTCTGTTTTGCTATCGCGGCCAACCACTGATACATTGCCTTTATATAATTTAACGCGCACAAAACCATTAACGTGACTTTGCGTATGGTCGATGAGTGTTTGCAGTGCAACACGTTCTGGACTCCACCAGTAACCGTTGTAAATCAAACTCGCATACCTAGGCATTAACTCATCTTTTAAGTGTGCTACTTCACGGTCTAAAGTAATGCTTTCAATCGCGCGATGCGCTTTGAGCATAATGGTACCGCCTGGTGTTTCATAACAACCGCGAGCCTTCATCCCCACATAACGGTTTTCGACTAAATCTAAACGACCAATGCCATGCTTACCGCCTAAACGGTTTAGCTCGGCTAATACTTCATGCGCTTTCATGGTTTTACCGTTCAGCGCAACAATGTCACCTTGTTTATATTCAATATCTAAATACTCTGCCTCGTTTGGTGCCGCTTCTGGACTCACTGTCCAACGCCACATACTCTCCTCTGCTTCAGCCGCAGGGTCTTCCAAATGACGGCCTTCGTAAGAAATATGTAACAAGTTAGCATCCATGGAATAAGGGCTACCACCTTGCTTATGTTTCATATCCACTTCAATGCTATTTTTTTCGGCATAGGCCATGAGCTTTTCACGACTAAGCAAATCCCACTCACGCCATGGTGCAATAATTTTAATAGCTGGGTTTAATGCATAAGCACCCAACTCAAAACGTACTTGGTCATTGCCTTTACCTGTCGCACCATGTGATATCGCATCAGCATTGGTTTCAGTGGCAATCTCAATTAAGCGTTTGGCAATCAGTGGTCGCGCAATAGAAGTGCCTAATAGGTATTCACCTTCATAAATCGTATTAGCTCTAAACATAGGAAAGACAAAATCACGCACAAACTCTTCACGCAAATCATCGATATAAATATCTTTAACCCCTGCAGCCTTGGCTTTCAAGCGTGCGGGTTCTAGCTCCTCCCCTTGCCCAAGGTCGGCGGTAAAGGTCACCACCTCTGCTTGATAAGTATCCTGCAACCATTTCAAAATTACAGAGGTATCCAAACCACCTGAATACGCTAACACTACTTTTTTTACGTCGCTCATTACTTTGCTTTTCCTAAAAATAAAATTTCATAAATGTTTTTTTGCACATGAAGGCGTTTTTAGTTGCGGCGCTATGCTTATCACAGCATTTAGCTAGAAAGCTATTAATCCAATTAATAAATAAGCGATACGCCTTTAACTACTCTGACCTCGACGCTCCGCTTTACTTTAAGGTTAGCCTGCACCAAAACATATTACACAGTTACACTAACTCTTTATTTTACCCAACAGAAGGTACTCCATAAGGGCCTTTTGCACGTGTAATCTATTTTCAGCTTCTTCCCAAACAACTGAATGTGGACCATCAATTACATCAGCAGTCACCTCTTCACCACGATGCGCGGGTAAACAATGCATAAATAAAGCATCATTTTTGGCTACTTTCATCATGTCAGTATCAACTTGCCAGTCAGCAAAATCTTTACGGCGCTCTTCATTTTCCGCCTCAAAGCCCATGCTGGTCCAAACATCTGTAGTGACTAAATCTGCGCCCTTAGCAGCATCCATAGGATCTTTAAACTCTTCAAAATGATCTGTGCCATACAAGTTTGCACGTTCTGGCTCAACCTCATATTCTGGTGGCGTTGATACGTGCATATTAAAACCGAGCACCTCAGCCGCTTGCAGCCACGTATTGCACATATTATTTGAGTCACCTATCCATGCAACGGTTTTACCTGAAATAGAGCCTCTGTGTTCTATGTAAGTAAAAATATCTGCTAAGATCTGACACGGATGGTACTCATTGGTTAGCCCGTTAATCACAGGAACCCGTGAATTAGCAGCAAAACGCTCAATAATGTTTTGCTCAAACGTTCTAATCATCACTAAGTCACTCATCCTAGAGATAACTTGCGCTGCATCTTCAACCGGCTCGCCGCGACCTAACTGAGAGTCTCTGGTATTCAAGTATATCGCGGCACCACCTAATTGATGCATGCCGGCTTCAAAGGATAAACGTGTCCGCGTACTGGCCTTTTCAAAAATCATGACTAAGGTACGGTCTTCTAAGGGCCAATATTTTTTGTAAGCTTTAAATTGGGATTTAATCCAACTGGCTCGCTCAAATATATATTCAATCTCATCGCGCTTGAGATCATTAAATTGCAAAAAATGTTTAATGCTCATGGTTATCCATTATTCTGTTGTGCTGCTTGCAAAAAGCTTTCAATCACTGGCACTAAACGATTAACCAGTTCCTGCGCTTCGCTTTTATTAATCACTAATGGCGGCAATAAACGAATAACTTTTTCGGCAGTTACATTGATTAACAGTTTATTGGCTAGTGCTAGCTTGACTAACTCTGCACATGGTCTATCAAGCTCCATCCCAATCATAAGACCAGCATTCCGAACATTCACAATGGCAGCATTACCAGCAAATGCTTTTTCAATTTGCGCATGTATGAAGTCACCCATTACCTGTGCATTTTCACGCAAATTGTCTCTAGCAATAATATCTAACGTTGTGAGTCCAACTTTGGTCGCTAGTGGATTACCGCCAAATGTTGACCCATGCTTTCCAGGCACAAACACTTCAGATGCGACTCCTTTAGCAAGACATGCGCCAATTGGCATACCCGAGCCGAGTCCTTTTGCTAGCGACATCACATCTGGCGTAATACCTGTATGTTGAAATGCAAACCAGGTTCCTGTTCTGCCGATTCCACTTTGCACTTCATCCAACATCAATAACCAATCATTTTCATCGCAAATATTGCGCAAACCTTGCAGATATTCCGTCATGTCTGCAGGCACATGTATACCACCCTCACCTTGTACTGGTTCAACCAAAATTGCTACAACATTATTTTTACGTTCAGCCACTTGCCTCACGGCATTCAAATCATCAAATGGAACCCGAATGAAACCACTGACTAATGGTTCAAAACCTGCTTGCGTTTTCCGATTTCCTGTTGCAGACAATGTTGCTAAGGTCCGACCGTGAAATGATTGCTCCATCACAATAATTTCTGGATTTTTGATGCCTTTATTGTGTGCATGTAAGCGCGCTAATTTAATTGAGGCTTCATTTGCTTCACAACCTGAGTTGCAAAAAAAGACTTTGTCCATGCCTGAAATTTCAGCAAGTTTATCTGCAAGCTGCTCTTGCTCTGCAATGTGATATACATTGGACACATGCATTAACGTTGCTGCCTGATGACTAATAGCACTCACCAAGTCTGGATGTGCATGACCTAACCCAGTCACTGCTATCCCTGATAGTGCATCAAGATACTGTTCACCTTGATCATCCCACAACCAAACACCTTTCCCTTTGGTAAAAGTGACTGGTAGCCTGCCATACGTATTCATCAAGTGTTGCGACATATTATTCCAATAACGCTAAAAATTAAAAAAACAATGTTCAAAAACATTGCTTTAACTCATATCAAAACTGTGTCTATAAAACAAAAAAGGCGGCTAAGGCCGCCGTTACAGCTTCACCAAAGCTACAAGCTTTGCATGATTAATCGAAGCCCTTCGCTGACGACTATCAGCATTAAAAAAGCCACTGCTGACAGCATATACATTTTTTTGCTGTTAGTCTCTTTAGCAACTTTTGTTGCACTGCGGAATTGTCTTTTTGATGTTGAAGTTCGATTCATCATGAGCTCACTTTTACCTTTGTAATATTAGGTAATACAAGATTATAGCAAAAGTTTATTTTATGCAAGATTTCAAGCCATTATCCATGGTTTAACAATTTGGCTCCGCCGCCATAAAAGGTCTTATTCGCTGCAACGTATCTGGATGAGTTGACAGGATATCGCTTAGAGGATCATATTTCTTACTAGATTCTGCATTTTTATCACCCTTAGAATTAGATCTACTGCCATACAATTGATTTTGTAGCCTAAATAAAATTTCAGCAAATGCACGTGGTGGCAAACATGATTTTTGCAATGCAGCCAAAGCAAAAGCATCTGCTTCCAACTCATGCTGCCTAGAGTATTGCATCTGTACTAAGGCAGTTGGCAATCCAGAAGCCAAAGAACTCACATCTCCAGTAGCTGCAGCTATTATTAGACCAGACAGCGTGCCTTGAATACTTTGTCTAAATGCATGGCGTTTTTTAACATGTCCTAGCTCATGTGCCAGTACTGCGACAATTTCAGTATTATTGTTTGCAAGCTTGATTAAGTCATCCGTAACAACCATGATGCCGCCAGGCAATGCAAAAGCATTCGCGCCAATTAGACCGCCATTTCTGAATTCTAAGCGATAGTCAGGACAGTCGTTAACTTGACACAAGTCTGCAAGCGCTGTTTTGATCTTAGTTTGCTGCGTTTGCGCTATTTTACTCGCTGAAAAATAAGCTAATTTATGATCTAGTCCTTTGAGCACTTGCTCGCCAAGTTTACGCTCCATGGCTGGTGGTGTTGCATTTGCTACCATCTCCGCTAGCTTTGGCACACCATATTGTATTAATGCCCAACCTGCAAACACCGTGATGAACAATGCAACAACAACCCAACCTAAGTGATTTTCTAAATAATGTAAAAATGACCAAAGTCTCGCTTTTCTTGATGGCATGACAGCTTCAAGTTCAGCAATATCCATAGCCTCTAACCTACCGCCATCAGGCAAGTCAATTAAGCGCTTAGTTGACCCCAATTTAGCTTGTATGTTGAGTTCCGATAGTTTGTACACCTTATAATCAGGTTCAATTTCAAACTTGATACTATCCTCGGATACCTTAACTAATACGGATTGGGATCGCGCACTTAAGCCATCAAAAAATGTTGCCTGAAACACGTAATTATTTATCCAAAAGAAAAGTCAACATCAAAGAAATCAGCAATTTCTTCGCCTGTAGCTTTGACTTCCTCTTTTTTATCTCCGACAAATTTGTCCAAATCTACATCGCCTACCAATTGCAATTTTGAAGCACGATATCTTGCTAGGCGAATTTGTGCCCAAGGGGTTGCCAACCCGAATGTCAGTACGATAGCAATAATATTAGTCACATAAATCCATAAATAATCTCGTGCGCGCAGTGTGCTCTTGAAAGCGAGACTATCTAAAGTTGTGTTATTCCAAACCAAATTACCAATACGAGATTTAAAATAAGCGATAAAAGCAAAAATCAATACGAGATATGCCAGAACAAAACCAATTCCCAACATTGCTTTGGCAGGGGTTTTCAACATATCAGCTATCATTCTCTCACGGCTCTGCTGCTTTTCACGCTGCGCTTCTGCAATCATTTCTTCTAGTGATTTTTCTGTTACCACATTTCCGCTCTCAATAGACTCTGAATCATCAAACTGCTCTTCAATGTCCTCGCTCTCCGAGTAAATGCGTTCAACGCGATAAGGTTCATCTTCTACAGTATTCTCAGCTAATACAATTTGGCGACTGTTATCCATTTCAACAAACCCTACTGAGAATGGTATGCTGATTGCAGAATGTTGTGCTGCTTTTACCTGATAAGCCATATAAGCAGGAATCGCAACAGCAGCCAAGATACCAATAAAAGGAACAAGCAGCACAACGGCATAAACTCGATAAAAGCTACTTACTTTCGCTTTAAAATCAAATGCGCTCAGACCAAATCGATGATTACTAACAAGAAATTGATTGCGCTGATGATCTACGTAAGGCCAAGCCAGATACAAACTAAGCACTGCAAGCACTGGCAAAAGCAAGTATATTTTTGCAGCTTTTCCTACTTTGCCGACAAAATCAAATCGCAATCCTCGGTGGCTACTATTGCGTGCATTAAAAATTGAAGCGCGCACTACTAACCAAGGCAACGCTAAAACAAATACTGCAACAGCAATCATTGGGATAAACAAGTTAAGCTCACCACCAAATGCATAAGCTAGAAAGAGTGCAAAAGCAATCAAACGACCCTTTAATATACTAACTGGCTTAGCATGGTAATCAAAACCAACCTGATCAATCTGTGTGTGATGGTAAAAGTATTTTTTACGACGTACTTTCGCCCAGGCGGAATATATCCCTAAGGTTAGTAATGAAAGTAAAAGATTGACAATCCAAATACCAAAATACTCAGATGCCTTGCCTGTAAATTCTACTTGCGTTGTTTTTATGTCGCTCATAACACTCCCTTATTGTTTTTTTAAGCGCAATCAATTTAACCACATTTAAAGCAATTAAACGATAACCGCATTATTGTAGTGAAGACAAGCTGATAAAATGTCAGCTTTACATTAAGTTGATCATATCTGCCACGCAAAGTGACTTATCAAACCCAATGACCAGCAAAGCACATTCTATACCATCAAGCAAATTCGGCAGTCTATGGATGCTGCTTGCGGCGCTATGTTTTGCGATTATGGGTGCACTTGTGAAAGTCGGCTCACACAAATTCTCAAGTGCAGAGCTCGTTTTTTATCGTTCGCTTTTTGGTTTCTTGTTCATTTTTGTCAGTGTTTGCGTTAAGCGCCTGCCTATTCAAACCAAGTATCTGAAAAAACAACTTTCACGCGCTGTGCTCGGCTTTGTAGCTTTACTGATGTTTTTCTATGCAATAGCGCACCTACCCTTGGCTACAGCCATAACGCTTAATTACACGTCACCGCTATTTCTTGCTGCTTTTATGCCTTTTATGTTACATGAACAACCTAAGCGGATACTTTATCTCGCATTAGCAATTAGCTTCGTTGGTGTGGTCATATTATTAAAACCAAGCTTTGCTTCAAAAGATATTATTGCTGGTTTAATGGGGCTGTGTTCAGGCATGGGGGCGGGCCTTGCTTATCTTCATGTCAAACAATTAGGGAACTTAAAAGAACCTGATTGGCGGACAGTGTTTTACTTCACATTTATATCCACAATTGGCACAGGTATTTGGATGTTGTTTGACAAAATTTCACCCATTGGGTGGCAAGATTTGTCAGTATTGGTTGGCTTAGGTGCATCTGCCACCATCGCGCAGCTCGCGCTCACACGCGCATACCGCACAGGAAAAACATTGAGTGTAGCTAGCCTCAGTTATGCAACAGTCGTATTTTCTAGCTTGTTTGGCGTGTTGTTCTGGGGCGAACAACTGACACCTTCCACATGGATAGCCATAGGACTCATTGTCACAGGTGGGTTGATTAGCATTTACGCTACGCAATCAAACTGATCGTAAATTTCTAACTTTATAAATAAAAAAAGACTAGACATGACAAAGAGTTAGCAGTAATCTGGAATTTCGCCATTAAAATCACAGGATTAGTTTTAATGATTAAACCTGTTATTATTTTTAGTTATATTAAAAGCATCAAGCTTGCACGATATCTAATTATTGCTGTCAGCACGCTATTGCTGACGGGTTGCCTAGGCGGCACAATGGCGCAACAAATAGCGCGTTCTATTGCAACTAGCGTCGCAGATAACGCAATCGCAAATGCGATGGATGTAAATGAAGACACGCAAGCAAAACCCAAGCAAAGCATTGCGCTAGAAGATAGGCAAGCTAGCGACCTTGCATTGGTTATCAGTCGAACCAGTTTTAAAAAAGCAGAAATACAATCACAAAATAATGCGTTAGAAGCAAATGAGAAAGAAACTCATATAATGAGATCTAGTGCGTTGGTACATGTGAAAGTTTTTAATATAGTGATTGGCAAAGAGAAAAATACATACTTTGAACACGCAAAATTAGCAGGTGCACTTAACTTACCTCAGCAAGAAGAGTGGCATCTTTGGCAAGTCGCAACAGGTGAAATTATTCATGTCAAAACACCCATCACTTTCATTGTTCCACCCAATCTTGGCAAGCCTATTAGTGGCACAACGACAATTGTTGAGTTGGCGAATATCGGAGGTATTAACATTGCCCGATATCATGATAAGCGTCAAAAGTTACATCATGCCATGGACCTAAGAAGCGCACCAATACACTGAATAAAATAGAAGTAGTTGCAGCTACTTACTCATCATTAAGGATCAATTAATCCGCTACGCATCGCTATCAAGGCGATTTCAGCCGAATTGTTAGCATTTAATTTTTGCTTGATATTGTACAAATGTGTGCCTACCGTTCTAGGGCTTAAAAATAAGGTTTCTGCAATTTCATTCGTTGTCTTGCCTTTTGCAAGTGACATGAATACTTCAAACTCACGCTCACTGAGTACGTCTACAGGGTTTTGCTCACCCGATAGTTGCTGAATTGCCATTTGCTGTGCAACACTCGCTTCGATATATTTTTTGCCAGAAGCTACTGCCCGAATGGCTTTAATCAGCTCTTCTGCAGCGCTGCGCTTGGTAACATAGCCTTTAGCGCCAGCATTAAGTACTCGTTTTGGATGGACAGAGTCCTCATGCGCAGAAAGTACTAGAATTTTTGCCGATGGCTCCTTATTTAAAATTCGCTCAATAGCCTCCATCCCACCCATACCAGGCATAGTAATATCCATGACAATCACATCAGGTTTGTGTTCCATGAAGGCTTTAATTGCTTCTTCACCATTTTCAGCTTCAGTAATCACTTTAATGTCGTCGGATGTTTCTAACAACATTTTAAAGCCCATTCTCACCACCGCATGGTCATCTACCAACATGACTTTTATTTGACTCATTCCTGCACCCCTCAATTAATTGCTTTAGGTAATGTTATGATGATACGTGTTCCCTTGCCCAACTCAGAATCAACTTTAAAACTACCGTGCAAACCCTGTACACGCTCTCTAATACCTAACAAACCAAAATGATTCGTTTGGTCAACTGCATTGATATCCATCCCTTTGCCATTGTCTGCGATTAAAAGATGCAGCGTACCACTTTCTATAATCTTTAGATCAATATTTAAATCAGTTGCTTCTGAATGCTTTATTGCATTATTAATAGACTCTTGCACGATTCGATACACATTAATATTAATAGTTTCACCCAACTCATTTAAAGCACCAGTTAAGTTTAAACTTACGTTCAATCCTTCATATTGATCTTGCAAAGAGTTGACTAAATCTTTCAATGTTTCCGTCAGCCCTAAGTTATCTAAGGAACCTGGTCTGAGTTGCTTGATGATATTATGCATACCATCGTATATATGATTAGCTGCTGCAACAATAGTTTGCGCACTCGCTTCGACTTCTGGTGCCTTCTCTTTTGTTTTACTAGCTATTGTCACTGCAAACGTTTTAATTGCTGTTACATATTGCCCTAACTCATCGTGCAACTCTCTGGCTAAACTGCGTCGCTCTTCCTCTATATGTTTTTGGATAAGGTGTGTCAGCTGTCGACTCTCTTCTAATTCACGTTCAACAGCCAAAGACTCTGCCATGCGGTTAAGACTATGTCCAATTTTTTCAAATTCAGGTAGTTTAAAGTGTGGTAAGCGCGCAGTTAAATCACCCTGCTCAAGTTGATTAATCATTCTGAGTATTGGTTGTAATGGTTTGAGAAGACTTCCCAACATCCAATATACGCCAACATTCAATGCAACAAAAAAACCAAGCCATATCCAGAACAAATTTTGCATTTTCGCCCAGGATTCACGTATGGTACCATTAGGGTTAGGTCTGACCTCTAACCTTCCTAACTTACCGAGCCGAATAAATCGCATGACCGGCTCTGCTTTTGGGTCTAACATATCATAAAACCATTGTGGCGGTTTCACATCGGATCGATACTCAGGTTTCGGTGATTGATAGACTATCTTGTTGCTGTAATCATATAAATAAATTTCATTACTTCTGACTCGGCCCAATTGCTCTAGAAATCGTCTCATCACACCGTTGGTGTAACCTAAATCTAAATTACTTGCTGAGCTCAGGATTACCGCATCCAGTAATTGCGTAGTCACGTGGGTTGCCGCCTCTACGCTCTCTTGTGTTGATGATTTAGCGGCTTTTATTAAAATAAAACCGACTGCCAACATAAATAGCAGCATTAGCAACGTAATGATTAAATTCAATCGTAACCTGAGGCTCATAGCTATATCTAATAATTACACGCAAAATTGTTGAAATGAGAATCTAACATGTGTAGAGTTTAGCAACCTACTTCAAATAGAAATATAGTGTATTTCATGAGTTTACAAACAAATTTTATCTGCTCGGCTACCAC
This sequence comes from Methylotenera sp., assembly GCA_048058875.1. Lineage (GTDB taxonomy): Bacteria > Pseudomonadota > Gammaproteobacteria > Burkholderiales > Methylophilaceae. Next base: position 199,136 of record JBLLNR010000002.1, on the reverse strand, counting down.
TGCAATTCATGCAGCCATTATTGCACACAAACCTGAAATAGAATCTTTAGATCAAGCTATTGGTGACGGTGATCATTATATAAATGTTTTACGTGGGGCAGAAACGATTGCAGGCATGACCGATGAGCTTGAATCACTTGCACCCGATGAAGCACTTAACAAAATTGCAATGAAATTACTCAGCACAATTGGTGGTGCCTCAGGTCCTCTATTTGCCAGTTTTTTTATGGGTATGGCCAAAACGATTAAACACAATGGTGGCAATACTTATCTAGATATTGCGGCTGCATTTGCTGCAGGTGTTCAGGAGATGATTAAGCGCGGCAAAGGCAAAATAGGTGAAAAAACGATGTTAGATGTACTAATCCCAGTCGCACATCAGTTTATCTTCAGCGCGATCGAAAATAAAACAAAAGAGGAGATATGTATTGATATCAAAGCCGCAGCAGACCAAGGCTTGGAATCAACACGTGACTTAGTGGCTACCAAAGGACGCGCTGCAGGACTTGGTGATCGCGCCATTGGCCATCTGGATGCAGGTGCTAAAAGTTGTCAAGTAATGATAACTGAATTATGTACTTTATCATTAAAATCAAATAATTAATTATATTTTTTAAAGTAAAATATCATGAAAAAATTTGCTAATAATATCAACCACATGTTAACTGAGAGCCTTTCTGGGTTTGAGAAAGCACATCAAGATTTGGTTTCACTTCAACTAGAACCGACTTTTGTTACCCGTAAACAAAAAGCGAGTAATAAGGTAGCTATTATCTCTGGCGGTGGTGCAGGACATGAGCCATTGCATGCTGGTTTTGTTGGTACTGGTATGTTAGACGCAGCGTGCCCAGGGCAAGTGTTCACCTCGCCAACGCCAGACCAAATGTTAGCAGCTGCTGAAGCTGTGCATGCAGATAAAGGTATTTTATTTATTGTTAAAAATTATGCTGGCGACGTAATGAATTTTGAAATGGCAGCAGAGATGTTGCCGTACCAACATGCCACTGTTTTAACTAGTGATGATTGCGCAGTCATCAATAGCACTTACACTGAAGGAAGGCGTGGTGTTGCTGGTACAGTCATTGTTGAAAAATGCGTTGGCAGCATTGCCGAAACAGGTGCAGACTTAGCAACATGTAAAGCGCTAGGCGACAAGATTAATGCGCAAACAGCCAGCATAGGTGTTGCCTTGACGAGCTGTACAGTGCCCGCAGCTGGCCACCCAACATTTGAGATTAGTGAATCAGAAATTGAAATGGGTGTTGGCATTCATGGTGAGCCAGGCCGTAAACGTGAATCAATGCGTGATGCAGACGCAATCGTCAAAGACATGATTGATGCTATCCTCACCGATTTAAACCCCGCTAAGGGCAGTGAAATCTTATTATTGGCAAATGGTTTAGGCGCGACGCCTTTGATGGAACTTTACCTTATCTATAACACGGCAGAAAGGTTGCTAGTTGAGCGCGGATTAACGATTGGACGCTCACTAGTTGGCAATTACACAACTGCCATTGATATGGCTGGCGCCTCAATTACTGTTTGCATCCTTGATGACGAAATTAAACAACACTGGGATAGCCCAGTACATACAGCGGCTTTACGTTGGGGTACCTAACTCTTAACGCCAGCTTTAACGCCGAATACCACTTCCCATAGCGCATTAACGGTTTTTGCGTGCACGTCAATATCGGTATAATTGACTTTAGCCTGCATATCACCTTGCAATCTTGCAGCATGCTGCAAGCGACGATACGCGCGATAAGCATCCGCAGTTTGTAATGCTAATTTTTGGTCAATAATATTCTTATCGCCTAACAGGCTTAACAATGCAATATTGCCAATATTTTCTGTCAACTGAATATGTTGTGCAGCATTAGCTAATACTAAATACTGCACAATAAACTCTACGTCTATAATGCCGCCAGGACTATGTTTCAAATCAAAAAGAGCTGCATTAAGATGCTGTGCTTGCCGCATTTTCTCTCGCATTTCGATTATGCTAGCACTTAATTTCTGATTATCCCTTGCTTGTTTGATTACATTTTGGCGAATCTCTTCAAAACGTTTGCCTACATTGGCATCTCCCGCAACAAATCGAGCTCGTGTAATGGCCTGATGCTCCCAAGGCCAAGCACGCTTTTCTTGGTACTCTAAAAAAGCATCTGTTGAGCTCACCAGTAACCCACTATTTCCATCTGGACGCAATTGCAAGTCAATCTCGTATAGCAAACCAGCTGATGTTAAGCTATTAAACCAACCGTTGATACGTTGCGCAAATCGGGCATAAATATGATTAACATCATCACTTTGATCATCATAAAGAAAGATAATATCCAAATCAGAGGCGTAACCAAGCTCTTTACCACCCAGCTTACCATAGCCAATCACCGCAAATTTAGGTACTTCAATATGTTTATGTTTGAATGATGCCCATATCGTTTTAATCGACACATCCATAATTAAGTCAGCTAGCGCGCTGAGCTGATCTGATAATTTCTCAAGTGGTAGTTTGCCTGCAATATCCTGTGCAGCAAATCGGAATGCGGTTGCATGCTGGAAATGCCGCATTGCATCCATCTGTTGTTCCGTATCCCCATGCAATGCTTCCATAGTAGCAGAAAGTTCTGTTCGCATTACGTCAAAATCTGGTTCCGCATATAAAGTAACTTCATCCAATAGCTCGTCTAGAACAATCGGGTGCTTAATTAGATATTGCGCGCACCAAGCACTAGCAGCACATAATCGTACCACTAAGCGTAACGCATCTGGATACTCTGACATCATTGCCAAATAACTTGCACGTCTGCAGACTGCCTCAACAAAATCCATGGTACGCATTAAAGCTATATCTGCATTTTTTTCGTGGCCGGCAACTTCAATTAATAGTGGAAGCAAGCGATTGAAGCGTTGCCTACTGAGTTCTGGAAGCTGTTTATAGCGATGTCCTTGATGCAATTGCTGGATTTGATTTAGCGTATCCTCAGGCTTGTCATAACCCATTTCAGATAACACAGAAATACTTTCATCCTGAGACAATGCGCTATCCCAAATCAGTTTGGCAGCAGCCAAGGTTTTTTCCTGTTCAATATCCATCACATTCTGAGACTTATTTTTTACACTGAAGGTTTGATCGAACTGTCTTTGTACAAAATCCCTGTAATGGTTAAGTTTGCTTAATAAATCTTGCCAGCTATCAAAATTCATTGCTGAAGCAATGCGACTTTGTGCTTCTACGGTTTTAGGTAAATCTTGCGTTTGTGCATCCTCTACATACATCAAGCGGTGTTCCAAGTTTCTTAAAAAAACATAGGCTTCACTAAGTTGATTCACAATTTCATCTGACAACAAATGTTTTACTTTGATTAAATGCAACACTTCAAGAGTCGGCCGAATTTGTAGATCAGGTTCTTGACCACCACGGATCAGTTGAAACACTTGAGCGATAAACTCTATTTCCCTGATTCCTCCCCTACCTAGTTTGATATTATCTTGTCCACCACTGGTTTGTGCATTTCGTACATTGACTTCACGCTGAATTTGCACTTTCAGATCACGCATGCTGGCAAATGCGCCATAATCGAGATATTTACGATAAACAAAAGGCTTGAGCAATGAAGAAACGAGACTGCCACCAGTAATTTCTCGTCCCTTTATCCAAGCATACCGTTCCCATTCACGACCATTATTTTGATAGTATGCTTCAAGCGCATCCAGATTAGACACTAAAGCACCTTCACTACCGAATGGTCTAAGCCTCATATCAACGCGAAAAACAAATCCATCTTCTGTAATATCATCAAGCACTGCAATAAACTTCTTACCTAGTTTGACAAAATAATCTTGATTGCTGATGCTATTTTCACCATTAGTATGCCCAGACTGCGAGTAGGCAAAAATAAGGTCGATATCCGATGAGACATTGAGCTCCTTACCTCCAAGCTTACCCATCCCAATTACAACCAATGCCTGCTTGTTTCCTTTGCTATCTAATGGCTCTCCATAGTGCTTTTCTTGCCAAGCGGTTAAAAATTCAACAGACTTATTGATACAAAAATCAGCAAAATCGCTGATAGTCTTAACGACCTCTTGAAAGTCAGCCAACCCATTTAAATCGCGCAAAATAATACGTGCAAGTACACGTTGTCGTAATTTACGTAAGGTTTTTTTTAAATTTTCTTCATTATTAATTTCTTGCTTTTCAAGATATACCTGCATTTCAGCTAATTGATATGAAACCTCACAGTTATCTAGCAAATCAGCTAGCAACTCCTGATCATTTGACAAAAGCCTCGTTAAAAAAGGGCTACACGCCTCTACTTTCAACAAGTAAGCTTGTTGTAATTGGCTAATTGCAGCGCCTTTTGCGCATGTTTGTACTATTGACATACTGTTTTTGCGGTAATATCTTAGTGAACTAATTTAATATTAAAAAAACATTTATTATATCTATTTTGGGAGTTTAGCATGTCCATTGAGTCCGTCTTGCACGAAAATCGCATTTTTAAACCTTCAGCGACATTTCAACAAAATGCTGCTGTCCCAAGTATGGATGTCTATAATGCATTGTGCAAAGAAGCCGAGCAAGATTACGAAGGTTTTTGGGCAAAGCTAGCGCGCGAATTAATCGTTTGGCATAAGCCTTTTACGAAAACGCTGAACGAAGACAATGCACCATTTTACAAATGGTTTGAAGACGGTGAACTCAACGTGTCTGTCAATTGTCTGGACAGGCACTTAAAAACTATTCCCAATAAAACAGCCATTATCTTTGAAGCGGATAATGGAGAAGTCAAAACGATTTCTTATAAAGAACTGTACCATCAAGTTTGCACTTTTGCTAATGGCCTAAAAACACTCAACCTTAAGGTAGGCGATCGCGTCATCATTTATTTACCAATGGGTATAGAGGCAGTTGTTGCGATGCAGGCCTGTGCACGCTTAGGGCTAATTCACTCTGTTGTATTCGGTGGGTTCTCTGCTAAGAGTCTCAATGAGCGTATTATCGACGCTGAGGCTTCAGCTATCATTACAGCAGATTATCAATTCAGAGGAGGCAAAACTTTGCCTCTGAAAAAAGCAGTTGATGAAGGTCTTGCTATGGGGGGCTGCGAATGCATTAAAGATGTAGTGGTATTGAAAAAAACAGATGAGCCTGTCAACTGGAATGCCAATGACATTTGGTGGCATGATTTAATTGAGGGTCAAGCTAATGAGTGTGATCCAGTCATAGTGAGCGCAGAGCATCCTCTGTTCATTTTGTACACTTCTGGTTCTACAGGCAAGCCAAAAGGCGTTCAACATAGCTCTGCTGGCTACTTATTACATGCGATGAATACGATGCGCTGGACCTTTGATATTAAACCAGACGATGTCTATTGGTGCACTGCTGATGTGGGATGGATTACAGGTCATAGTTATGTAACTTATGGGCCAATGGCTATGGGGGCAACACAAATTGTGTTTGAAGGTGTGCCAACGTACCCAAACGCTGGCCGCTTTTGGGAAATGATTCAGAAACATAAAGTTTCTATTTTTTACACTGCGCCTACCGCGATACGTTCATTAATCAAAGCAGGTGAGACAAATCCAGAAACACATCCAAACAAGTATGATTTATCTAGCCTGAGACTGCTTGGCACCGTCGGGGAACCAATTAATCCAGAAGCTTGGATGTGGTATTACAAAGAAGTTGGTAGTGAAAAATGTCCAATCGTTGACACCTTCTGGCAAACCGAAACAGGCGGCCATGTAATTACACCGCTACCAGGTGCAACTGCATTAGTTCCAGGATCATGTACCTTGCCATTCCCAGGTATAGCTATTGATGTTGTAGATGAAACAGGTCATGACGTGCCTTGGGGTGAAGGTGGTTTATTGGTTATTAAAAAACCATGGCCTTCAATGATTCGCACCATTTACGGTGATCCAGAGCGTTTTAAAAGTGCTTATTTCCCTACTGAACTCGGTGGCAAACTATACTTGGCAGGTGATGGTGCAATTCGTGATAAAGAAACTGGCAACTTTACCATCATGGGCCGTATTGATGATGTATTAAATGTTTCTGGGCACCGATTAGGCACTATGGAAATAGAATCAGCACTGGTTGCACATGATTTGGTAGCTGAAGCAGCAGTAGTAGGCAAACCTGATGATATCAAAGGTGAATCAATCGTTGCTTATGTGGTGCTCAAGGGGGAACGTGCTACCGGCGAAAAAGCAAAAGAGATTGTTGCAGAACTACGTAATTGGGTAGGTAAAGATATTGGTCCAATTGCTAAACCAAGTGAAATTAGGTTCGGTGATAACTTACCGAAAACTAGAAGTGGGAAAATCATGCGCCGACTGTTACGAAGCTTAGCAAAAGGTGAAGAAATCACATCGGATATTTCTACTTTGGAGAACCCAGCCATTCTTGAACAGCTAAAAGAAGTAGTCAGCTAGGGTGTAAACCAAAGCTAGCTCAGTTGTTTTTTAATTGACCATACGAATATGACAACCTCAGAAGAATACCTATTTACTGCTGAGGGTTGTTATATTACCGAACTGTCAAATATAGCTGATGACCCAGAAGTCTCTATTGCGCGGGCGCGTGTCGAACCAAATGTTACCACCACTTGGCACCGACTAAATGGCGTCACAGAAAGGTATTGTATTATTTCTGGTGAAGGCGTGGTGGAAATTGGCGAGAATCCGCCAAAAGTAGTCGTTTCTGGTGATGTTGTTATCATTCCGCCCATGACGAGACAACGCATATCTAATACTGGCAAAACTGACTTAATCTTTTTAGCCATATGTAGCCCACGATTCACGCCCGCATGTTATGAGACCTGTATTTAGCAAACTTAAAATCATACTATATTAACAATCTACCTGTTGTGCGAAAATATAGGCTTGAAGATAGCACTAAAGATTTAGCAAACCATGATAACAACAATTAATACCCCTCTAAATGTTCCATTTAAAGAAAAAGATGAAGCAAAAGCCCTTGGTGCAAGATGGAACCCCGCTGCGAAACATTGGTATATTCCTGAGGGTCTAGATGATGGACCTTTTACCAAATGGATGGATGGCGAAGTTTCAAGTTCCACTGATACTGCTTTACCAGTGTCAAAAGTAAAAGAGCCAAACGCTACCCTCTCTACGCATGCAGATATAGACGATATTAATGCTATGCTACGAGATGCTTACGAAGTAAACGATGACTAACAGATGTGAATGGGCAAATGGCTCTTCTGCTGAAACGCAATATCATGATGAAGAATGGGGCGTACCATTACACGATGACAGGCTCTTGTTTGAATTTCTTATTTTAGAAGGTGCACAAGCCGGCTTGAGCTGGTCCACCATTTTGAATAAGCGTGCAAACTATCGCAAAGCTTTTGATAACTTTGATATACAAAAAGTGGCTTGCTATTCCAGCACTAAAATTGAGGAGTTACTACAAGACAAGGGGATAGTGCGTAACAAGTTAAAAATTAATGCCACCGTCAATAATGCGCAACGAGTACTTGAGATTCAAGCTGAATATGGTAGCTTTGATGCTTATATTTGGTCGTTTGTTGAAGGGAGCCCTATCAAAAATCAATGGCAACGACATGCCGACATTCCGAGCAATACCCCAATGTCTGATCAAATGAGTAAAAGCCTTAAACAAAAGGGGTTTAAATTTATTGGTACAACGATTTGCTATGCATTTATGCAAGCAACTGGCATGGTGAATGATCATGTAATTAGCTGTTTTAGACATTCTGAATGTTAAGCGTTATAGTCATGTATCCTGTGCACTAATTCATAACCAACATTATCAAGAGGAAACAACATGGCAACAACGGACTCATGCTGTACTATCGTGCCTTATTTCAAGGTTCCACAAGAAAATCTGAGTGCTTTTAAAAAGATTTGTGAAGCCTTTGTTAGCAAGACTAATAATGAAACTGGTTGCTTGTATTACGGGTTCAGCTTCAATGGTAATGAAGCGCATTGTCGTGAGGGGTATGAAAATGCAGAAGCTGCTCTAGCGCACCTAGATAACGTAGGGGATATCTTGGCAGAAGCACTCAAAATATCAGAACTAAGCCGGTTAGAAATCCATGGACCAGAAGTAGAACTAGCCAAGTTAAGAGAACCATTAGCTGGCCTGAACCCTGCTTTCTTTGTTCTTGAGTATGGCTTTCGTCGCTAGTTTCACTAAAGCAGTTTCTTGGTTAATCTAAAAGATAGACAGTATGGTAGTGAGCGTAGCAACTTAACAAACCATGTAAACCTTTTGGGAAAGTGAATCTCAAAATTTGAAGAAGTGATGCCTTTTGTAATATATTGGGCCGCTTCTTCAACCTCTATCATCATCGGCATTTCAAAATCATTCTTGTTTGTCATCGGCGTACGTACAAAGCCAGGACTAATCAATTTAACGTCAATGTTCTTGTCTTGATACTCAACCCGCAGGCTCTCTGCTAAATTGGTGATAGCCGCTTTAGTGGAAGCATAAGGTTGAGAATTAGGCAAGCCAAAATAACCAGCAACTGAGCCACATAAATTGACTTGGCCATGACCCTGTGACTCAAAAAAAGGCAATACAACATTCAGCATGTTATAAACGCCACCAATATTAACTTGTAGGCTTTTATGGATAAATGAAATATCGTTGCGGCCCTTTTCAGATGGATCATACACTGCTGCAAAAAAGAGGACTCGGTCAAGGCGTTTGATGGTTTTAAACGCATCTTTAGTTTCTGTATAGTTACTCACGTCAAACGCCAATGTTTGATGATTTGCGCCCTCTAGCGACTCACGCACCTCATCTAACTCAGACACCCGGCGTGCTGACAAGATAATATTGGCACCAGCTTGACTGAGTTTAAGGGCTGTAGCTGCACCAATGCCGCTGCTAGCGCCAATTATCCAAATGTATTGCCCATGGACATTTCTCATTAACGTCTCGACATCTTCATAAAACAGCATTATTGCTCCTGTTTTTGCATAAATAGAGTTAATTCAGCCACAGTAATGCCAAACTTCTTCAAATAAGAACGATTAACTAAAACGCCATCATTCATTAAAAACATCCAGTCATCAAAGGTAATTCGGTAAGTAGTATCACCAACAGGTAAATCCATTTTATAAGCCCAACGCATTGCACTACCCTCTAACTGCCCTGTCGCTTTATCTAGAATGTCTGAGGCCTTGCCTGCATAGGTTTTTTCACCCGTTTTGGTAATGGTCCATACGCGTTTTTGCGTTTCACCATCGTAATACTGAAAATGCTCCTCTAATGTACCAACATCACCTTGCCATGAACCAATCATTGTCACATCAAACCGTCTAGTTACTTCACCACTTCGGTTTTGTATCAAACCCCAAGCCTTAATTGGGCCAGAAAAATAGGCTTTTAAATCGAATGGTGGCGTTGTATTTTTATAAGCCTCCATTGAAGAGGTAGCACAGCCGTTAAGAAACGTCATAAGCCCCATGATGATTACTCCTTGTTTGATTATATTCATTTTCGATCCTTTGCCTTTTGATTAATATCCATAAAGAAAATGCAGCTAGTAATTTAATAATGCAGGGTACTAAGCCATAAAGCATCATCAATGCCTGCTGTGCGGATTCTGTATTATTAGATGCAACAACAAACCCAAAATAATCCAGCGTCAAAAATGCTACACCGCTTGCAAGTGCAAATGAAATTTTTGGAATAAACGCCATCACCCCGTAATACTGGGTCGCGCGGCTTTCTGCCTTACGTATATTAATTCGATCAGCAATGATGGATGTTGGCAAAGACAAATCAGCGCCCAATGCAAAGCCTGATAGGATGCATATCACACCATAAGATAGGGTATCACCAGGTTCAAGCGTAATGACCCATATAAAAACGACAATTGACAGCATCATTGAAATAAGCCACGCATAGTATTTATCCAGCACTTTTGATACTAAAAACCACAGCTGCATCAAGGCAGCACCAGACACAAAATACAAAAATAAAAACAAACCTGTGTAGCTTTCTGCATTTAAATAGTCACGCACAAAGAAGATCACCAAAACTGCCGGTAATGATGCGGAAACTTGCGTGAGCAAATACGTAAGGAAAAATAAGCGTTGTTTATCGTAAAATATTTGAAAAAAAGGAAGCTTTTCTGCAATGCCAAACTGTTTAATATGACGAAGGTCTGCGTGCTTTAAAAATTGTAAAAACAACGCCCATGCCGCCACCATGACTAGAAAGTAGACCAAGAATAACCATCTAAAGGCTTCTGCTGGTTCAGTTAACGTTAAAAGTAAGGTCGGTAAAATTGATGCTACCAATAGCCCAAATAAAGTAAAAGACTCGCGCCAACCAGCAATCCGAGTTCTCTGGTCCTTATCAGTTGACCAAAATCCACCAATCATGTTCAGGTTAATCACAATGATGCTAAAACCTGTGGTCGCTAACAACATACTTCCAGCAAACCATACAGAAGTTGCAACAGAAAACTGTGGTCCGAAAAACAAAGCGCAAAGTCCAAAGGTAAGGATAACAATGCCTGTCGTTAATATCGCATTTCTTTTTGCGGAATAACGGTCAGTCAAATAACCAATCACTGGATCTTGTATAGCGTCAAACACCCTTACCAGTAGTAAGATGATACCGATGGACCCAAGGCCAAGGCCTAAATGGCGTGTATAGAAATCAGGTGCATGAATATATATTGGCAATCCAGCAAATGCTAGAGGAAAAGCCAACATTGCATACTGAAACAACAACCAACGATTTGGAGGTTGAGTCATTATTTTTGTCCTATCAACTTATTACGTAATGCTGGCGCACTTGTTTTCTCACCGAACCAGATATCGAAAAAAACGTCACAAAACTGACCATCACTAATTTGTCCTAAGAAACGGTTGTTCTTATAGAAAGAGCATTCATTTGTAGTCTTATAAATGCCTGTAATGCTATCCCCCTTCTTTACATCAGGGAAAATATTGCGCATTTGAGAATGCCAGTCGGCTAGTTTAATTTCGTCAACACGTCCTTGATTACGTATTTCTTCTGCAGATTGATCCGCAATTTTTTCGCCATCAATATCTCGCAAATAAGACAACTGTAATGCAAAGGGCGGCGCTACTTCGCGTTTGCCATTTTCCGTATAAAAGCTGGCATCATACACATCAAATAAAAATACAGTTAAACGCCCAGATGCCACCATTTGCGCATTAGGAATATGGGCTTCAATCAGTGTAGCCGCATGCACCTCATGCAGACTTAGCAGCATACTCATCATGATGATTATTTTATGCATGTGTTAACTCCATTTGCATTACATCAGTTTTATTGGTCCTAAAACCAGCAGCACATGCTGCAAGATAGAAGCGCCACAAACGAATAAAGCCGTCATCAAAGCCTAACGCTTTAATTTGTTGTTTTTGTTTGTCGAAGCTCTCTAACCAAGTTTCTAAAGTCCGTGCATAGTCATGACCGAATTGATATGGCTCATGCGTCTTCAGGCCTGCTTTTTCTGCCTCCTGCTTAAACCGCGAAACGCTGGGTAACATACCACCTGGAAAAATGAAGCTACGAATAAAGTCCCCACCTTTTCGGTAGCTAGGAAAGTCATGCTCATTGATGGTGATCGTTTGAATAACTGCCTTACCGTTTTTTGCTAGTAAAGATTTCAATTTTTGAAAATAAGTCGGCCAAAAGCGTTCACCGACTGCTTCAAACATTTCAATCGAAATAATGTGGTCATATAACCCTGTTTGATGACGATAGTCTTCTAATACGATTCTGGCATCCTTACCTAATCGTGCTTGTGCAAACGCATGCTGCTCTTCGGATAGGGTTATGCCCTTAATATCGTAATCGCCTTTATGGATTGCACGCTCGGCTAGACCACCCCATCCGCATCCAACTTCTAGCAGTCGGCCTGATTGATGATTGATGCAGTCAAGCATACGGTCATATTTGTTATATTGGGCTTGCGTTAATGAATCTTGTTCTGATTGATACAGTGCTGAAGAGTATGTCATGCTTGGATCAAGCCACAAACGATAAAACGCATTACCTAAATCATAATGCGCATGTATATTTTTCTTACTACCTTTAATTGTATTAAGCCTAAACAAATAAAATAATGCCGACAACATACTGTACAGCTTATTCCCTGATAGCATTTGATCAATCGAAGACTGGTTTTTAAGACCTAGCTGTACTAATTGATTGATGTTATCTGTATCCCATTTACCTGACCGGTAATCGTCTGCAAAGCCTATATCTCCTTTACGAATTAAATTCGTAAATACACGCCAATCGTGTACAACTAACTGTGCTTTATGATCCGTGTGCGCTTTGCCCTTGAAGGTTCGAACTTTACCATCTGGCGTTGTCAAGTCTAATGTTCCCCAAGACAACTGATCCAAGCGTTTTAAAATTTGCTCTGCGGCTGTTTTATTTATCATTTCTTTATTCCAAATCAATAAATTATTCAAAGGGTTATACTAATTTTCTGTTGTTTCTGTTTGGGTTTTGGAATGTACTTAATTCTTTTCAGAACTAACTTAAGTGCATGCCAATGAATCATCGTAATCGCCTTAAAAGTTACTAGCGGATAGCGCCAGAAGGCATAACGCAAACTTTCTTTATCTAAGGTTTTTAAACGACCAGTCAAAGAAGTGATCACTTGTTTATGACCAGTGGCATTATGGAAATTAATGACAACATTAAAATGGTCATCGTTAATGTCAAATCTGAATTCATACTGGCCTTCGCGGTTCAAAAAGGGCGATACATGAAATACTTTTTCAGCAAATAGCGGGCTTATACCAGTGATACTGCGATGATCCTTATGCACACAGATATAGATGTGCTGCTCACCAAATGTATTATGCACCTCACAAAGAACTGCTTTGATTTCGCCACGCTTGTTATGGCAAAGCCAAAAGCTCACTGGGTTAAATACATATCCTAGTACTCTGGGCATGCAAACCAGCACAATCTCACCATCAGCTTCTACTCCATGATCAGTTAATATGTTGCGCGCCCAGTTTTCAAGCGAGCTACCGTCACGCGGCCCATGATCTTTATCGTAGAAGCTTTGGATACCAAAGCGATTATATGCAAATGGAATATTTGCTAACGAAGACAGCGGTAATGCTAAATAATAAATACCATACTGAAATGCGTGTGTTTTAGGTAATAAACGTTTATGCATTACTTTAGCCATTAGTAACTTTGGACGATTTATTCCCATGGAATAGTGCCCCCAAGCGCTTTTACAACATTGACAGCACTTAATAATCCATCCTCATGAAAGCCATAACGTTGGTAAGCACCACAGAACCATAACTTTCGCTTTCCTTGTATCTCAGGAATAGCCTCTTGGGCCATAATTGCATGGTAATCAAAAATAGGATGTGAAAAATAATGCTCGTCTAAAACTGAGGAGTCCTTGGGTCTTCGCGCTGGATTTAGCGTAATAATGACTGGTATATCAGTTTCTAAATTTTGTAGATTATTCATCCAATAACTTAATGAAACACCATTGCTGTTATCTTTCTTTTGTTCAGACAAATATACCCAGCTGGACCAACATTGATTATGCTGCGGCATAAAACTAGTATCAGAGTGAACGACAATATGGTTCCTTTGATAACTGAACTTAGAAAGTACCAATGACTCCTCATCTGTCGGTTGGTCAATCATTTTGAGTGACTGATCAGCATGGCAAGCAAAAATAACATGATCAAATAAACGTTTATCGCCACGCTCATCTATGACTTGCCATTGGTTTTTTACTTTTTTAACTGATTTTGCACCATTATTAAGTAATATATGCTCTGCAAATGGAGCAATTAATCGACCAATATATTCACGACTTCCTCGTGTCACGGTATACCATTGTGGGCGTTTATTAATGCTTAACAAGCCATGGTTTTTGAAGAAACGTAAGAATGTTTGCGCTGGAAACTTCATAATCGTTTCTACGGGGCAGCTCCATATAGCTGCACCCATTGCTAGAATGTAGTATCTTTTGAACCACTCTCCTAGTTTAAGCTGCTCTAAACATTCACCTAAGCTGATTGAAGGATCTTTATCGATGAATGCTGGTGCATTTTTGTTGAACTTAAACACATCAAGCAGCATGCGCCAATATTGTGGCCTGAAAAAATTCCTACGCTGTGCAAATAAGCCATTTGAGCTATATTCTAACCACCCGCTATTAACGCTTACACCAAAAGACATATCACTCTTTTGATAAGGAACCTTTAGCTGATCAAATAGACCTATTAGGTTTGGGTAATTCCAATCATTGAAAACAATAAATCCAGTGTCTACTGGCGTAGGCCCATATTCGAGTGGTACTTCTATGGTTCTGCTATGACCACCGATGTATGCATTTTTCTCGTAAACAACTAAATCATGTTGCTTATGCAGCAAATAAGCTGCACCTAAGCCTGATATGCCTGTTCCTATAATTGCTATTTTCATTCATGCACTATGCCAGACTCCCTATTACTAGAGTATGGCATCAACATTACAATTTTGTAATGAAGCGTAATCCTTTGTCAGTATTTCGGAGCACAATTTGTGCATGGTGCAAGTCAAAGACAGCTTTCACCAAACTTAGCCCTAAACCTGTCCCTGATGAGGAGCGACTGACATCTGACCGGTAAAACCTTTGAAAGACTTTATCCAGTTCATTTTCAGCAACACCGCCACCTGTGTCTTCAATATAAATCACATAATGCTGGTCGTCTGCTTTCATATCAATCTTGATTTCACCAGATTCAGGTGTATATTTAATCGCATTATCTAAAATATTGGCATATGCCTGAAAAAGTAAATCTTTATCGCCGTGGTATGTAGCATCAATCAAGCACTGATGAATGGAAATATGTTTCAGTTCTGCCAGTGGTTCATAGAAGGCAATAACATCTTCTAATAAAGTCTTTAATGCAATAGGTTGAAAATGCTCACATTTTTTTTCTGTTTCAATACGTGAGATACGTAACAGCGCATTAAAGGTATTTAGAAGCTTATCAGCCTCATTAAGTAAGGCTTCATTATTAACATCAGAGTTGTCTTTTTCTGCTTCTTCAATATGATTTCGCAAACGTGTGAGTGGTGTGCGTAAATCATGTGCAATATTATCCGACATCTGTCGTAGTCCAAGCATCAAGGCTTCTATTCTATCCAGCATAAGATTTAGCGTGCTGGCCATTTTACTTAGATCATCCCAATGAGAACTCACTTCAAGGCGTTTTGATAAATCGCCCGTATCCATAATATTCTGTGCGGTTATTGCTATTCGGTGTGTGCCTTTCGCTACAAAAACGCTAATTAAAAAACTAACTAATACAACAAGGATGATCAAAGCAATACTGATAATGCTGAGCCACTGCATAAATCGAAATTCTTTTTGCGCCTCAGAAACATCAACACCAACCAATACTTTCTGGTTATTGTTGAAAGTATGGATTTTGGCTGCATATGTTTTATTGGAAACAGGATGATTAAAGACGATAAGCCCCTCTTTAAGTAGATCTATTTTGCCGGATACCACTTTTGGTACCTCACCATTAGGACCAAAAGGTAGAAATAATCGCCCAAGTTTATCGTTTTCACTAGTATTAACTGTATCAAACGCCTGATTGGGCGAAAGATGCCTAATTTCAGTATCTATAACTTCTTCTGTACCGTAAATAAAATGGCCCCTTTCAAAAAAGTAACCAAAATAACCAAGTACCGACAAAGAAAAACCACACAACAAAGTAAACAGCAATGCCATTTTAAAGCTAGAGCTTTTTGCATAACTACTGCCTGTTACTAATTTACTCATCACATTCAATGATATAACCAGAACCACGAATTGTCTGAATAATAGAAGAATCAAACCCTTTATCAATCTTGCTACGCAATCGGCTAATATGGACATCAATCACGTTCGTTTGGGGGTCAAAATGATAATCCCAGACATTTTCTAGTAGCATTGTCCGCGTAACTACTTGATTTTTGTGTTTGAGTAGATATTCCAGCAAACTAAACTCACGTGTTTGCAGTTCAATCACTTGATTGTTCCGCATGACTTTACGCGACATCAAATCAACTTTTAAATCGCCTACCTTTAATAGTGTTTGCGTTTTCTGTTGTAGTTGACGACGCCCCAATATTTCTATGCGTGCTAATAACTCACTGAATGCGAAAGGTTTTACCAGGTAATCATCCCCTCCTGAGCGCAAGCCATTTACACGGTCATCTACTTCACCCAAGGCGCTTAAAATAAGAATTGGCACAGACTTTTCTAAAGCCCTAAGTGCTTTAATGATGGATAAACCATCTAACTCAGGTAACATCCTGTCAATAATCAGTACATCGTATTGCTCAGTCGTTGCTAAAAAAAGACCTTCCTTCCCATTGGGCGCAATGTCTGCAGCGTGTCGTGACTCCTTTAAGCCTTTGGCAATAAAAGTTGCCACTTCAGAATCATCTTCAATAATTAGTACTCGCATAGGCATAGATATAGCACACTTTTTTTATTAAAACATCACCATCAGAATAAACAATGTGAATTTTTTTACTGTTCTATTCAGTTACAATAACGCCTTATTAAAAATACAGACAATTAAACTAGTTCATGAGTACTCTAAAACAGGAAATTAGCAAAAGACGCACCTTTGCCATTATTTCTCATCCCGATGCAGGTAAAACCACGCTTACAGAAAAACTACTTTGGTTTGGTGGCGCAATTCAAGTTGCAGGTGAAGTCCGCGGCCGCAAGGCGGCACGCCATGCGACTTCAGATTGGATGGAATTAGAAAAGCAACGTGGAATCTCTGTAACTTCATCAGTAATGCAGTTTCCTTACCGTGAACACATGATTAACCTGCTTGATACGCCTGGTCATGATGATTTCTCAGAAGACACCTATCGGACACTGACAGCAGTTGACTCGGCTGTCATGGTCATTGATTCTGTAAATGGCGTAGAAGCACAGACCATTAAACTGTTGAATGTATGCCGCATGCGAGATACACCGATTATTACTTTTATTAATAAACTTGACCGCGAAAGCCGAGAACCCATTGAGCTGTTAGATGAAATTGAAACCACATTAGGCATGGAGTGTGCTCCAATGACATGGCCTATTGGTATGGGTAAAACATTTCGAGGGGTTTATAGTCTTGTCAATGACAAAATTTTCTTTTTTGATCCGCGCGCTGAAAAAGGTACTTCAGAAATTATTGATGGTTTGGATAATCCAAGGCTGGATGAGCTGCTGAAGACACAAGCTGAGGATTTGCGGTTAGATATTGAGCTAGTCAGAGGCGCATCACACAGCTTTGATAAAGCGCGATATTTGAGCGGCAAACAAACACCAGTTTTTTTTGGTTCTGCTGTCAATAACTTTGGTGTCCAATCACTTTTAGATGCTGTTGTAGATTTGTCCCCAACACCTCAAGCACGGCAAACCGCTACTCGTGAGGTAGCTGCTACAGAGGATAAGTTTTCTGGTTTTGTTTTTAAGATTCAAGCCAATATGGATCCTAAACATAGAGATCGTATTGCCTTTCTACGCGTATGTTCGGGTAAATTCGAGCGTGGCATGAAAATCAAGCAAGTCGCAACGGGTAAAAACATCAGCGTGAATAATGCGATTACATTTATGGCACAAGACCGCACGATTATGGATGAAGCCTATTCAGGCGATATTATTGGTATTCCTAACCATGGCACCATTAAACTGGGCGACACTTTCACTGAAAATGAGAATTTAAAGTTTATCGGCATACCATCATTTGCGCCTGAGTTTTTTCGTAGAGCTAGATTAAAAGATCCTATGAAAATGAAGCAGTTACAAATAGGTCTTAAACAATTATCCGAAGAAGGTGCAGCGCAATTATTTCGTCCATTATTGACAAATGATTTGGTGCTTGGTGCAGTTGGTATGCTGCAATTTGATGTCGTTTTGCATAGACTAAAAAATGAGTATGGTGTCGATATGATTTTTGAACCCTTTGACTGCTACACAGTGCGTTGGCTACATGGTGCAGATGCAAACCTAAAAGCAATTGCTGATAAAAATGGATTCAATGTTGGTTTAGATAGCGCCGATGACTATGTCTATTTAGCCCCAAATCGAGTTAATCTACAAATGGCGCAAGAGCGCTATCCAGATATCACTTTTGCAGAAACCAGAGAAATTGCCTAAACCGATTAGTTACTGCCCATGCGGAAGTAATCAACAATACGCAAGATGCTGCGAACCATTACATATAGGTAAGCCTGCTCCCAATGCTGAGGCGCTTATGCGTTCTCGCTACGCAGCTTACACAATGGGATTAGAGCAATATCTTTTGGACACATGGCATGAAAGCACGCGCCCTGCTTCTCTTGGTCTGGCAAATGATGCAAAAACAAAATGGCTGGGTTTAGAAGTCAAAAGAGTCGAAATAGTTGACGAGGATAAAGCAACTGTAGAGTTTATTGCTCGCTTCAAGGTTGGCGGAGATAAAGCTCAACGGCTGCACGAAATCAGCCAATTCAAACGTACAGACCGTTGGTACTATGTTTCAGGCTTAATCAGCTAAGTAGTCAAACAGCTTCAAAAGCTTCACATAATTGGCTTAACAACTGACCAAAGAGTGGCAATATCTCTTCTTTATTATGTGGGCTCTCATCATCGGTACCAGCAACCACAAAGCTAACAGTCAGCTTGTCCAGATTTTCTCTAAACTCTTGCCAATGCTCTACATTAGCATCACTGATCAATTTTACTTTATTCAAACCTGAATTGATAATCTCAATCATCTGCTCATCGGAAACGCCAGCAAACATAGTTTTGGCAATCGTAACCTGTGCCGATTGATAGTCAGGCATTATTTCTTCTGTGGCTAGCGGGGTCGTTAAAAATGCAAAGGTTAACAAACCAAAGGCCTGATAAACGCTGAGCATATCAAAATTTTCCGTTAACTCATCTTTTGGCTGACGCCCAGCATTTGAGATTGCGTTAAATGTGATGTAGCTAGCTAGGTAATAAGCCGCATCCAAGGCATTGTAATCAGCCAAATCAGTACTGGGCTTACCGCCATCAGCGTGAGTTTCTGCTAGGCATATGCCTTGTAAAAGTTTTAGTCGTTCTGAGTATTTCAGTAATTCCATGCGTGTGCCTTATCATTTTGTTTTAGTTAATTTCTGGTAGCGTCTCAAGTTGTTCCTGAATCTCCAACCAGCGCTCCTCTGCTTGCTCAATACTCAACGTTAACGCAGATTGTTGTTTTAGCAAAGCTTGTAACACAGTTTTATCGCCATTTTCATATATTGCAGTATCATTTAATTGTTCATCGCATGCTGTTTTCTCACTCTGCCAGACTGCTATTTCTTGCTCTAACTTTTCAATGGCTTTAAGTAAAGGTCGACGCGCAACAATTCTGGCCTGTCGGTCTAATTTATTCTGCGCATAATTATTATTCTTAGACTTGATAGCATCAACATCTGCTTGGACTTTCACTTGGTGACGTTGTTCTGCAACCCAAATTGCATAATCATCTATATCACCATCAAATAAACTCACTTTACCATTAGCAACCAATAAGAATTGATCACACGTGGTTCTCAGTAGTGAACGGTCATGTGATATCAGTACGACACCACCCTCAAATTCTTGTAACGCAAGTGTTAATGCATAGCGCATTTCTAAATCGAGGTGATTGGTTGGTTCATCTAACAATAATAAACTAGGACGAGACCAGATTAACAAGGCCAAAGCCAATCTTGACTTCTCACCGCCTGAGAAATTTTCACATGGCGAACGTGCCATTTCTCCACGAAAATCAAAACCACCCAAAAAGTTAAGCAGCTCTTGCTCTTTCGCGTTTTGATCAAAGCGCTGCATATGCTGCAAGGGTGACTCATCAGCACGTAACTGCTCAAGCTGATGCTGCGCAAAATAACCAATATTTAAATCTTTACCTAATATACGTTTACCAGAAAGACCTGCTAGCTCTCCAGCTAGTAGTTTAATGAGTGTTGTCTTGCCTGCGCCATTTGGACCTAGCAAACCAAGGCGCTCTCTAGGACGTAATGTGAGTGAAATGTCAGTCAATATCGGTTTTTCTGCGTAACCGACATCGATGTCATTGATAGCAATGAGCGGCTCTGGCGAACTTAATGGTGGCCTAAAACTAAAACTGAATTGTGAATCTACATGTGCCGCACTAATGATTTCCATACGCTCTAATGCTTTAATTCGGCTTTGTGCTTGTCTTGCTTTGGTTGCTTTCGCTTTAAAGCGGTCTATATAACTATGTAAATGCGCGACCTTACGCTGCTGCTTTTCATGCATCGCCTGCTGAAGTGCCATTTTCTCAGCGCGTTGTCGTTCAAAATCGCTATAGCCACCTTTATACAAAGTCAGTGTTTGATGCTCAATATGCGCAATATGGCTAACGATCGCATCCAAAAAATCCCTATCGTGAGAAATAAGTAATAGTGTACCGTTATAACTTTTAAGCCAGCCTTCCAGCCAAATAACAGCTTCCAAATCCAAATGGTTAGTCGGTTCGTCGAGTAGTAATAAATCCGATCGGCACATTAACGCTCTGGCCAAATTGAGACGTACTCGCCAACCTCCAGAAAATGATGAAACTGGTTGTGTTAATTTCTCTTGCTGAAAACCCAAACCATGCATCAACTCTGCAGCACGTGCACGCGCTGCATAGCCCCCAATATCTGACAAACGTGCATGCAACTCTGCTATCAATGTTCCATCATTACTTTCTTCTGCTTTTAACAGCGTTTTTTCAATCTGTGTTAACTCTTCATCCCCCTCCAACACAAACTGAATAGCAGATAAAGACAAAGCTGGTGTCTCTTGTGCGACATATCCAATCGACCAATTAGCTGGGATTTCCAAATCCCCTTTCTCAACATGCAACTCACCTCTCAGCATTGCAAAGAGACTAGTCTTACCAGTCCCGTTTGCGCCTGTTAAGCCGACTTTATGGCCTGGGTGTAACTGCAATGAAGCATTTTCGACTAAAACTTTTATACCACGCGCAATTGTTATATTTTTAAATTGAATCAAGACGGTACTGCCAGTAAGAGTTGCTGAAAGACGATATTCTAAAGCAAACTGAGCTAATAGATAAAAAGAGTGTTTGTGAACAAAGTTATTAAAGTCTATTAAATAAGAATTTATTCGCTGTTTTGTAGTCCAAAGTCTAGTAAAATCTTCTATTAATGTTAAACACACGCAACAGCAACATCTAAACTTAAACAATCGTGATAATCATAAAAAAAACATTTCGTTGGCTCATCTATGCAATATTACTCATATTGTCTTTAATGATTATCACAGCAGCGATAGTTCGCTTCGTGGTTTTCCCGAATATTGACGCTTATAAAGACGACATTGCATCGAAAATAACAGAAAAAATTGGATTGAAAACGACCATAGGTAATATCATGACTGGATGGGATGGTATTTCACCCCAAGTAATTATCAGTGAAATTGACATTTATGACAAAGGAAATAGCTCTGCTTTGCACCTAAACAACGTCAAAGGCACGTTTTCATGGTTCAGTGTACCTACCTTACAACCGCACCTGTCATACATCTCAATCAGTGATCCAACACTCAAGATACAACGAACTACAGATGGATACCTTTACATAGCGGGTATAGCAATTGGCGGTGAAGGCAGCCCTGACTTTCCTAATTGGATTCTGAGCCAAGCTCATATTCGAATCAAAAATGCCACAGTTGTTTGGCAAGATGACTTGCGCCAAGCGCCACCGCTATCATTAAATAACGCAAATTTGACACTTAGGAATCCAGCTTGGCGTAAGATATTTGGACAACATCTATATACTATATCCGCATTACCATCTTCTGGCACAAAAGAGCCATTCATCATAAATGGTAGCTTCTTTGGTCGTGATATCAGTAAAATAAAATCCTGGAAGGGAATGGCTAATATAGAAACTAAAAACATTGATTTAGCCACTTGGAAACAGTGGTTGGATTATCCAATCGATCTGCAAAGTGGACGTGGTGATGCTTCCATTTCACTAGACTTCTCAGATGCTCGGCTAGATAAAGTAAAAGCAGATATTGATCTAAAAAATGTAAAAGGCAGAATAAGTAAAGACAAAGAACCCTTCAGCGCAAACTTATTTTCTGGAACACTTTCATGGGAAAAAGCAAAAAACACAACAACACTTACAGCACAAAACATTAAACTGAATGCAGAAAATGAGTTAAATATTGAAGGAGGATCTGGTTTTGTCTCTTATACAACCAAAGATGACGAACCATGGATTAATGCCTCATTAAAATTAAACACCTTCAATTTGAACTTTCTTAAAAAGCTACAGCAAGTTGTTACAATTCCAGACCGTTTCAATGAAGTATTGAATTCGCTATCCCCACAAGGCAAACTTAGTGCATTAGCATTAAGCCTACAAGGCAATCCTACCAAACCAAACCACTACCGATTTGCCACTACCTTTGACAATCTAAGTGTTAACCCATATCAAAATATACCAGGCATCAATCGCTTATCTGGTCAGATTGATGCCAACGAAGATTATGGAACAATTTCTTTAGAAACGCAAAATGCAGCTATTAATCTAGCTGGCATTCTACGCTGGCCTTTACCATTACAAAGACTCACTGGAAAAGTTACCTGGTCAAACAAAGGTAGATTAAAGATTGTTGCAAATAACATCACCTTTTCAAATCAACATATACATGGGACGATTGATGCCAGCTATGATATGAATGGTATAAAAGGTGGTTATATAGATATAAGTGGTAAATTTGATGAAGGCAATGCCAAATTTGCGCCTTTTTATTACCCATTGATTATGGGCAAAGACACGATGCGTTGGTTAGACAACTCAATTTTATCCGGCAAGGCAAATGATATTCGATTAACTGTTAAAGGTCATCTGGAAGACTTCCCATATATTGACAAAAGGAATAAGCCCGACCCAGATCTAGGTGTTTTTAAAGTCACTGCCAGAATCAGCGATGCTGTATTGGAGTATGGGAAAAGCTGGCCGAAAATTCAAGGCGTGGCTTTAGATATGCTATTTGAGGGCAACAGCATGGAACTAAATGCCGATAAAGGCAATATCTACGGTATTAAAATTATCAAAGGAAAAGCATCTATCCCTGAACTGAACACCTATGGAAAAAATAATCAGACACTCATTATCGAAGCTTTGGCCGAAGGACCTACGGCGGATGGTATTGATTTCATCAACAGCAGCCCAGTTAAACAGGTGACATTAGGCTTCACAGATGATTTGAAAGCCGCAGGCACCGGTAAGCTCAATTTAAACCTTAACATCCCATTAAACAATATTGAGGCTGCTTCCTACAAAGGCCAATATACTATTCAAAATGGCTTAATGTTCGCTAATGAAAGAATGGGTCTACCAGAAATCAGCAACCTAGCTGGTCAACTTAATTTTGACCAATCTGGTATCAATGCTGAGCTTATTCGAGCTGAAATATTAGGTGGCCCTGTACAATTCAATCTCAATACAGCATCTGACCAAACGATTAATATTGCTGCGAATGGCACCGTCACAGATACTGGCGTCAAGGATTTTGCATCAAACATGATTACGCAAGCACTTATAGGCAGTACAAACTGGTCTGCCGACATTGCGATTAAAAAACCAGTCATTAATATGCAAGTTCGCTCAGATTTAAAAGGTCTTGCTATAAATTTACCTGCACCAATAGGTAAAAGTAGCGAACAAGCAGCTAAGTTAGTCGTCACAAAGGTTCAATCTACTCCTATGCAAGATCAGATTGAATTGAATTATAACAACGCTGTTTCTGCACTCTTTTTACGTAATGAAAAAAATGGCGATTTAATGTTTGATCGCGGAAATATTGCAATTAACACCTCAGCCAGATTGCCTGACAAATCTGGCTTATCGTTAAATGGTGAGTTCGACTATATCAATGGTGATGAATGGATGGATTTATTCAGCAAGACTAACGAAAAAACGGCAAACACAGATAAGCTATCAAGCTCGCTTAAAATCGATACCGCTGACATCTCTATCAGACAACTAGAGATTTTCAATCGTACCTTGAACGCTATTAGTATTGAATCAACGCCAAAGAGCAATTATCTACAGCTCAATATTAATAGTCAGGAAATAGCTGGAAATGTTGAGTGGTACGCGGCAAAAACAACTGAAGAAACTGGCAAAATGATTGCTAACCTGAAAAAGTTACACATTCCAGCAAGCAACATCAAGGAAGAAGATAAATCAGAAGATAGAGAAATAAAAAAATTAAATAAAAAATATCCAGCACTGGACATTCAAGCAGAAGACTTCAAGCTAGGTGAAAAGGCGCTAGGTATGTTGGAACTAAAAGCTTTTGAAGTGAACGACGATTGGGTAATTGAACAGTTAAAAATCAGCAATCCAGACGATGTTCTGCTTGCAGAGGGACGATGGCACAACTGGACCAGAAATCCTAATACTAATTTAGAGTTTTCACTTGCTGCCAATGATATTGGTAAAACATTGAAACGATTTGGTCAACCAGATACGATAAAAGGTGGCGTAGCGCTTATTTCAGGTAAGTTGCAATGGCCTGGTAGTCCACATCAATTTAAAAAATATGGTCTTAATGGCTCTTTTACTTTAGGCGCTTCTAAAGGTCAGGTTATCAAAATACAACCAGGTGTAGGCAGATTACTCGGTTTATTGACTTTGCAAAGTTTACCTCGACGTCTAAGTTTAGATTTCCGAGACTTATTCAGTGAAGGATTTGCATTCGATGTCATTAGTGCAACGGCCAAGATTGAAAATGGCGTTATGCATAGTGATGACTTTTTCATGACAGGACCAGCAGCTGAAACTGAGATTAAAGGCGATATCAATTTAAATAATGAAACGCAAAATCTCCGAGTAAAAGTAGTTCCACATATCAGTGACACACTATCCTTAGCTGCACTTGCTGGTGGCCCCATCGCAGGTGCAGCAGCGTTTGTCGCACAAAAAATATTGAAAGACCCATTAAACAAAATCGCCCAAAGTGAATATGTAATCACTGGCACATGGGATAAGCCAGTTGAAGTTGGCGCGACAAAAGAAAACGAAACAAAGAAACCTTCTCCTTCACCATTAAACGCTCAGTAAAACGACTATGCCATCAAAGAAAACAAACCAGAAAACAAGCAATATGATTAAAGTAGCAGGCATTCAAATGGCCTCAAGTCCAAGTGTATCTTCTAATTTAATTGAAGCAGAGCGACTGATTAAAATTGCGTCCGAACAAGGTGCAAAGATTGTCGTTTTACCTGAATACTTCTGTATTGTAGGCGCACACGACACAGACAAAGTGAGCGTGCGGGAAAAAGAAGGTGATGGTCCGATTCAGCGTTTTCTTTCTAAGATGGCGAAGAAACACAAAATCTTATTGATTGGTGGCACGGTCCCTCTTGTGAGCAAAGATCCCAATAAAGTACGTAATAGTTGCCTGGTATACAATGAAAAAGGTGAACAAATTGCTCGCTATGACAAGATTCACTTATTTGGCCTTGACCTCGGTATAGAACACTATCATGAGGAAAACACAATAGAGGCTGGCAATAAGATTATAGTTGTTGATAGCTCTTACGGCAAAATTGGCCTCTCGACCTGTTATGACCTTAGATTCCCAGAGCTATATAGAGCAATGGGTGAAGTTGATATTATTGTTGTGCCTTCCGCCTTTACAGATACCACAGGTAAAGCACATTGGGAAACCTTGGTTCGCGCGCGCGCTATCGAAAACTTATGTTATGTTATAGCACCAGCACAAGGCGGCTATCACCTATCTGGAAGAGAAACGCATGGGAATAGTATGATTGTAGACCCATGGGGAGTGGTGCTCGACAGACTGCCAAGAGGTTCTGGAGTTGTCATGGCTAGCATCAATCGGCATTATCAAGAGAGTTTACGTAAAAGTTTACCCGCACTTAAACACAAAACAATCAAGTCGGTTTAATCGTACTCATGCTTACATTTAAAGAATATACTTAACTACTGCGATACAAACTAAGCGTATAGTAGTAGTTTTGAAAAAGTATCAAGGATTTTAATCAAGCATTCATGAAAATAGACCAAACGATTTTACAAAAAACGCATCATTTCGAGACCGCAAATGAAACTTTGCTCGTACCGACTGGTTTAGACACAGCAGCAATACAAGGTGTGCTTGGAAATATCATGACTCATCAAGTTGATTATGCTGACTTGTACTTCCAGTATAGTCGCAGTGAATCCTGGAGTTTAGAGGAGAGTCAAGTAAAGTCTGGCGCATTTGCTATTGATCAAGGTGTTGGTGTGCGAGCTGTGAGTGGTGAAAAAACAGCATTTGCCTACTCAGACGAAATTAATTTGCCCGCTTTGGAACAAGCAGCTAACGCAACGAAGGCCATTGCCAGCATTGGCGGCAATCAAACGGCAAATAAAATTATCACGCCAGAGACGAAACCACTCTATTTACCAAATGACCCTATTGCATCACTATCCGCGGATGCGAAAGTAAAATTACTAGAGAAGATAGAGGACTATGCTAAACAATTAGACCCAAGAGTTAAGCAAGTAATGGCGTCTATCGCCGCTGAATACGAGGTTGTATTGGTAGCACGCAGTGATGGTGTGATGGCAGCTGACATCAGACCTTTGGTTCGCCTTTCTATTCAAGTCATTGCTGAGCAAAATGGTCGGCGTGAACAAGGTACATCAGGCGGCGGCGGTCGCTACGACTACAGTTATTTCAGCGATGAAATCTTACAAAGCTATGCCCAAAAGGCAGTACATCAGGCAATTATCAACCTAGATGCCCGCCCTGCTCCTGCAGGAAATATGACTGTTGTCTTGGGTGCTGGCTGGCCAGGCATCTTATTACATGAAGCGATTGGCCACGGTTTGGAAGGTGATTTCAACAGGAAAGGTAGCTCTGCGTTTTCTGGTATGATTGGGCAGCAAGTTGCAGCAAAGGGCATTACCATTGTTGATGATGGCACTATTGCCAATAGACGAGGCTCTCTGAGCATGGATGATGAAGGCAACCCAACCAATAGTACTGTGCTGATTGAGGATGGTATTTTAAGAGGCTATATTCAAGATACATTAAATGCACGCTTAATGAATATGCCCACAACAGGCAATGCAAGGCGAGAGAGTTATGCGCACATTCCAATGCCGCGTATGACGAATACTTATATGCATAATGGCGACAAAGACCCAGAAGAAATCATTCGATCAGTGAAAAAAGGTTTATACGCAGCAAACTTTGGTGGCGGACAAGTTGATATCACTAGCGGTAAATTTGTGTTTAGTGCAGCTGAAGCCTATATGATAGAAGATGGAAAAATCACTTACCCAGTCAAAGGTGCAACCTTAATTGGTAATGGTCCTGATGTTTTAACGCGTGTCAGCATGGTAGGTAATGATCTAGCACTGGATAGTGGTGTTGGGACATGTGGTAAAGAAGGTCAAAGTGTTCCAGTTGGCGTGGGGCAACCAACGCTTAAAATAGATGGCTTGACAGTAGGTGGCACGGTTTAATATGATGGAGTTTATGAGGTCAAAAGCCTCGAAAACCTCACCAGCTTTTACTTTACCAAAGGAGCACTACCATGGCTGTTAGCCCGACGAAAAAACCTGTAACTAAAACAACTGCAAAAAAAACAACGACAACCAAAAAGCCTGCTGCAAAAAAAACGGCTACAAAGAAAGACATTCCAAAAGCGCGCAAAATCAGCGCAGAAGAGCGTTATAAAATGGTTGAAGTTGCAGCATATTATATTGCTGAACATCATCAGTTTAAGGGCAATGCCATTGACTTCTGGATTGCTGCTGAAGAGGAAATTAATAAGAAATTAGCTTAGCATTCACTCTCACAAAAAAGGGTGCTAGCTGAGCTGCACCCTTTTTCAATACGCCAAACAAACTAACGTTCTATTTTAAGACTCTATTCCTATACTCACCAGTGCGCGTATCTATTTCAATTTTGTCGCCTTGTGAGACAAATAAAGGAACAGCTATCTCGTGTCCAGTTGCTAACTTCGCTGGCTTCAGCACCTTACCAGACGTGTCGCCTTTCACTGCTGGCTCTGTGTAAGTAACTTCTCGCACGACCATATTAGGAAGCTCAACAGAGATTGCTTTACCTTCATAAAATCGTACCTCGCATGGCATACCATCCTCCAGAAACGGTAAGGCATCTTCCATAAACTCAGCATCTACATCGTACTGATTATATTCAGCATCCATAAACACATAAGTTGGATCTGCAAAATATGAGTAGGTAACTTCTTTTTTATCCAAGACCACAACATCAAACTTATCGGTAGCGTTGTATACATTTTCACTTGGTGCATCTGTTAAAAGATTTTTAAACTTCATTTTTACAACGGCTGAGCTACGGCCAGACTTGTTATATTCAGATTTGACGACAACTAATGGTTCATCATTTACCATGACGACATTACCTGTACGAAGTTCTTGTGCTGTTTTCATAATATTGATTCAAAGTGTGTAAAATTTAACAAACGCGGATTATACGCTACTTTGCCAAATTCGCACAAAAATCAACAAGATTAGTTGCTAAATCCTTTTGTTGTATCAGCAGGTTAGACTGTTGTTGAGTCAGCCTTGCAATTGCAGGTAAGTTGGTTAAGTATTCATGCCATGCTTCAGTTTGAAATTGCTCAGTAGACCACATCTCATGTATGCGTAATAGTATCTTCATAAACTCAGGTTGCCCATAAAATCGATCAAGAAATGCGTTTAACTTTAGCAGATGTGCGTTATCGGTTTGCCAATACGGCTGCCAAATAAATGGCTTACCTGCCCATACTGCCCGAATCCAACTATCTTCTCCACGCACAAAGTTAATATCACACGCCCATAGCAGCCTGTCATAATCCGTCTGGTTTAAAAATGGCAATAGATGTAATGTTAGCCCCCCTATTGTAATAGCATCTCCGACTTTTAGACCATCTTGCCCAAGTAATGAAGCTGACTGGCCATAGCTTATGGGCATAAAAACACTGACTGCTCGATTTTCTTTAGCTAAGGTCTGTAAAAATTGTTCTACAGGTGCATTTTGATAACTAAAAAGTGAAATTTTTAAGCCATGCCGATCATGATCAATAAATAATGATTGCAGAAAAAAATCATGTATTTCTTGCTCTGATTGCTGAAAACTATCTCTTTGGCTGATTAATGTCTGCTCTCTTAAAAGGCCACCAGTATCACTGGAGAATCCAGGGAAATAAAAATGTCTCAGTCTATTCGCTTGCTGGTGTTGACTATTTAACCCATGAAACTCAGGCACCCAATCTTCTGCAGATAAATAATCAACATTTACCCAAACCGTTTTGTTATCCATATTTGTTAGATATGCTTCCGGCAACTCACAAGAGAATGTTTCAATAACAACATCGGCAGATGTCGCAAAAATCGTTTTTTCATCCCACCTCACAATGGATACGCCTTCATATGTCTGTTCAGTACAATTACTGATACCAACTAGTATTTTGGACGCAAGCTCCAACTGAGTAACAAACAGCCTAACTTGTAAACCATGTTCGGTATGAAGTTGCCTAGCTAGGCGCCAACAAACGCCAATATCACCGAAGTTATCTACAATTTTGCAGAAAACATCCCAATTTTTTTGATTATTCATAAATGTCCGTTATTTTGCTAGATTCCGTCAGGTTATCGCTTTTGCTTATACAAAGGCAACATCGGAAATTTCTTTAGGAAAGTAAAAGTTAGTTCATAATCAAAGTCCAAAATACTGATATGATGTGATTTGAACTATTTTTTATTTGCATGTCCTAAAATACTAGTCAAAAAACTGATGTGTAATTTAATAACAAATGATAGATAATACAGAAAATTTAGCTGAAATAATCTGTGACTGCACTGGCACAACACGAAAAAAAATCAAAGATCTATACCAACAAGGCGATGATTTCGATGCAATATCACGCAAAACTGGTGTCAATACAGGCTGCGGAGGCTGTGAGTGGGAAATAGAATCATATTTAGAGACACTGCAAGAATAGCCAACAAATAATATATAAACAGTTTACTTATTGCTTAGCCATAAACTCGCATAAGGCTTTAATTCAACAACCTGCTGAAGATCATCGTAACGCGTCCCAGAAATTAAATCTGACCATTGGTCTGTACCAATTAAATTAATATCAATGAGTGGAATTGTTTGTGGCTTATTGCTGATGTTATTAATACAAAAAATTGATTGTTGTCTATCTATGCTCTGACGCCAAAAAGCAAATATTTCCGTTCCAAAATGCAATGTAAACTGCGTCGCATTTGGATGAAATGCTGCTTGTGCTTTCCTAATGTTAATTCGCTCTAGCAAGACTGAAAATACCCGGTGATGATGACTTTGCTTGTTATTTAATGCGCCCATTAACACTTTCATATCCCATTTAGATCGATTAATTGATCGGTTATTACCTGTATGCTCGACACGAGAATAATCGTTCTCAGTAGCGAGTAAGCTATGTATATAGAAAGCTGGCACACCTTCTAACGCCAACATAATAGTATGCGCACATAGATAACGGTCAATTTGATATGCATCTTCGCCATCCAAATTCCCTTTCAATGCATCAAACAGGCTAATATTAATCTCGTATGGCTTATCTTCACCCTCTTGTGTACGGCGATGGCTAATTTTGGCACCAAAGTTGACTAATGTTTCAGACATCCGATATTTTTCTTCATCATTTAAAAGACCATCCAGTGGTCGCAGCCCAATTCCGTCGTGTGAGGCAATAAAATTAAAATATGTTGTGCCATTTTGTGCTGGGGGCATACTCATTAGCCATGATTTTAAATGTCGACAGTTTCCAGTAATGAGGGTGTAAATTAATAGTGGCGGTAATGAAAAGTTATAAATCATATGCGCCTCATTACCGTTACCAAAATAAGTTAAGTTTTCTCGATTTGGTACATTGGTTTCAGTAATGACAATTGCATTCGGATTGTAATGCTCTATCAGCAATCGTAAAACTTTAATGATTTCATGCGTTTCTTGCAGGTGAATACAGCTAGTACCCGGCTCTTTCCATAGAAAAGCAACAGCATCCAATCTAAATAGCTCTATTCCATTTTGCATATAAGCATAAATAATATTGGCAAACTCAACCAATACCTCTGGATTAGTAAAATTTAAGTCAATCTGATCTGGACTAAACGTACACCACACGTAACGCTTGCCGTCTACTGTATCAACCTCATTTAGTAAAGGGCTTGTTCTCGGCCTGACCACCATACTTGTATCTAGGTCTTTATCTGCTTCAAAAAAGTAACCCTCTCCAGGAGATAAGCCATTTTTGTAGTTATCAAACCACCAACTACGTGACGACATATGATTTAAAACCAAATCAGACATTAACTTAAAATCTTTGCTGATCGCGCGAATGTCGCTCCAATCACCATGCGATTCATTTACCGCTAAATAATCAATTACCGAAAAGCCATCATCTGAACTATAAGGAAAAAAAGGCAATATATGGACAATGCTGACTATTTCTTTGAGGTAGACATGTAAAAAATTGCTCAATACTTTTAATGGATGTTTATCCTCCTCGAGCAAAGTATCGGCATAGGTGATTAAGGCAATATCTTGTTCATTCCAATTGTTTTGATGTGCTGTGGGTTTTTGATATCCTGCATCTAAGTGCATGGTTTTAATCAACGTTTGTGCAAGATGGGCTACATCTCTGTTTGGATACACTTTTTCTAAATGTGTAACTAGCTTGTGATGTAATTCACTATATTGTGGGTACTCCTTCGTCATTTATTGATATTGCTCCATATCAGCATCGACGGCAGCTAAAAACTCTTTTTGCAAATTAGGTAGTGCACTGATAACACGGTTCCAACTTGGGATAAAAGGCGTATCCATCGGGTTATCGAGAAATGAGTTGCCAGCAGCCATAATGCATTGTGCAAAGGTTTCTACAGCTTGCTCCTCTTTGTGCCGATCATAACTAAGGCCATTAATCATGGCATCGTTCTGATAAGTAACAATTAAATCCAAGGCAATGCGGTAGTAAGTTGCTTTAATCGTTCTAAAAGACTCTGTAGAGAAAACCTCACCATTCGTTGCTAGTTTTCTAAATAGCGCTTTTGAAATATCGGTGCTCATTTTTGATAAACCTTTACTCGCATCTTCTGCTGATAAGTCTTGATGCTTGTGATCATAAGTGTCAGCTATATCCACCTGACAAATACGGCTGGTCGCATAATTCCGTTTCAATTCAGAAAGCACTCCCACTTCCAAACCCCAATCGGTAGGGATTCGTAAATCGCTGATGACATCTGTCCGAAATGAGAATTCTCCAGCTAATGAGTAACGGAAACTATCCAAGTAATCTAACACCTCACTCGGTGCACAAGTTTTTTTTAGTGCTCTAATGAGCGGTGTGACTAATAGCCGATTCACCCGACCATTCATTTTTCCTCCTGCTAGCCGCGCATAATAGCCTTTGCAAAACATATAGCTAAAATTTGGGTTTGCCACTGGGTAGATTAATCGAGCTAATAAATCACGTTTGTAAGTCAAAATATCACAATCGTGCATGGCAACAGACTCAGAGCGACCTGAGGCTAGTGCGTAACCCATACAAAACCAAACATTGCGTCCTTTACCTTTTTCAACAGGTGATATCCCTTCAGACTTAAGTTTTGCATCAATGGTCTTAAGTCGTGGCCCATCGTTCCATAGAATTTTTTTACGTTGTGGTAATACACTAAAAAATTCTAGGGCATATCGATACTGTGCTTCATCTGCTGCATCAAGCCCGATGATAATTTCATCGAGGTAATCAACCTTCTTTAACTCTTCAATAATATTTTTGAGTGCTGGCCCTTCCAACTCAGAGAATAAGGATGGCAAGATAAGTGCTAATGGACGTGTCTGACTGAACTGTCTAAGTTCTACTTCTAATTCTTCGACTGGCCTTCTGTTTAAATTGTGTAAGGTTGTGATAACACCATTTTGGTAAAAATCTCCCATGACTATGTTCCTTTTTGTTCTAGTAATCTTAACATTTCATCATTCCAGCCAGCTGGACCCTCTAGTTGGCTGAAAATAGTGTTTGCATTGGTCAACTGCATTTCTGATGTACGACCTGACTTAATCACAATCGCAATATCAACAGCTTCTAGCATAGGTATATCATTTGGACTATCCCCTAGCCCTATAGACAGAATCTGATTAGGAGAATATTTTCCTTCAAATAATCGCAGCGCATATTCAACTGCCCTGCCCTTATCAAATAGTCCAACTACATGATAAAAGCGCCCTCCTTTTATTAACTTTAATTGATTTTTGTTTATATGTGCTGTGAATTGTACTAAATTTTCTTCACTATCATCCCAAAGCAGTGGCTCACTACCAAAGCGGTCTTTTGCCATTTCTGCATCAACCTCGCTTAAACTGGTTAACTCACTCACTTCACCTGCAGTCAGTGCACTAAAGTGTCGAAACTTAAACCCTTCTGCCTTAAGCCTTTCCAATATGGCCAGAATAGATGAATATTCCGAAGAAAAATTAACTATTTCTTCTGCTTCATTTTGAAAGTAGTGTGCGGGAATGACTAATGCTGTACCGTTTTCTACAATATAAGGATGTTGGTTATGCAACTGATGCCGGATTTTTTGCATCTCGAGTTTGGTTTTGCTGGAGTTTAAAACCAACGGTATATTAAATTGCTTTAGTTTTTCCAAGGCCGCATTTGCAGCATCGAAGCGATAATTGTAATGATCAAGTAAGGTTGCGTCTAGGTCACTAAAAACAACCAGCTGCCTATTCATTATTCTCCATTATGCTTTGTAATCAACTGATTGAACTGTATGATCCTGCTGAAGTGTAATCAGCACATCTGCGCGCTGTGGCATTTCTTCCAGCATGTGTTTAGTTAGGCGTTCATAATGCATCATGAACCGATTTAGTGCGTGACTATCCATTAATCCTTTAAATGGTGCATTAACTTTACCATTTCCATTGGTTTGCTTATCTGACATTCTAACCAGCATTTTCCTTGCCAACTTTTCTTCTTGCAATGCACGCCATTCCTTCACACAATCAAAACTCGGTGCTTTCAACATGACTAACAAGTCAAACTGACTAAAAAAACCTTGATAACTGTCTTTAAGTTCCTGATTAATATAGTGGCGCCAGATTAAATCCTTATCTTCTTCTGCCTCGAGTTCATTAACTGGATTCTGTAAATCTACCTCCATCATTGGTCTTGCACCAACGCACCATCCTTCCAGTAAGATAATATCGATTGGTGCAGAAACACTGGGCCACTCTGTCTGAGGCATACGATCGTCAACAGCTTTATCATAAGCAGGTATTTGAACGACTTCTCCTAGTTTGGCATTTTGTAAGTGTTGAATAATAAGCTGACCCAATGCTATATCGTGGGTACCCGGCACTCCACGTGTAACAAGCAAAGGATGAATATCTGTCGCTAGTTTTTTACGTATTTGATACGTATGGTATAAATCATCAATAGAAATAACCGCTGTCTGTTTGCTTTGTTTTTTTAACAGAGCTTTTAGGAATAGTGCCATTGTCGACTTTCCTGTTCCTTGTGCGCCATTAATAGCGACCAGCAATGTACTTTGTTTTTTTTCATGCTTATTTGCCAGAAAAGTCGCTAGTTGTTCATAATGTGGTAAGACTTCTTGCTCAAATGCTGGGAATAACTGTTCTTGAGCGATAAGGTTTTTAATTGTATTCATTTGGAATAGCACTATTCATTTTAAAGTGGGTATACACATCGTTCTGGAAAACTTAAATGTATCCTTAACCATTAAAACCAAGCTGTGTTGAATCGTCAAGTATTATTGATTAAGCGTTCATTGCCTGTTAGTGTTGCATATAACGTTTAAATATAATTCGCGCGCTACAACTTGCTAGCAAGATATAGCATTGTTATTGGAGATTAAGCGATGGAAGAAGCAATCATCAGATATCTACATTTTATGGGAGTTATTTTGCTATCTTCGATGTTGATCGTAGAAAACCTCCTACTAAGCTCTCCTTTAAAAGTCAGCACCATCAAAAAACTCGTTAAAATTGATGGCTTGTATGCGGTGGGTGCAGTTTTAACATTGGGAGCTGGGCTCTTTTTATGGCTCGTCGTAGGGAAACCGAGTACTTTCTATCAACGCAATCCTATTTTTCATATCAAAATTGGTTTGTTTCTGTTTATTGCGTTGATATCGCTTTTTCCAACTCGCTTCCTACTCAAAAATCGGCATAACGAAATTAGGTTCACTACGCTGCCGCAAAAGATCATACTCATTAAACGCTTTGAACTTGCCTTGCTATGCATCATCCCAATATTAGCTACATTGATGGCAAAAGGCATTGGAAATTAAGCGTAAAAAATAGCATGCAGCCTTTTTTTCTACATTTAATTGGAAAACGTTTTATTAGATTAACCAAAAGCCTAGCGCATGCAGAATCAAGCAGTGAAAAGAAATTATTCGGATTAGGCCAGTTTGTTTTACTGCTTTCATTAACACCATTCCTATTTGATTTGAGCTTATATCAACTAAGTGACACGACTGAAACACCTGCTCATTATGAAATAAAACCTGATCGATTTGAGTCTCTACCGCCTTATCCTGGCTTATCAAAACCTCCAAGCCTACCAAAAGCACCGCAGCAATTAACTAAAGATGAACAGAAGTTATTGAATATCTGTAATAGCACAAAATACGTCAAATATTTGGCCATAGCTGGGTGGATTGCCCATGATAAAGTGTGCCCACCACTAGTACGTAAAAACGCTGCCCACTCTAAAAACTTACCAAAATATATAATCGCGTTGGCAAATTACAATAAAGCACTGATTGAATATAGAGCTGAAGTCATTAAGTCTAAGCAGTCTGAAACTGCCTATCAAAATTTTAATCCAGTCCTTACATCCAAGCCAGCACCATCGCCTGAAGAAATTATAGTCAAAAAGTATTCAAATCGCGCGCTTACGGCAATGGTCAACTCAACGCTCGCAGTCAATACTTGGCAGCATATCACGACACCTATCTGGTTTATTGGTTTAATACTCATCTTACCAACTATCTGGCTGACCATTAGACGCCGATACTGGGGCTTGCTCTTATTTGGTTTAGGCATCCCTACATTCAATTACGCAGTATTAATGCTCTCCTTTATTCCCAGCTTAGACGCAATCGGAGCTTGGCAAATTCATAGTGCTATCGCTGCACAAATCGCTTTCCTATGGTTTGCTATGCGTGGAAAACTACAATCTAGGTCTTTTGCTTTATATATTTTATTGATTACCCTTTTCTCTATCTGGCCGATATTGTTTAGCAATCTAGACTACCCAGCCATACAATCCTTACTACCAATACTCGTTTTCATGATGGCTGCTGTCCTAGCAAGACTGATTGTAAAAGGCATACTTGAAAACGCTTATCTTTTCAATAAACTTGGTTGGATAAACAATGTACGTAAATCATTGCATACATTATGGTTGTGGATGCCTCTAGGGCTTTTAGCAGTGCCATTTTTCTATGTTACTGAAGCATTAATTCCTCATCATACCGTTAATCAGCTACATGCAGCTGACGTACTCAATTTTGGAGCAGATCATGACATTTTAGATAATGCACTTATTTCAACTGCAACTAAAGCTGATGATATAGCTTTTTCTTGGCATTTAAGTGCAGAAACTACCAAGCGGGATATCTACAACAAGGCAACGCAGTGGGAAAATATAAAACTATCTGAAAAAATGATCGAAACATTCGATCAAATCATGCCTGAATCGCTAGTATTTGAAGATGTAAATACTGATGTGCCCTTAATAGGATGGGCTATAGATATCGGTGTGAAAGAGTCTCAAAAATCGACTAATAAAGCTTATAAAAATTTACGAAAAAACATACTCAGTAAACTAATAGCAATTACCGAAAAGTATGATCAGGAGTTTAAGGCAAGCATCAATCGGAGTAAAACCGAAGCACTGCAAATTGTTGATTCCGCTCATCAAAAAGGGTTGGGCATTATTCTAGATGCAAATGAACAGGCACAAAATACATTGTGGTGGACCATTAATTACATGCAAACAATGCATCAATTGACCATTTTCGTATTTGCATTTGTCTGCTTAAAGAGCTTGCTGTATGTCTTTGCTCGCGTTAGCTTTAATCAGAACACAGGCACTTTTGTTACGCTTGGCAATACAGAAAGCACACACCAGCAAGCACCATCGACAATCATGCCAACGGGTCACCAGTATTTAATTGCTGACAACCATAATCAACACTACTACATATCCCGACGCTACCAATGCCGAGGCAAGGCGCCAAGATTTAGCATTCCACAACCATTTCGTGCGCCAATTGCACGCTTTTTTCACGGTTCATACGCAATGAACAAAATCATTATTAAACAAGGTGATGGTAACGTTAGCTGTACGGCAACACAAGGGATGGAGTTTTTTGAGTGGTCGCTTGACGAAGACGAATCAGTTATTTTTGATTTTCACCATTTTGTGGGAATGAGTGAAAGTATAGAACTTTCAACATTGATTAGCATGCGCGCCTCATCACTCCTACTTGGAAAAATGATTTATTCTCAGGCAACAGGCCCTGGCAAATTAATATTAATGGCTAAAGGTAGAGCTGAAGTGATAGAAGCAGATAGTAAAACCGCCAGCCTACCGCCAGAACGACTAATCGCCATGCAAAAAGATACGCGTTTTTATATTGATAGTGAGATTGATGTTGTTAACATCTACTTAAGTACAGCATATATTAGCCCAGCGGGTGGAGGACAAGTCATAGTAGATGTTGATAGCCAACGCGGTAATAAAACGGGTTTGGGCAGCTTTGTAAGACGCTTTATACTGCCATGGTAATAAACAATTTTTTAAATGAATTGATATTCATATGAAATACAAAGCTAATATAAAAAAAACGAATCAGCCCTGCAATACATTACGTGTGCGCAGGCTAGGCATTGACACCTATCGAGAAAATGTCGCTTATTTACATCGGGAATGTGCGTTATACCGCGCAGAAGGATTTCAAGCATTATCAAAAGTAGAGATTCGAGTAAATGGTCAGCGCATCCTGGCTGTACTTAATGTTGTGGACGATCATAGTATTGTGAAACCATCTGAATTGGGTTTATCTGAAGAAGCCTTTGCCAAACTAGATGTTGAGGAAGGCCGTTTAGTTAGTATAGAGCACGCAGAAGCACCACTATCCATGAATGCGGTCAGACGTAAAATAGAGGGTGAGCGCCTTAATCAAAACGATTTCAGCCATATCATTGGTGACATTACAGCAATGCGCTATTCAAAAACAGAAATCGCTGCATTTTTGGTTGCTGCTGGACAAACAGACATGGATAGGGACGAAGTTTATTATTTAACACGCGCTATGCTGGATGCAGGAAAAAAGCTTGATTGGCGTGAATCATTAGTAGCAGATAAACATTGTATCGGTGGTATTCCTGGCAATCGTACTTCCATGCTTGTAACACCGATTGTAGCAGCGCATGGTATGTTGATGCCTAAAACATCAAGCCGCGCGATTACGTCACCTGCTGGAACAGCTGACACGATGGAAGTGCTTGCCAATGTTGAGTTAGATATAGAAGAACTACATGATATCGTCCGAAAACATCGCGCATGCATTGCTTGGGGCGGCACAGCTGACCTATCGCCTGCTGATGATATTTTGATTGCTGTTGAGCGTCCTTTGGGTATTGATTCGATTGGACAAATGGTTGCATCTATTCTCTCTAAAAAGCTGGCAGCTGGTGCAACACATTTGCTGATTGACATCCCAGTAGGCCCATCAGCTAAGGTTCGACACATGCGACAAGCACAACGATTACGTAAACTATTCGAGTTTGTAGCAGACCAACTTAATATTCATATGGAAGTCATCATCACAGATGGCCGTCAGCCAATAGGCTCTGGTATAGGCCCAGTATTAGAATGTCGTGATGTCATGCAAGTATTACAAAATGCGCCAAGTGCACCGAATGATTTAAGGCAAAAGTCACTACGCCTCGCGGGCCGAATTTTAGAGTTCGATCCTGATGTCCGCGGCGGCCAAGGATTCTCTATTGCAAGAGACATTTTAGATTCTGGCCGTGCACTAACAATGATGAACACCATCATCACTGCTCAAGGAGAACAGCGCATGCAATTTAAGTTAGGTAAACTGACTTACGATGTACTAGCTCCCGCAGAAGGTGTTATCGTTAATATTGATAATTTACAAATGGCGCATATAGCACGCTTTGCAGGTGCACCAATGGATAAAGGTGCTGGAGTCGATTTATTTAAAAAACTTGGTGATAATGTTAAAAAAGGCGATTCACTCTATCGCATCTATTCTGAGTTTCCAGCTGACTTTGAATTTTCGAAGGAGCTAGCGCTGCGGAACAATGGTTACTCGATTGGAAAAGTAGAGGAAATTCCAAAAGCTTATGTAGAATTCTAATGAAAGCAATGATGATTTCACCTAAAACGATACTCTGCTTTGTTGATCAAATAGAACAATCTCAGCAATTAGCAAATGCATTGAATATTACATGTCAAACCATTAATATTCATCGTTTTCCAGATGGTGAG
The DNA here is from genome assembly GCA_048058875.1 of Methylotenera sp. GTDB lineage: Bacteria > Pseudomonadota > Gammaproteobacteria > Burkholderiales > Methylophilaceae. The sequence continues at coordinate 159,446 of JBLLNR010000002.1, read as the reverse complement.
ATTAAATTAACACTACCCCAGAATCTGCCAGCGCATATCATTATCTATTGCAGCCTTAATGACCCTAATGAAAAGTTAATTGCACTATTATTGGCAGCTGAAACCGCAAAAAAACTTGAAGTAAAAACGTTAACTCTCGTTACCCCATATCTCTGTTATATGCGTCAAGACATTGCTTTTCATGCCGGCGAAGCAGTTAGTCAAACCATCATCGGTAAATTTCTTGCAAACCTATTTGAAAATATTATCACTGTAGACCCCCATTTACATCGGATTCAGCATCTATCACAAGCAGTACCAGCAAAAAATGCAATTAGCCTCAGTGCAACATCACTCATGGCAACATTTCTATCGCAGCGTTTCAAAGCGCCTGTTTTGCTAGCACCAGACAGTGAAGCAGAACAATGGGTGAAAGCAGTTGCAAACCCAAATGGTTGGGAATATGGAGTCTGTCAAAAAATACGTACTGGGGACAAACAAGTCAACATCACATTACCTAATTTAAATTTAAAAAAACGCCAAGTGATTGTCGTAGATGACGTTGCCAGCAGCGGGCAAACAATCATTGAGACAATCAAGCTATGTTTACTGCAAAATGCAGCAGAGGTTAATATTCTAGTAACGCACGCCTTATTTGGAGAAGAGATTCACCTAAGTATGAAAAATGCTGGTGCTAGCCATATCTGGAGTACAGATAGTGTTACCCACCCCACTAACCAAATCAAGATCTGCAATTTATTAGAACAAGCAATCTCAAATTTATAGAAACTAGATTTATTGACTTAGAGTTAATTCCAAATTGATGAAACATAAAAATTTACAAGAGTTGATAGCTAATCATAGCCCTGATGCCATCAACGAGCGACTCAAAACCAAACCAAAACAAAGCATCTTGTCCGATGCTGTTTTAGGTGGTATAGATGGGTGCGTAACCACATTTGCCGTTGTCACTGGGGCAATTGGTGCACACTTTCCATCTAGTGTCGCGCTCATTTTAGGTCTTGCAAACCTCATTGCAGATGCCTTTAGTATGGCAATTAGTAACTATGAATCGATTAAGGCACAAGTAGACTTCAATAATAATATCCGCCGGATTGAATCAGAGCATATTGAACATGTTCCTTCTGGCGAGCGTGAAGAAATTCGACAAATCTACATGCAAAAAGGATTTGAAGGTGAGGTGCTCGAACAGATTGTAGATACCATTACTAAAGACAAACAGCTATGGATTGACACCATGCTGACAGAAGAATATGGGTTACAAAAAATCGATCAAAATCCCGTTAAATCAGCAGCATCAACATTCACTGCGTTTATCCTCGTTGGCATCATGCCATTAACCCCTTTTTTAGTGCCAACCTTTGAACAAAAACATCAATTTGCCTTAAGTACCTGCATTGCTGGCCTAATGTTCTTTTTAATTGGCAGTTTAAAGAGTATTGTGCTTAATCAACCACCATTTCGTGCTGGATTGAGCACTCTATTAACAGGAGGAGCTGCAGCGGGTATGGCCTATTTGGTTGGCTATACGCTCAGAGAAATCATTGGCATTGGTGTTTAATAATATGATAAATCCTCCATTAGCGTTAAAAAATGCACGCTTTATACCCTATAGCAGAAGCGATATTATCCAGCTACTAGTGAATGAAGGCTCGTTAACCCAAGAGGAAACCAATCTATTTAAACAAGTATGTGACTTGCTATTACATATCTATCACTATGAGTTTCATCAATCTTTAGAAACATTGAAAGACTGCTATGCGCCAGTCAATCCAGATGCAGATACATATCAGGTTTTTAATACAAACAAAGATGCGCTATTAGAGAAAGAAAAACGACTTTTTGAGGCATTAAATGCGCTATTAGATAAAGCAAATTTTGAAAAAATAACGGAAACAGATGTTAAACAAGCAATATCTGAAGAGTCATTATTTAATATTAAGCTGAATGTTGATTTTAATGACTTTGAACAAGTCTTATTTTTTCGACGTGGCGAATCTGTCAGACAAGAAACTTTGGTTAGCTTTTTTGGCCTGCGTAAACAAAACATTACCTTCATTAATTATGATCGTGTTGTTGTTATTGTTAAATTCAAACCGCATAGCTACTTCAGCCAGAAGCGACGCAAACAACTGTACTTTGAGCCTGGCTCCATCATCGTTAAACTATTCCAGAATATCCCACGTAATGACCTTGAGATGCTATTCCCAAATACGGAAGTTGGGATGAAATTAATTGATAAGATGATGATAGGTGTGCCAGCTACAATAGGCGGCATTATCATGCTAGCAACTAAACTGGGGACTACGCTATTGTTAAGTGGCTCACTTATCGCATTTTGGCTAGGTATGCGAGACGAGCCTGTTGAATTAAATCAAACAAACCTGCTCGCTTTAGCGATTGGATTTGGCACGCTGGGTGGTTTTTTATGGAAACAGTTTAACAATTTCAAAAATCGTAAAATTCGATTTATGAAAACACTTGCCGATAACCTCTACTTTAAAAATCTGGATAATAATATGGGCGTGTTTCATCGGCTCATCGATGCAGCGGAAGAAGAAGAATGTAAAGAAGCGATACTAGCTTATTATTTTCTATGCATAGCTGGAAAACCACTTAGCGCTCTAGAACTTGATCAAGAAATTGAAAACTGGTTTGAGTGCACACAACACAAAACTCTTGACTTTGAAATCGATGACGCATTACAAAAGTTATTAAAACTTGGCTTAGTCAAATTAATACCTGAGGAACATTATGAAGCCATTCCGCCCCATAAAGCGACGCAAGTGCTAGATGCAGTTTGGGATAATTACTTTACCTATCATTAATTGTTAGCAATGAAACGAAAAAACAAGCTTAAAGGCAGAGTTTTCATCTTTTAGGCAAAAGAAAAGACATTTAACTAGTCTACTAACATAAACAAACAGGCTAATTTATTCCTAAAAACCAACTTGGAAATGAGTCGATTCATAAATGTTTGGTTTGCATTAAATACAGACCATGCGCAACACCAACATCTTATATGAAAACATTTAAATATTAATTAAAACTAGACCTTGCGAGCTATCAATACACCGCTAGTACCACCAAACGCAAATGAATTTGACATGATAGTCTCTACCTTCACATTTTCACGACCCACATTAGGTACGTAGTCTAAATCAAGAGCCGGATCTGGTATTGCTAAGTTAGCAGTAGGTGGTATTGCTTGGTGTTTGATAGCCATTAAACAAACAGAGAACTCAACTGCAGAAGAGGCACCCATTAAATGTCCATGCATGGACTTCGTTGAACTAACGGGCGTTTTACTACCAACTGCTACTTTAATTGCTTCCGTTTCTACTGCATCATTCAACTTTGTACCAGTACCATGTGCATTAATATAGTCAATTTCACTGCCATCAATTGCTGCATCTTTTAATGCATGTTGCATTGCCCTCACCTGTCCATCGACAGAAGGCTGTGTAATATGTGCCGAATCATTACTCGTTCCATATCCAATAATCTCACCGTAAATATGAGCCCCTCTAGCCACGGCTCGGTCCATTTCCTCAATCACAAACATGGCAGCACCTTCACCTAGGATTAATCCAGTACGGTCTAATGAAAATGGTTTACAAGAAGCTTCAGGATTAGCTTCATCTTCATTGGCAAGCGTACGTAAAGCTTCCCATGCTTTCATCGTACCATGCGTAAGCAAAGACTCTGCGCCACCTGCTAACATCACATCTGTATAACCATGACGAATTTGTTTTACTGCCTCTCCTATAGCAACAGCAGATGATGAGCAAGCAGTGCAAAAGGTAATGTCTGGCCCTAATAAACCAAAATCTAAAGCCACTTGTGCACTCGCAGCATTATTCATAGACATCAAAACAGTAAAAGGCTTTAATCGCTTTGCACGTTCAACAAAAAGCCGAGAATAACCTTCTTCAATTGAATTGGCACCAACCATACCACTACCCAAGTACACGCCAATACGCTCACAGTTTTCAGTTGCCAGTTCCAGTTTAGCGTCTTCTATTGCATTTTTTGATGCCGCTACAGATAGCTGCGTAGTCCTATCCATCGTAGCAGCTTGATTTTTTGAAAAATAGGCAAGTGGATCAAAGTCTTCAATCCATGCAGCAAGTTTACAATCCAACGTATCAACAAATGATGTTTCTAAATAACGTATCCCAGACACGCCTTGCATCAGATTTTGAAAAAGCACTTCAGGGTGATTACCCAGAGGGGTTATAGCGCCAATTCCTGTGACAACAACACGACGATTTGACATGTTTTATTTATTTTGAGCTCGTATACGATCAATAAGGGCAACAACATCGCCAACTTTATTCACGGCTACATCTTCGTTAGGCACAGTGATATCAAATTTTTCTTCCGCTTCAAAAATGATATCAAACACATCTAATGAATCGATTTCCAGTGTTTCTAGAGTTGATTCTAATGTTATATCATCTGGATTTTTATCAAACTTTTCAACGATGATACCTTTCAACACTTCAAATGTTTCCAATGATGGTCCTTTCAATTCAATACATTGCGATAATTTAATATTATTCTTTGATGCCAAATAATATCATTTAATTACTCATAATGCGTCTTTTAATCAACAAGAATTCATTGTCATAAAAAAAGCCCCGCAGTTTGCGAGGCTTTTTTGGCTAAATTACTTATACTAGCAACTTAGTTTTATTGGCGGAGTGGACGGGGCTCGAACCCGCGACCCCCGGCGTGACAGGCCGGTATTCTAACCAACTGAACTACCACTCCAGTTAACTTGTGTTTACTACTAGTCCTAATTCAAAAAATAAAGAGCGCTTCATTTAAGCACTCTTTATTTATTCTATGGCAAATGTTTAAAAAGCTTTGGTGGGTGCTAACGGGGTCGAACCGCTGACATTCGCCTTGTAAGGGCGACGCTCTACCAACTGAGCTAAGCACCCTGCATCACTTTACAAACGATATTCTATAAAACTAGCAGTGCAATTATGGTTAATTGCTTAACCAAGAAAGTGCGCTAGTTTACAGCATCTTTCAGTGCTTTACCAGCCCTGAATTTAGGTGAGTTTGCAGCACTAATTTTGATTGTAGCGCCCGTACGAGGGTTACGGCCATTACGCGCAGCACGTTTACCTACATAAAATGTACCAAAACCAATTAAAGTCACTAAATCACCTTTTTTAAGTGACTTAGTAATAGCATCTGTTGCTGCATCGAGTGCACGACCTGCAGCCGCTTTAGAAATGTCTGCTGACTTTGCAATCTGATCGATTAATTCTGATTTATTCACAGTAATCCCCTCTAAGATATTAAGATAGCAGGCCAATCCTGCTATGCCTTTATAACAAGCGACAAAAGCCTCTGTCAAGGGTTTCCGCGCTATTTTGACGCTTTATTATAAAAAAGAAGTTAAATTACAATTCAACTAGTGTCGTATGACTGTTTTACCAGTAGCGGTTGAATCTGATACAGCAGCTGACACCTCTTTAGGGCCTACTTCTAAAGGTTTTGGCAAGGTCTCTAAAGCATATTCGAGCACCTGATCTATGCTTTTCACTGGATGAATACTCAGTTGACTTTTAATGTTATCGGGAATTTCTGTCAGGTCTTTAACATTAGACTCAGGAATCAGAACTGTTTTTATACCACCTCGATGTGCAGCAAGTAGCTTTTCTTTTAAGCCGCCAATTGCTAGCACCTCTCCACGAAGTGTTATCTCCCCTGTCATTGCAACATCTGCACGTGCTGGGATCTCTGTCAATGCAGAAACCAGTGCAGTAGTAAGCCCAATACCTGCGCTTGGACCATCCTTTGGTGTGGCGCCTTCTGGTAAGTGAATGTGAATATCTTTACTCTCATAAAAATCTTCAGGGATGCCTAAACGTGCAGCACGGCTGCGTACAACACTCATTGCTGCCTCCAGTGATTCTTGCATGACGTCGCCAAGCTTGCCTGTTTTTATCATTTTGCCCTTACCAGGCAGCACAACGGCTTCGATGGTGAGTAACTCACCTCCAACTGAAGTCCATGCCAAGCCTGTTACTTGGCCGATTTGATTTTCCTTCGCTGCTACGCCAAAATCATAACGATAGACACCCAGATAATCACTAATATTATCTACCGTGACGTCAACTTTTTCAATTGGGTTAAAATCAACACCATCATCAGCGCGATGATACTTTCTGGCATCTGTCTTGCTAAGCAGTAATGTTTTAACTACTTTGCGACATAACTTAGCCAATTCTTGCTCTAAACGTCTTACCCCTGCTTCACGCGTATAGTACTGTACTATATGACGAATTACATCTTCACCAATATTGATTTCTGATGACTTTAATCCATGTGCTTTTAATTGTTTAGGCAACAAGTAACGTTCAGCAATGTTGACCTTTTCATCTTCTGTATAGCCCGCTAGGCGGATAATTTCCATACGATCCAGCAGCGGAGCCGGAATATTCATACTATTAGCCGTGGCCACAAACATAACATCAGATAAGTCGTACTCAACTTCTGCATAATGATCTGCAAAAGTATGATTTTGCTCTGGATCGAGCACCTCTAATAGAGCAGACGATGGATCACCACGCATGTCTTGCCCCATCTTATCTACTTCATCTAATAAAAACAGAGGGTTTTTGACGCCTACTTTGGTCATGCTTTGTAATACTTTGCCTGGCATTGACCCAATGTAAGTACGTCTGTGGCCTCTTATTTCAGCCTCATCACGTACGCCACCAAGGGCCATACGAACAAATTTACGGTTCACTGCTTTGGCAATGCTTTGCCCGAGGGATGTCTTACCAACACCTGGTGGCCCAACTAGGCAAAGGATAGGCGCTTTTACCTTCCCAACCCGCTGTTGTACAGCTAAATACTCGACAATGCGCTCTTTAACCTTTTCTAAGCCATAATGATCTGCATCTAAAACTTGCTCGGCTACAGCCAAATCACGACTGATCTTCGTTTTTTTCTTCCATGGCAAACTCACTAATGTATCTATGTAATTTCTTACCACTGAAGCTTCGGCAGACATTGGTGACATTAATTTCAGTTTCTTAAGTTCTGCATTTACTTTTGCTAAGGCCTCTTTGCTCATTCCTGCTGATTTTATGCGCTTTTCAAGCTCTTCCATCTCAGCATTTTCATCATGCTCACCAAGCTCTTTTTGTATTGCCTTTACTTGCTCATTTAGGTAATACTCACGCTGACTTTTTTCCATTTGACGTTTAACACGACCACGGATACGCTTCTCAACTTGCAAGATATCAATTTCTGATTCCATTAAATGAAGCAAATGCTCCAAACGTTCTGTGACACTAAGCATTTCCAATACTTTTTGCTTCTCTTCTAGCTTCAATGTCAAATGTGCAGAAATTGTGTCTGCTAAACGCCCTGCTTCCGTGATGGTAGCGAGCGAAGTAAGAATTTCAGGCGGAATTTTTTTATTTAATTTCACATATTGATCAAATTGCGTTAGCACTGTCCGCATCAACGCTTCAACCTCATCGTCTTCTTCGTTCAGCTGCACAATGGTTTGTGGCTTTGCCCAAAAACTACCATCTATTTCTTCAAACTCTGTCACGCGAACACGATGCAAGCCTTCAACCAATACTTTTACCGTGCCATCTGGCAGTTTTAACATCTGTAAGACTGTGGCAACTGTGCCAATTTCATACAAATCTGTTGCATCTGGCTCGTCTTTAGTCGCTGACTTTTGTGCAACCAGCATAATTTTTTTATCTGCATCAGAGGCTATTTCTAGTGCTTTAACGGACTTATCTCTTCCAACAAAAAGCGGAATAACAAGGTGTGGATAAACAACTACATCTCTTAATGGTAACAAAGGCATTTTACCTTCTGTTATCGATTCTGTTTGTGCTGGCATATTAGTCAAAGTTTGTTCAGTCATAGTTACCTTAATGTATACATGGGCTATATACCCTATGTTATTAGAATGGGAACATTCTTCGATAGTTCAAGAGTGCTTGGTATAATTAATTTGCAATTAAAATACGCAAGCAAGAATACATGTTTACTATAAGCCTTTGCAGGTTAATTGCAAATAGTCTTATTGTAAATAGTTGTTAGCTTGCACTCTCTGCTCGTTTGGGTGAGTCTTCGTAAATCATAATTGGTTGCGTCTCACCATTAATGACACCTTCATCAATCACGACTTTGGATAAATTATCAATAGATGGAATGTCATACATCACATCAAGCAAAGCTTGTTCTAGTATAGATCGCAAGCCACGTGCACCAGTTTTGCGTTCTAGTGCTTTTTTCGCAACTGCTCGTAATGCAGAGTCTCTAAATTCAAGCTCAACGCCTTCCATTTTGAATAGCTTGGCATATTGTTTTGTTAGCGCATTTTTGGGTTGTGTTAGTATTGTCATTAAAGCTTCTTCATCTAATGACTCTAATGTTGCAACAACTGGTAAGCGACCAATAAACTCTGGAATTAAACCAAATTTAATTAAATCTTCTGGTTCTACATCTAGTAAAACCTCGCCGACCGCACTTTGATCATCTTTACTTTTTACTTCAGCACCAAAGCCAATACCGCCTTTTTCAGAGCGAGAGCGGATGATTTTTTCTAGACCATCAAATGCTCCACCACAAATAAATAGTATATTTGTCGTATCTAACTGCACGAACTCTTGATTTGGATGCTTACGCCCACCTTGAGGAGGTACAGATGCAACCGTACCTTCAATCAATTTAAGCAGTGCTTGCTGTACACCTTCGCCCGACACATCGCGTGTTATCGATGGATTTTCTGATTTACGTGAAATCTTATCAACTTCATCAATGTATACAATGCCGCGTTGTGCCTTTTCGGTATCATAATCACATTTTTGCAGGAGTTTTTGCATAATGTTTTCAACATCTTCACCAACATAACCTGCCTCTGTCAGTGTTGTTGCATCAGCCATCACAAAAGGTACATCCAATAAACGTGCTAATGATTGCGCTAATAATGTTTTACCTGAACCAGTTGGTCCAATTAACAAAATGTTGCTTTTTTGGATCTCAACATCGTCTTTTGTTGCATCATCTGCTATATGATTATGTTCTAGGCGCTTGTAGTGGTTGTAAACAGCTACGGAAAGGTTTCTTTTGGCCTTATCTTGACCAATCACATATTGACTTAAAATTTTTGAAATTTCTTGCGGACTTGGTAATGATTTCTCTGCTGTTTGAATGTCATTCAGGCTTTGAATCTCTTCTTTGATAATGTCGTTGCATAAGTCAACACATTCGTCACATATAAAGACTGATGGTCCAGCAATCAACTTCTTCACTTCATGCTGGCTCTTACCACAAAATGAACAGTAAAGTAGTTTTTCGTCTTCAGACTTTGCCATTTAAAAATTCCTGTAGCTTGATTATTAAGCTTCTATCTTAAGCCGCTTCTTTGCGGTTGGCAATCACGCGATCAATCATGCCATACTTGACAGACTCTTCTGCGCTCATAAAGTTGTCACGTTCCGTGTCTAAATCAATCTCTTCTGGCGACTTACCGGTATGGCCTGCAAGAATTTCATTTAATTTAGTGCGCAGGTACATGATTTCTTTTGCTTGAATTTGTATATCGGATGATTGACCTTGAAAACCACCAGAAGGCTGATGAATCATGATACGCGAGTTAGGCAAGCTAAATCGTTTCCCTTTTGCACCAGATGCAAGCAAAAAAGCTCCCATGCTTGCTGCTTGACCAATACACAAAGTGCTTACATCAGGCTTAATGAATTGCATGGTGTCGTAAATTGACATGCCAGCAGTTACTGATCCACCAGGTGAGTTGATATAAAAAGAAATGTCTTTATCAGGGTTTTCAGCCTCTAAAAACAATAGCTGTGCCACAATTAGATTTGCCGAAGCATCTGTCACTGGGCCAACTAGAAAAATCACTCGTTCTTTAAGTAAGCGTGAATAAATATCAAATGAGCGTTCGCCACGTCCACTTTGCTCGATGACCATCGGTATATAACCGAGGCTTTGCGTTTCTTGTGTTTGACTAATCAGGTTTGAATGTTTGCTCATTGATATTACCCTTTTCTATCCTGCCATTAACTCATCAAATTTTACTTTTTTATCTTTCACTTGTGCTTTTTCAAGTACCCATTTAACTACATTTGCTTCAGTTGCAAGTGCAGATGGTTCATCAAGTCGTTTCACGTCAGCATAGTACCAATCAATCATTTGTTGAGGTTGCTCGTAGTTTTGCGCAAACGTCTCAACCATTGCCTTAACTTGGTCAGCATCGGCATGTAATTTCTCTCCATTAACCAATTGCGAGAGAATGAGTCGCAATGCAGTACTGCGCTTCGCTTGCTCTTCAAACATTTCTGGTTTGAGCTGAATTGCTTTAGGGTCCATGCCGCGTTGCTGAAGGTTTTGTGCTGTCATTTGCATCATGCGGCTAATTTCTTCTCCTACCAATGCCTTTGGTAGGTCAACGTTGGTTACATCAATCAAACCTTGAAAGACTTGTTCTTTAACACGCGCATTAATACGCTTCTCAACCTCTTGCTCAAGGCTTAATTTAATTTCATCACGTAATTTATTAACATCGCCATCCGCGACACCTAAGTTTTTGGCAAACTTTTCATCTACTTCAGGATACGTTGGCTCTGCCACACTGTTATAAGTTACTGTGTAATCTACTTTTTTTCCAGCCAATTGCTCAGGATTATGGTCTGCAGGGTACTCTATCTGGAATGATTTGGTTTGACCTGCTTTACCACCTGTTAATTCTTTATCAAATGCTTCAATACGACCAATCTCGCCTAGTACGATGTCCATGCCTTTATTGTTAGTGCTTTCAACTTGTTCACCATCTATAGAAGCCGTCAAATCAATGTTAATTCGATCGCCCTTTTTTGATGCCCGTTTGACTGGCGAATAACTAACGCGCTGCTTCACTAATACATCAATTGTTTTATCAACATCTTTATCTGTCACACTCAACACAGGCTTTTCTACTTTCACCTTAGTGATATCACCTACTTCGACTTCAGGGATTATTTCAAAAGTAGCCGTGTATTCTAGCTCAGTAGCAGCTTCCACAAATGGCTTATGTTCAATACTCGGGTAGCCAGCGACTCTTAATTTATGCTCAACAATAGCATCACTAAAGCTTGTTTCTACCGCTTTAGAGAATACTTCGTCACGCGCTTGTGCACCATATTGTTGGTTGACCAAGCTCATTGGTGCTTTACCCGGACGGAAACCTGAAAATTTTGCCGTACGAGAAATCTCTTTAAGACGTCTTTGTATCACGTTTTCCAAGTCAGCCAATGGTAAAGTGACTGTCATGCGTCTTTCGATATTGCTGATTGTTTCAACAGATACTGCCATGTTGCGATTCCTGATTAAATTTCTGTTCTAATTGATGAACGATATGTTCTAACGACTTTTGTTATAACAACCCAATGTTAAAAAAGGGTTGGTGCGAAAGGAGAGACTCGAACTCTCACGCCTCGCGGCGCTGGAACCTAAATCCAGTGCGTCTACCAATTCCGCCACTCTCGCATTATTTATGACATTGCAATAACAATGTCATAAATACCAAAGGCGACATTGTATATCAATGATAACGTCTGGCAAAGATTATTCTGATAAAAAAATAACAATTTTCATTGCTTTGATGATTACACCTGTATTTTTATAAAATTAGTTCTTTTAATTTTACTTTTTTAACTATGCTCGTTAAAGTATGCGTGTGCGTTGACACTGTATTGTGGCAATATATAGCGTAATAACTATTTTTAAAGATCATAAAATGATGGAAAACACGAATCACTCAGCTGAAAATAATATGCTGCGCTCTGAATTGGAGCTTCTCATGAAAGAACGGGAAATATTATTGGTGATAGCAGGTGCAGCAGCGGGCCTTATTGCTGAAATTAATACCAGCGACTTACCTATTCGTACAGTAGAAGCAGCTGATTTGCTTGCTACAACAATTAACAAACTCCCAGAAGAGTCTTTGCAAGATGCACTTAACGCTGTTCATGCAAGCATTGCAGCCTAGCTAGCTAGCAAATTCATTCGGGGGCTGAAGTTGCGTTAGTAGCTTGCATCATGCTGAATAAATTACAACAACTGACTATTTTAATCCTTTGTCTACTCACTTTAGGCTGCACAACTACACCTGCTGAAAAGCCATTAGACCTCAAATCAAGTGCTGAGAATCTTGTAGCAAAAGATCCTACTAGCACAACATTCAATGCATTCTTAAGCGAACACGGATACGAGCAAGCTAATCTGCCACTAACGCATTGGGACATTGACTCATTAACGTTATGTGCACTCTATTACCATACAAAGCTTGATCTTGCTAAACAACAATTGGCACTTGCAAGGCTCTCATTACAAACCGCTGCTATTAGACAATTGCCAACCCTTAATGCAAATCTAGCACGCAGCAATCAAGCAAATGGTGACATAAGGCCATGGTCATATGGTTTGTCTATCGACATCCCAATTGAAACTTACAATAAACGTGGTTTGAAAATTGAAAAGGCAGAAAAGAATGTTGCTATCGCCGAGGTTGATTTGGCAGAGCTTGCATGGCAGCTGCGCAGCCAGATAGCTGCTGATCTTATCACTTATCATCAAACCCAAGCAGAAATCAACCTCTTAGAAGAAGAGCTGGCAACTCAAAACAACATTGTTGAGATGCTGGAAAAAAGATTTAATGCTGGCATGGCATCAAACACTGAGCTAACTACTGCGCGCCTATTAGCGCTAAAAGTGCAACATCAGCTTAAGAACAAATTAGCTGGATTACAAAAGATTGATGCACTATTAGCAGCTGATGTTGGCTTAACATCGGAAAAGTTTTCAAAAATTAAAATCAAACCACTATCAATAACAGAAACACTATCACGGCAACAAGCAGTCTTAGAAGAGAGATTAACGACGGAAACACTAAGAGAAGAAGCGTTATTGAATAGAATTGATCTTAGGCGTCGCATATTACAATATGCTGGTGCTGAGACTGAAATTAAGCTTCAAGCTGCTAAGCAAATGCCAGATATAACAATCAGCCCAGGTATACTTTATGAGTTTGGTGACAGAATATGGTCATTAGGCTTTTCCAGATTATTAAATATGTTGCAAAAAAATACCGCTTTAATTGAAGAAGCTAAACAATTGCGAGCAGTTCAAGGCGCAGCCGTTGAAAATTTACAAGCTGACATCATCGCAAGCGTAACCAATACAAAAATACGATATGCCAGCGCTAAGCATACAACCGAGCAAGCTGCTCAGGCATTAGATGTGCAAAGCACTATCGCAGATAAAATGCAGAAGCAGTTTGACGCTGGTTTAATTGGAAAACTCGACTTAACGAGATACAAACTGAATACGATTATTGCAAAGCAGCAGCTTGCAACCTCCCAATTCTCGCAACTAATCGCTGCTGATCAAATTGAGAACTTGATGCAGAAGCCGCTTTATAACAACTTTACGATGCCCTCTTTAACAACAAGTGAGCTTGAATAATGATCAATAAAAAATCTGCCATTATTATTGGATTGCAAGCTTTATTAATAGTCATTCTATTTTGGATGCTTGTTTTCTATGGAAAAGACGAATATGAAGATTTTAGAACTGAACAAGAAGAAGAAATTGAAAGCTTAGACCGTGTAGCGGAAAAAGAAGGTATCAGTATCGTTAGCCTTTCTCCTGCAGTGCAAAAGAATAGCGGCATTAGCTATGCCAAGGTCAAAGAAATGGCTTATCAGGATGAAATCAAGGGTTTTGGTATTGTTATGCTAATTGACACACTGATTGAAGCTAAAACGATATTGCTTAATTTAAATGCAGAACTCAACGCACTAGAGGCGAATAGTCAACAACATCAATCTCAATATGAGCGACTAAAAACACTCAATGACGATGATAAAAATGTATCGGACCTTGCTGTTCAAGAAGCACTTGCTTTGGTCAACACAGACAAAGCAAATATCAATAGCAAATTATTAGAGATTGAGAATTTACAGGCTAATGCTAAGCTTAAGTGGGGTAGCTCCCTAGCCAAAGCTGCGTTAAGTAATCAACCATCTTCCGTTTTTAAAAATCTACTATCAAGAAAAAACATGCTTATTCAGGTGAGTTTACCATTTAATATACCTGAACCAAAAATTGGTGATGTCGTAAAAATTAGTCCTTTAAATGGTAAGCAGTTAATAAAGGCAGAGTATATTTCTGTTGCAACACAAGCCGATAGCAATGGTGCAGGTAAAACTTTTTACTTTATTGCACCAGCAAAGGATTTACGTCTAGGAATGCGAGTTACGGTTGAAGCAAGTGTTGATAAAAACACCATTAATAACGGCATTATCATCCCAAGCAGCGCTGTTGTATGGTATGCAGGTACACCATGGGCTTATTTCAAAGAAGGCAATGATCAGTTTATTCGAAAACCAATTATGGCAGACAAGGAAGTAGATGCTGGTTGGTTTAACACTGGATTTGATGCTGAAAGTGAAGTCGTAGTAAGAGGAGCACAACTATTACTTTCTGAAGAATTCAAGTATCTAATAAAAAATGAAAATGATGATTAAGCCAATAACAAACCATAGCTGCTGTTGGCAGATGCTATCGGTTATCAAGGTAGCTGCATGATGATGTCAGCTATCGTCAAGTTTTCAATACGATTTTATGGCGTTATCATTGGACTTGCTATCCTTGTTGTCTTATATGGCATTTACAGTCTGACACGCAGTAATCTAGATGTTTTCCCAGAGTTCTCCCCGACTCAAATCATCATTCAAACAGAGTCCCCTGGTTTATCTGCTGAACTAGTTGAAAGCCTTGTGACGCAGCCAATAGAAACAGCAATTGCCGGTACAGTAGGCGTGACCGATATGCGTTCACAATCTATTCCTGGTCTGTCTGTCGTAACAGTTATTTTTAATGAAGACACCGATATATACCTGAATCGACAAGTTGTCGCTGAACGCCTTAACACGCTGAGTAATCGCCTCCCAGCAGGCATTACACCCAACATCACTCCCCTCACCTCTTCCGCTAGTACAGTGCTTGGATTTGGTTTAACATCAAAACAGCGAAGTTTAATGGAGCTTCGCACACTTGTGGACTGGACTGTTGTACCACATTTACTTGCCATACCAGGTGTTGCGGATGTGAACGTTTTTGGTGGTGAGGTTCGCCAATATCAAGTCCAGGTAGATCCTGCCAAGTTATTGCAATATCAACTCAATATTAATGATGTTGTTGAAGCAACTAAAAAAGCGACTGGGGTCAGTGGAGCTGGTTATATCCAAAATAGTAACCAACGCATTATTATTAATACTGAAGGCCAAACAGCAACACCTGAAAAGCTAGCTAAAGCAACGCTCATTCATAGAAATGGTCTTTCAATAAGAATAGGTGATATAGGCCGAGTTGTTGAAGCACCAGCACCATCAATTAGTGCAGCAGCCATTAATGAAGAAACAGGTATTTACTTATCCGTTCAAGGGCAGCTAGGCGCTAATACACACGCCGTCACATTAGCAATAGAATCTGCACTACAAGAAATCAAACCGACACTGATAAGAGAAAAAGTTGAACTACATGAGGGTTTGTTCCGACCAGCCAACTTTATTGAAACAGCTATCGACGGTGTTAGAACAGATATTTTAATTGGTTCTGCACTCGTTATCACTATCCTGTTTTTATTTTTATTTAACGTTCGCACTGCATTTATATCTGCAACGGCAATTCCATTATCCTTGCTCACCGCCATTGTTATTCTGAGTTACTTTAATGTAGGGCTCAACATCATGGTACTTGGTGGACTAGCAATTGCATTAGGTGAAGTAGTAGATGATGCCATTATTGATACTGAAAATATTTTTAGACGGTTGCGGGAAAACCGTTTACGTGCGCATCCGCTATCAAACTTTAAAGTTGTCTATGAAGCTTCGATGGAAGTGCGGAGTTCTGTCGTATATGCGACTATCATTGTTGCATTAGTTTTTGTTCCATTACTGACGCTAAGTGGTGTTGCCGGTAAACTTTTTGCGCCTTTAGGGCTCGCCTATATTACTGCCATTATGGCATCTTTGGTTGTCGCATTAACAATCACTCCAGCACTCTGTTATTTGTTACTGGGCTCAGCAAAATTAGAATCTGAAGACTCACCCATTATCAAATCAATTAAAAAAGTTTATGTGAAGTTACTGGTAAAAATTGAGCACAATTTTAAATTTATACTTACTGGAAGCTGCTTACTAATTGCGTTAGGACTTGGTATTCTGCTACTGTTTAAAAGCCAATTTATCCCTGCCTTGCATGAAGGCCATTTCATTATGCATATGACAGCAGTTCCAGGCACTTCCGAGGAGGAGTCTTTAAGATTAGGCAAACAAGTTTCAAGGGTTTTGCGCGGTATTGAAGGTGTTAAATCAGTCACACAATGGGTTGGCCGCGCTCCAAATGGCGCAGATACATTCGGTACGCACTATAGTGAATTTGAAATTGAAATTGGTACACTTTCAGGAAAAGAACAAGACCGTATTCTTGCCGACATCCGCGAGGAACTTGCTGGCGAAGCTGAAGACTCTGATGGTGATGGTGTTGCAGAAATTGGATTTGTTGGTGTTAACTTTGCAATTAACACATTTCTGACAGAACGTATTGAAGAAACAATATCAGGTTATGCAGCATCTACGGTCATTAATATTTATGGTTCTGATTTGGATGCACTAGATCGTGATGCTCAAAAAATTGCTGCGCTTGTTGCTGAAATTAAAGGTGCTGAAGATGTCTTATTACAATCACCTCCTGGTACTCCACAAGCAGTTATTCGTTTAAGACCCGAAAAATTAACAGAATGGGGGCTAAAAACACTGGATGTTTTAGATGCTTTACGTGCATCTTATGAGGGCGTGCCTATTGCACAGGTTTATTTAGGTAATCATGTAATTGGTTTATCCGTAGTACTGGAAGAAGAGGCCCGTGATGATATAGGTGATATCCAGAATATTCCTTTTTTTAACCCAGATGGTAAAGTACTTTACTTGAAGGATATTGCATTTATCACACAAGAAAATGGTCGGTCAAAGATATTACATGCAGGAGCTAAACGCATACAAACCATCACTGCTAATGTTGAAGATCGTGACATTGCTAGCTTCAATAGCGAGTTACGTAGCCGTATCGACGAAGAAATACAACTACATCCTGGAAATTACCTTGAATTTACTGGTGAAGCTGAAGCAAATGCACAGTCACGAGAAGACTTATTAGTGCACTCTGTTCTTGCTGGTGTTGCCATTTTCTTAATGCTGTATGTAGCCTTTGGCAGGTTGCGCAATTTATTGCTTACCTTTGTTAATCTGCCATTTGCGCTCATTGGTGGTGTCATTGCTGCATTACTGACGGGCGGTTGGATATCGCTTGGTTCATTGGTTGGTTTCGTTACCCTATTTGGCATTACGCTACGAAATTCTATTATGATGGTTTCACATTTTCAACATTTAATCGATGTCGAAAATTGCACATGGAACCTTGACACCTGTATCCGTGGAGCAAGCGAGCGCCTACCGTCAATCTTAATGACCGCACTTGTTACTGGTTTGGGATTATTGCCGCTTGCCGCCGGTAGCAATCAGCCAGGGCGAGAGATTGAAGGGCCAATGGCAACTATTATCGTGGGTGGGTTGGTCACATCAACCATTTTAAACCTATTAATACTGCCCACCATTATGTTGCACTTTGGCAAATTCAAGAAGCAAGTGTTTGAATAAAACTCAAGTTAGATCTTAATCGTATTTAATGTATTTAAACCGAGCATCATCATTTGGTGTTCCTGTTAAGGCGCCACCTTCCAATGCTGGTTGCCAAGAAATAACTTGCTCAATCTTTGTAGCTAACTCTAAATCTTTGTCTGTAATACCTTTTGCCTCATGCGTACACAATTTTACAATAACAAAAGCATAGGAAACAGTTAAGTCAGGATGGTGCCAGGCAGCTTCTGCTAAATGGCCTATCGTATTAACAACCATCAACGTTGACTTCCATCCACTTGTTTTGAATTTACGACGAATCCATCCATTCTCTAGAAACCAATTTGGCAATGTTTCAGCTAGCTTGGCTTTTATTTCATCCTCTGTGTATAGTTTTTGTGTTGTCATCTTTAATGTAGTGAACCTGCTATCCGATCAAGTGTTTCATAATTGACCCCTTCTAGAAAATACTCATGGTCAGTCTTTTTCAGCATCCATTTGCCGAAAGTTTTATTGAGCACAAAGTCACTAAATGCTTGATCAACAATACCACTTTCGCTCATCATTCTAAGACTTAATTCTGCGCCAGCAGGTTTGTCTGACTTTACCAACACCAATTGTTGTGCATTGACTTTTTCAGCAAGCCAAGCAGCAATACTATCAGATGTCACATCCCAACTTTTGGGAATACTATCATCAGCCAATACCATTTGACTAGGCAACCAAATAATACATCGGTGTTGCCAAATACGTTCATCAATTTCCATTTCTGTTCTTGCAACAGCCAGCTCTGGATTCATGTTTGCGAGCAATAATCCAAACTGATCCATCGCTAATACCGCTAGTTTATGCGCACAGGCATCACTAATTTTCGATAGCTTTTGTGCATCTCGAACCGCATCAGCAAAAACGCCACCACCAGGAACAATAATAATGTTGCCATCACTGAATTTTGAAAATAGTCCCAACCAGCGTTCTAACTCTGGCGAGCCTAACAAACTACCACCAATTTTAACTACCCACACAGTTTTTTCCTTTTTCTTTTTTGCAAGACCGAACCACTTTGGGCAATAACTTGACAATGAAAAACGATGATAGATTTTTCTTGCTACCTCATCTAAGTTCAGACCGGTTATTAATTCGTTAAAAATTACTTTAATCACATCTTCTAAAAAACTTTAAAAGTTCTATCATAGTAGACGCCTTATCTAATGTTTCCAAGTACTCTTTTGTACCATCTGAATCTGCTACTATACCTCCTCCTGCATAATAGCTTAAATTACCCTCAGATATCACTGCTGTTCGTATAGCAATATTTGTGTCCATTTTACCATCGAAACCAATATAACCAATAGCCCCACAGTATACCCCTCTTCGATTAGGCTCTAGTTCTTCAATAATTTCCATCGCTCGTACTTTGGGTGCACCAGTTATTGAACCGCCAGGAAAACACCCTTTCAAAACGTCAATCACAGTCGAATTTTGCTTCAGTTTAGCTGTAACGATACTTACCAAATGATGAACGTTCGCAAAACTCTGCAACTGAAACAATTTTTCAACTTTTACACTACCCGTTTCACAGGTCTTACCAATATCGTTTCTCAATAAATCAACAATCATGAGGTTTTCAGCTTGGTCTTTTATGCTAACTTGTAGCTCATTTGCATTCGCTAAATCCTCAGCTGTTGTTTTGGCACGTGGACGTGTACCCTTTATTGGCCTTGTTTCTACATGATTGCCAATCACCTGAATAAACCGCTCTGGAGAGTTGGATAATACTTGAAACGAATTACCATCTCTATGCGGTAATTGCATAAATGCCATAAAGGGTGCTGGACTTATCCTGCGTAATTTTTTGTATGCAATCCAGCCATCACCTTTTACCTTGGCCGTAAAGCGTTGAGCTAGATTAACTTGATAGCAGTCACCTGCTCTTATATAGCGTTTTATTTGATTAAATGCTTCTATGTATTGCTCTTTACTGAAGTTAGACACTGTATCTGAAGTGGTTACAAAAGAACTTTCCAAATCAAGATGAGTAGCGTCAAATAAACGACAAATATCCTGCCAATTTTCTTTGGTTTGCTCAGTCATGCCATGTGAAATTAAGACAGTCTTTTGCTTGCTATGGTCAACGACTACAGCCCAGTCGTAGATACCTAACATCATCTCTGGAATACTCTCTGGTGTGTTTTTATCTGATATTACTTCTATACGACGACCTAGGTCATAAGAAAAATATCCTAATGCACCACCTGCAAATGGCACTTCTAAAGCCTTTGTTTTATATTTTTTTAGCAGTTTATTTAAAAGGCTAAATGGATCCTCATATAAAGTTTCGGTGACTAAACCTTCCACAATAGTCGTATTATTACCTTCGGTCACAATGGTTGCGATAGGATTTGCTACTAAGATATCATATTGCCCATATTGACTACCTGGCTGGTTAGTCAGTGGATTTAGCGCTTGTCCACTGTCTAGAAACATGGCCCAAGGCAGGTGTGCTATTCGCTCGAAAAGAGTCGCGCTGTCATGATGATAGGGCAATGAGTGGGTTAATGTCCTCATGTCCAGTCAGTCTCAAACGCAAGTTTTGCAACAGCGAAGGCGGGGAAGCAGATATCAATATCTGACACTAACGCTTGGTTAAATAAATTGCTAAGATTTAAATATGGTTGATCTAGGATACTAGCTGCTTCTTTCACTAAAAATTGTCCTGCGCCAGTGCCTACAATCACCATGTTTGAGGTTAAATGTTTTTCCATTGCACATTTGATTTGATTAAGTTGTTTGTTACGAAAAGCATGCGCTAATGCTAGCCAAACTTCAAGCGGTTTATCTTCAAAATCATAGCCGACCATCCTTGCTAACCGCTGAGCGCTCGCTTGGACAGTCTTTGCAGCACCATCAGCTGTCGGAACAATATCAGAGGAGGCAGAAAGCTCACCTGTCAACCGAAATACATCCGCACTAGTCGCAAAGTACTCGGCTGCCACATTGCTCAGTTTATCATCAACTTCTATTTGCTGTGCGATTGCCATTAACGGTGTTCTAACAACACCAGTATAAACCAATGTATTTTGTTGTAATCGTTGCGCATCTGTCCACTTACTGTTGACTACTTGACCATCTATAATCGAAATAATATCTGTTGTTGTACTACCAATATCAACCAGTAGCGCAAATCGTTGCATTTTTGCTATTAAGCTAGCACTGGCGTGCCAATTGGCAGATGCAATTTCTGTTGAAACTGAGGGAACTAGACCAATTGAAACAAATGACCGTCTATTGTTACCCATCTTATAAAACAAAACATCTTGATTTAAGCAATTTGATACACACTGCGCAATTTGTATAACACCTTCATGACGGTTGTTGAACAAATCAACTAGTTCGCCCGTCATAGTGACAGCATGGTTAACTGAGCACCCACCGCAGCCTAATAATTCAATCATCACTGCTATTGCCTCTTTAAGTTTCTCAAGGCCCAACCACAACGGACATGCCACCTGCTTTGCAAATTGCAGCTCACCACGCTCATCCAGCAGAACAGCCTTTACATGTGCACCACCAATATCCCAACCTATCGTTTTAGGCATGAGCAACCTTTAACAAAACTTCATTCCTTTCTATATAGGATGATTCATCGCAGGTTTCCATTACCGTATCTATGATTAGCTTAGCAGGGTTTAAAGCTATCGCCTCACCTAAGGCAACATATGTTGTTGTTAGGCGTGGATTCACTTCTAAAACCTTTATTTCTGGATGGCCCCTATCTGACTGACTGACCATGACATCAACTCCCACATATCCAGATGCGTCTGGAAAAAGTTTTGCAACTCTATTTGCCAAATCTGTAAACAGCTGCCACTGACTACGCATACCATTGACTAGAAAACCTTGATAGCCTAATACATTGTTATTAATCGACATGAGCAGCTTATTACAACTAAGCACCCTAGCATGCCCTTTATGCATGATGCAGGATATACTTGCAGGGATACCCTCTATGTATGGCTGGATAACGTGTGTGTGTACCTTATCCTCACCTATTATCCAATCCATTAATAAATCAGCATCGTCAAAAATCAATGTATCTTCGCATCCTGCGCCATCATCTGGCTTTACAATCCATTTTTTGGAAGAGGTTTTATCCCAACGTGGACTCAAGAAAGTTTCAACCGTATTGAGCTTATGTTGCTTGAAGAAATAGTAGCTTGATAGTTTGCTACGACAAATATCAATTGTCTTTAAGCCGCAGCCGATAATCATTTTTTGATGATTTAACGCAAGCTGTGTCAGCTTTTGCAAATAACCATTTGTTTCAGGCGCTATGATCCAAACAGCGTCGACTTGTTTGATTATTTCCTCCCATTTTAACCACACATCCTGATTGGCATGTATATATTGAACGTTTGCTAACTCTACCGACAAATTCAGACGAGCATCTAATGTGATGAATAACTCATACGGTAGTGATGCTAAATCTTTTAACAAAGCATCTCTCATTAATATACCTTCATTTATCAATGATGAGTCAAGTTCAGTATGATTTAAACCCCCTGCAGTGATAAACTCACAAACAAATATTTTTTTTATAGGCTTGTTTTGCACATTATTCCAGTGATTGATTTATTGAATGGCTCGGTTGTCCATGCAAAAAAAGGTGACCGCGTACATTATTTACCGATCAAGTCTTGCCTAACCTCATCTACAAAACCAATTGATATTGTAAAGGCTTTTATGGATATTTATCCATTTAACACTTTATATATTGCGGATTTGAATGCGATACAATCAATAGAGAATACGTCCACCTCGCATAGAATATGCGTAGATGAAATACATGCTAACTATCCTGAGCTTACCATTTGGATTGATGCTGGCATCAACAGCCTAGAAAAAGCAATGGAATGGAAAGCACCCCACACACAGTTCATCCTTGGCAGTGAAGCGTTTGTATCATTAGCTGAGTTTCAGCAACTTACATCAGCCTTGAATACACCGTTTCATTTGTCATTAGACTTTATCAGTAATGAGTATATAGGGCCTCAAGCATTGTTAGATAGCTCTCAATTATGGCCAGATAAAGTGATTAGTATGACATTAACAAATGTCGGTGCAAATCAAGGCACAAACCAAGAAATAATATTGAAATTGCTAAAAAAAGCTAAACAAAGTGTAATTTATGCCGCTGGTGGCGTTAGGAATAAACAAGACTTATATCTGTTAAGGACATTTGGCACTGCTGGCGCATTGATTGCATCTGCGCTACACAATAAGCAAATTACGCGAGTTGATTTAGAGAGCTTTGTTCAACACATAAAAAAACCCGAGTAATCTCGGGTTTTGTATGTGTAAAGCCTATTCTAAGTTTGCGTGCAATGCGCGCATGCCTTGTTCAGTTAGGTCTTCATTATAGATAATCTCAGAAATTGCGCCTTCTAAGAATATCAATGTTGAAAGCTCAAATTGTGAACCCATTGGCATACCTTTAACTAATGGGAAGCTATCATCTTGGCCGATTTGCACAACTAAATCAGCAGCGTCTGCCATTGGTGATGTTTTTTTCATTGAAATCACTGCTAATTTAGCACCAACTTCTTTCGCTTTTTTTACAAATGGTAATAGTGTTGCTGTACCACCAGAACCAGAAACTAGAATTAATAAATCACCCTCTTTAATGGCTGGTGTGACGACTTCACCAACCATATATACTTTGTGACCTGAGTGAACTAAGCGCATAGCAAAAAAACGTGACACTAACAGTGAACGTCCAGCACCACCAATAAATGTTGCACCTGAGCTCTTAACAAGCTTAACCAATTCAGCTGCTTTGCTTTTATCGGTAACATCTAAAATACGTTTTAAGTTATCTAAAATAAATTGTTGATGATCCATTTTTCTTCCTTTAAATCTAACTGATTAATTGACACAAAAACCTTAAACAAAAAATCCCGACACATTTCTGGGTCGGGATTTTTTTACTCAAATCAATATTGAATTATTGATAGCAGAAATTATCCGTGAGCAATTTTTGTGATTTCTGCAGCAGCTGCAGCAGGATCTTCAGCACCGTAGATTGCAGCACCTGCAACGATGATTGAAGCACCAGCATCACGTACTTGAGCAGCTGTGTTAGCTTTAACACCACCAGCAACTGAAATCTCAGCACCTGTGTTTAAAGCTGCGATAGCAGCTAAGTCGGTGAATGGTGTTTGACCAGCAGCTTGTTGATCTAAACCAGTGTGAACACCGATGATGTGTGCGCCAGCAGCAACAACTTCTTTTGCTAAAGCTGGTTTGTCAGCAACATTGATTAAGTCAATTTGTGCTTTTTTACCGTATTTGTTTGCAACATCGATTACACCTTTGATTGTACCCATGTCAGCACAACCCAAAACTGTACAAATATCAGCACCAGCTTTGTAAAAAGGCTCAGCTTCGTAGAAGCCAGCATCCATTGTTTTCAAATCAACTAAAATTTTGTTGTTTGGGAATTTAGCACGTAGTGTTTCTAATAATTTGATACCGTTGTGCTTAATGCATGGTGTACCGATTTCTAAAATATCAACGTGTGGCGCAACTGTTTCAGCTAAAGCAACTGTTGCGTCGAAATCTAATGAATCTAATGCCATTTGGGTTAAAGCCATGGTTAATCTCCGATTAAAGGTTAATTGTTACAAAAAGTCATTTGTAGAAGACTTATTGCTATTCTTTGTTACTACAAAAAATCTGGACGCTTATAATAAGCGTCCAGCCGTTTTATGTCAATGTTACAGCGGCTAAATTACAGAAATATGACCCACATGGGTATACTTATTATTAAGTTTCAACCCCTGCAACATGATCCTATAGCTTCTCGCTTAGCGCTGCTTCAAGTTTATTTTGATCCGCAACGAAACCACGGATACCTTCTGCTAACTTCTCAGTCGCCATCGCATCTTGGTTTAGCTCAAAGCGAAACTCTTCTTCAGTCATTTTAGCTGGTGGTGTTTTTGTTGCACCGCCGTCTTTTAATACTTGTGTTAAGGTACCTTCGGTTGCTGCTAGCTCTTGCAACAAACCAGGAGATACTGTTAAACGATCACAGCCTGCCAGCGCAATTAACTCGCCTGTATTACGGAAAGAAGCGCCCATCACTACAGTTTTATAACCGTGCTCTTTATAGTATTGATAGATGTTACGAACTGAAACGACACCTGGGTCAGATTCTTGGTCATAGGTTTCACCAGTTTTTGCTTTATACCAATCTAAGATACGACCAACGAATGGTGAAATTAGGTACACGCCTGCCTCTGCACAAGCACGAGCTTGGCCAAAACCAAAAAGTAGTGTCAAGTTACAATTGATGCCCTCTTTTTCAAGTGCCTCACCAGCTTTAACACCTTCCCAAGTCGAAGCAAGTTTAATCAATACGCGGTCTTTGCCAACACCAGCTTCCTGATATAAAGCAATTAGTTTACGGCCTTTTGCAATCATTTTTTCTGTATCAAATGATAAGCGTGCATCAACTTCTGTTGATATACGGCCTGGGACTACTTTAGAGATTTCAATACCAATCAATACAGCTAGCTTATCTGCTGCATTTTCAATTTGGTCTTCCTTGCTGCCACCTTTTGATTTTGCATAGCTGATTGCTTCGTCAATCAAATGTGCATATTGTGGTAGTTGGCTCGCTTTCAATAATAAAGATGGGTTAGTTGTAGCATCAACAGGTTTAACAGATTTAATTGCTTCAACGTCACCTGTATCAGCGACGATTGTCGTCATTTCTTTAAGTTGATCTAATAAATTTGCCATTGCATCCTCCTAGAATATGCTTTTCTGTTGTTTTCGAAAATCGAACTCATACATTATATCTCAAATCAATCTGTATAACTGGACAACTTTAACTTTTGCTTATTTATTCAGATTCGACTAAATCGAGTTTGCAAAAAATTGTTAATTACATTGTTGCCTCACTCAAGTTTATCAATAATGTGTAAGACACTATATTAAAACTAATTAACAATGAGCATACCCCAACAAGAAGACATTGTCAGCCATGCTTTAGACCTACTATCAGGGACAAGCATGTGGTTGCTTGCCAGACATCAATGGATCATTAATTCAATGCGTTGCGTGCTGACAGGTGAGGATTTTCAGTCAACGTCTATGCTACCAAACTTTAGCGAAATTACTCCCAAACATGGTCCACTCCCAGATCATTTAATGAATCGGTTTAATGAAATTCGTATCACTTTAGAAAACCTTTGGGATGAAACAACCAAATCTATTCAACCTACATCAGGATTACCATTATTTGAACAGTTGGATAATTATCAAACATTAGCATATCAATTTATGTTGACCTCTAAAGAAGCTCAAGAGCAATTGACACATGAGTTTGCTATGCGAGACACGCTGACTGGGGTTCTGACTAGGCTGACATTGATGGCTAATTTAGATGATCAACTTGAGCGTGCCAAACAGAGCAACCTGCCGGCAAGCATTGCACTATTAGATCAGAATGATTTCAAAGCAATTAACGATCGCTATGGTCACCTAGTTGGCGACTCGACTATTGCAATAACAGCAGACATTATTAGCAAAAATTTGAGGGAGCAGGATCAACTTTATCGTTATGGTGGTGATGAGTGGTTAATTGTTATGCCCGCAACATCGTTAAAATCTGCGAATCAAGCGATGGATAGAATATATAAAATATATTTTTCACACGCTTTTAAATCATCTTCTAATGAAATTTTTTTTACTTCCTTTAGTTATGGAATTGCTGAGTCAAAAGATGAACTAACGGCAGAGAAATGGATTGCAGAGGCAGATATGCGTCTATATGATAACAAAGCTAACAGCATCAAAAAATAATACCTAAACAACGCCAACAGTGTTCAGGTATATACTAAATGTTGTCCCAGTACCGATATCACTTTTTACTTGAATCAGCCCTCGATGTTTTTCAACAACGACGTTAACAAAGTAAAGGCCCAAACCTGTTCCTGAAGCAGTTTTTTCATGTCCTTTCACTCTTGAGAAACGCTTAAAAAGATTAATCTGATCTTTATTTGAAATGCCAGGGCCTTGATCGGTAACAGAAACAACAATTGAATTTTGCTTCACTAAAGACACTTTTATAATAATTTCTGTATTCTCAGGACTATACTTAATTGCGTTCAGGATGAGGTTAAGTATTGCTCGGTGTAATAAACCAAAATTTCCTTCCACCCATACAACATTATCTGCAATGTCTCGAATCAAGTTGATTCGTTTATTTCTTGCTTCGTCATAAGCATCATCCACTGCTTGATGAACAAGGCCAACAAAATCAATTTCATCAAATGCGCTTACATCAATCATTTCTGCACGTGATGCCTGCAAAAAATCTTCTGCCAAACCCAAAGCTTGTGTGAGCGGCTTATGTAATAATGCTTTTACTTCATCATTCTTTTCGATGACAGCGATTGCACTGGCAAGTGGTGAACGCAAATCATGCGAAATAAAAGCTAATGTTTCTTTTCTATTTTCGTTTAAAAAACGTAATTGTCTTGACGCATTACGTACTTGCGCGATGCGTGCGTCAAACGCGTCATATCCTATAGCAGTTTTATCTTCACTACTCTGCAAATCAGCCATATTTTTCTTTAAATAATCAAGCTCAAAATCGAGATAACGCTGGGCAGCCTCTAGTTTTCGCCAACTCCATATTGGATAGGCAAGCAATAGTGTTAAAAGTGCTGCTGCTGGTGGAACCCAAATGCCCGTTAGTTTTGGTAAGAAACCAGCAATCATCGTGATTAAAATCATAAACATAATTGTGGAGATAAAACTGTTCAGCGCCGTTATCTTTGGCATCCACAACAAAGGCATCAATGAGATTATTAGTATCATGATGCTACTAAACCATAATGGTACTGTTCTTATTAGTGTGTTGTTACGTAGTGAAGTGAATACATTGGCATGAAATTCTACACCTGTCATTGGCGTACTTAAACCAGAAACAGGCGTGGTTAAAAGATCATTCATGCCTAGTGCTGTTGCACCAACCAGTACTATCTTATTTTTAAATGTTTCTGGCAAAAACTCACCATTTAACACTTGCACATATGAAATATGATTGAAATGGCCTGGTGGCCCGCTAAAGTTAATTCTACGCTTATCCTTTTGAATCAATGTGTAAGCATTGACCGCATTGGTATCATTATTTAAATTGAAATTGTTTTTTGTAGGTTGACGTTTTATTGTATTAAGTACCGCTTGAGAAAATAATTGCCAAACTGGTGCACCTATTCCTTCATACAGATACACGGCTCTTGCAATACTGTCTGCATCTAATACAGCATGCACACGGCCAATATCAGCGGCTGATTGCATAAATAGAGGCAGAGGTAAGGTCTCAATAATTTGGCCGTTTTCACGCACACTTTCCAACAGAACTGGCAACACAACATTGCTTGCATCCGCTATGGCCCTAGCGAGGCTTTGATCTGCTTGGGGCTTGTCTTGTTCTGGCTCCGCAAAGATGATATCGAAGCCGATTGCTGACGGTTTCTCCGCGTTTAAACGCTGCAATAATTGTGCATGAATATCTCTTGACCATGGCCAGCGACCAAGCTGCGATAGGCTTTCTTGGTCAATAGCAACAATGATGACATCATCCGGCGGTGGAGAAACGATTAATCGTTGGCCTAAATCATAGATTAAATCATCTACCCGATTCAATAGACCAGATAGATGTAAAGCCAAGCTTAAAAATAAAAGTATACATGCCGCTGAGGTCAGGTCATTCAAATGCAAACGGCTTGAACTGCTTTGCTTACCATTCTGGTTCAGCATAAAACTCATAAATAGCTGCGGGGCCTAGTGCGCCAGTTCGGTCTTGGTATTGAATATAGAGCGTTTGGGGGCCATACTCTTTTAATAAGAACTGATAAACAAGTTCTGTTCCAGTTTCTTGCCAGACATTTTTTTGGTCATTAACTGGATTATCTAAAGTAAAGACATAACTTAATCCATCTGGCGGCGGTACTGTTTGAATTTGGATGCTGTTGTTAAAAGACTTGATTATGAACTGACTAATATCTGGTTTGTTTGGTAAAGGCTTGTATGTAAACTCTTTGTGTTCAATGGCAGGACCATAATCGTCCAAACCCTTATTATCTTTGCTAATGCTTGATACGCGCCAATAATAACTACCTGGCTTTAATGCTTGTTCAAGTTGATACTGATTTCCATTAAGGATCTTCTGTACCACAATTTGATTAAATGCAAGATCAGATGCTAACTCTAACTTGTATTTTTCTGCTGCATCAACCTGCCTCCATCGCAAAATAGGTCGCGCATCTCTGATTAGCGCCTTTAATTCTGGCTCTAGCATTATTGGTTGGTTAGGTTTTGCATTCAACGTAAAGGAGTGTAGTGCATCATAACCAGAAATACCAAATTGATCCTGCGCACGAAAGGTCAGAAAATATTGCCCATCGGGGAGATCGCCAAAATCCAATTGTTGCGTGCTTGATTTAGATTCAGTAACAACAGAACTAAACTGCTTATCAGATGCTATTTCGCCCACCCAAGCCACTGCACCATTTAGTTGCGGAATATCAAAAATCACCGGTAGCTGATTAAAGAAGGCTTTCATTTGCGAAGTATCTGCAGCTGGTAGTAATTTAACTGGCGGTTTTGGTGGCTTTCCTTGCTCTGCTTTGCTACCAAAGCCCATATTAACCACCACCTCTTGATTAGCTGCCTCGAGTCCAACCTTGCCCTCAAGTGTCTCTTGTGTCGTTGTACTATCTTCAGCAGAAACACGAAACTGCGTACCTCGAACAGCTGCAATTGCACTTGGTGTAATGACTTGCATACTATTCCCTTTCTCATGCTGCGGATTGGCGTGAGTTTTAATCTGCCCTTTTTGCAATCGCACTTTTGTGTCGACCATAGCACCACCACTGTATAAACTCATCGAATCTAGTTGCATTTTGGCGTTTGATCCTAGTTCAACAGTAGACAGATCAGCAAATTGTATAATCACTTTACTGAACTCTTTTGTAACTATCTTCGTGCCCGGACCTAATTTGTCACCAACGTTAATTGGTTCAAAATCAGTAGCTGACCTCTGTATCAACACTTGCCCAGAAGCAAGTATCACTTCTGCGCTTGCTGGTATTTGTTTAACGAGTGTAATCGGCACTTGTAAAACTGTGCCTACTGGAATTCGGTAAGGATTTTTAATCTGATTAATGCTTTGCATTATCTTCCAGCTGTCTGGATTAATTAAATGTTTCTCACCTAAGGTAATTAAGTTATCTCCTGGCCGAACTGTATAACGCCACATCACTTCTTGTGCCATTGCATTAGATGCTATGAGCAATATAACAGCCACGAACCCAGCAAAAATATTGGTATATTTTGCTCTAAAATCAAAACCATTGATTTGCTGTTTTAGCATGAGCTTTTAATCCAGCCTTTCTAAGCGGTAACCTTGATGATAAACTGAAATTAAACGCCAACCATGCTGCGGAAGTAACTTAAGCTTACTCCTCAAATGACTAACATGGACATCTAGCGTTCTTGTATCAATATCGGGGGTCGTACCCCAAACCACTTTTGTTAGGTGCGATCTCGATAGCAAAACACCCACCTGGCTGAAGAAATATAGTGCTAGATCCAACTCTTTTTCGGTTAGTTTCACTTGCGTATCATTAAGGGTGAATTTTCTTTTCCCAAAATCGACAGCCAAGTCACCATAATTCACCAAGTCACTTTCCGATGTTTTTTTATTAGCTCTTCTATGTAGTGCATTAATACGGGCAATAAGCACTTTAGGGTTTGCAGGTTTAACAATATAATCATCTGCACCTGCCTCTATAACAGCTACAACATCTTCCTCTGCGTCGCGGCCTGTTAAAAAAATGACTGGCGGATAGCTACCTTTAAGCTTTAAACTTTCAAGCACTTCTACACCACTCATCTCTGGTACTTCCCAGTCTATCAGCGCTATATCATACTGTTTCTGATTAAGTGCTTTTAAGCACTCTCGACCTGACGTATGGTGATCAATTTCAAAACCAGCCATTTGCATTGAAGATATTAACGCATGTGCAAATGCTGTATCGTCCTCCAAAAACACAATTCTCATTTTATTTATTTCACCTAAACACTTCCCCAAGGCTATTTTGCCATAAGTAAATAGGTGAGTGCATAAACCTGAATGTTAATGATTGTTAAATATACCCGATTCCCGCAAGGTTATGCAGCAATAAGACGGCAACTGTAAGGTCGGCACTCGTTCCAGGATTAATTCCACGAGTTTTTAGTAAACTATCAAAAGTCAATAACTGCGGTAAATATTGCTTTGGATTTTCCAATGCAGCCAAAGTGTAAAAATGTTTTTCTGCCTCAAGCTTTACTTGATTGGCAGTATCAAGACCATACTTACGGGCAATATGACTATCTGGATAATGACTGAGCCAGTACAAATAGAGCGCAGTTGTCGCCCAAGCAGGACGTTGCCAACGTGAGAAAGCCTCTTGATAAAAAGGTAAACCTTCATCAAAAACTTCAGTAAAATTATTTGCGTACTGCCGAGCTATCAAGTCCTTGCTCGAACTTGCCTGCATTGCTTCTAATAGACTACAGTCTGCTTCTTCATTTACATCATGTTCACTCACGTGGCCAAGTCCAGCAGGTTTTGCTAATTGGATTGCCCTAAAGACTAACTGTGTATCATCTTTTGTTAATTCATTAAGGACATTAGCTAATTGCCCTCTTAAGTTGGTAGTTGGTATTAGTTGCAAGGTATGAATAATGGGCGCGCATAACAACACGATGCCTAAATTAGTATTACAGTTGACTGCATGCCAGGTGGCCTCAATGCTTCTAAAGACACGCTCACCAAGCGTGAGATTTGCTTGCGCAATGACAGCAGATGAAACTTCGGCACTTTGGATAAAGTCATGAACCTGCATCCCGTGTCCGTCGGCAAAAATATGAACATTACCTGGCTTTATTGCTTCCACCTCTGCTAAACACGCAATTTTGTAGATTTTTGCAAGTTCGTTTGTCAGCTTTGCTAAAGCGTTATGCGCCATTGGATTTATTGATCAAGTCTTCTACTAAAATTTGTGCGACATTAACCTCTGTGATGCTCTGTAGCCCACCCCAGGCAGGAATGCTATTCACTTCTAACACCCATAAATTGTCATTTTTGTCACGAATTATATCAACGCCGCAATAGTCAATATTGACTGCTTTCGCTGCGCTAATAGCTAAATTATAAATCATTTCATCATGAATGCTGACGCACTTTGCACCCTGTGCTACGTTGTTCAACCATCCAGAACCATTTCTTTGCATGGCAGCAATAACTTTATTGTTTACAACGAAAACACGAAAGTCATGGTTGCCTTTACCTGTATCAATATAACGTTGCAGATAATAAACACCGTCAACAAAGTCATCTCTCGGTAGAGGTAAAGCGCTGTTTTTATCCAATAGACGTACACCCTGCCCCTGTGACCCAAATAAAGGCTTGATGACCAACGTATCATTCGTGGCTATTTGATTTTCAATTATTTTATGCGCCGCTTGTCTGGACTCACAAACCCATGTTTCAGGCGTTGGAACGCCATGTTGTTTCAACAAGAAGCTGGTCATTCCTTTATCGACAGTACGCTCAATCGCTTTGCCATCATTGTAGACTTTTGTACCCTGCATACTGAGCATATGCAGGATATTTAAGCGCGTAATCACTTGCTGCAATGTCCCTGCGGCAATGCCACGTATAAACGCCATTGTTGGTAAGGTTTCAAAAGTCGGCAGATGAATAACTGGTAGTTGCCTAGATAAGTCAATCACACAATCTTGGAGCTCAACAAACACCGCTTCAATGCCATGATGAGCAAAAGCTGCCTGCAACACTTGACCATGCCAGCCACCAGCTTGCGCTGCCTCATCCGTAATAATGGGCACTCTCATATTCACAAACCTTTTAATTAAATTTTTTAACTAATTATTGATTAATTAAAAGATTTTTCTAACAGTGCTTCATTGAAACTGCCAGCAAAAAAACTGTTTCCTGTTTTTAAATTTGATACGGTTACTTTTGCAGGCGAAAATAACAAAGGATCTATTTGGTAAAAGTCCATATTGACTGACTTAAAAATTTCAGCAAATGGTCTTCCATAATCTTTGGAAGCACTGCTTGGCATTGCTTGTGCAAGCTCAGCTGCAGCAATATCTTCACATTGAACATATAAATGGACAAAACCACCAAATAAAATAGCATCATTTGTCCTACCCATCCCTGTCAGAAAATCTGGAGATGGTGCAGGAATCGGCGCGACGCCATATCCATCAACAAGCTGCTCTAGAGGAAAATGTACTGCATGTAATTTATGTAAGGCAACTTCTAGAACTCGTGCTGTGATTTGCACTGTCCCAGCCAAACTCTTGGTAGGTGTCAATATAAAGGTTAAATTATTAGGACGGATGCGCGTATCGTGTGCAACTTTTTCAATTACTTCTATCGGTGGGACCTTATCTGTTTCCAATACCAAGGAGGTATGAGAACTGCGATCTACATATGCCAATTCTTTGTATATTTCTTCTCGTTGCGCAATTGCACGTGCTGGTCCACTGCCTAGTGAAAAAAACTTTTCGTGTGACAATGCCCAGCCAGCATATTGACTACCAAGGCACGCAATAATTGGACTTTTTGCATGCACTTTTACACTCAATGGCCAATTTTTAAATGTACTGCCATTTTGTAATGAAACAGAACCCAAACCGCCCATGCAAATCTCAGCTATTCTTCGTCCTGCTTCCAAACCACCCATAGCTTCGATACCAGCGTCAACGATCATTGCACCAGACTCATGTTCGGTTACAATTAGATTGAGCGCGCTTGCATCAGCCCGCAAGTCTTTTACTAGTGGGTTAGTACGCTTATTAATACTCACATCAGAGTCATCTGTCATTTTCATCGTTTTTACCTATAAATTTAGTTTAAAAACTTACGCTTTAATGTTGAGGCCCTATCAGCTACTAATGCTTTGGCAAGTGCAGGAGTTTCTGCTTCTGCAATTACTGTACATACGGGCATTCCTTCATAAAATTGGGCGCCTGCGCTAGGGACATCTCGTGCCCACTCTGGCCAAATTATATCGCTTTTTGTTTTTAATGGATTTGTCGCATACACTATTTGATGTGCAAAACTTGTTTCTCTGTTATTACTAAGTGCGATTTCGCTTAGCTTCAATGTCATCAAACTTGCAGCAATATGTTTTTCCATTAAATTACCTTTCCGATACAGATCCATGGTTGCACTTAATCGTGGGTTAATTTCTAAAACATAGACGTCTTCATCAACACAGATCGCATCACAGCTGTTAAGACCAATTAAGCCCAAAGTAACTGCTAATTGTTTCACGTATCCAATCAAACGTAACTTTGCCTTCGGGTTAATGTCAGCATGACTAACAGCTCCGCCATATCGATATGGCTCTGTATTGCTGCTATCGAGCCATTGCTCATTAACACCAATGACATCAACCCCATGCTTACTCGCTATAAATAAGCATGAAATTGGCATTCCACGGATTTGCTTTTGATAATACATATCAGCATTATGTGAAACTGGTGCATCAACAAGCAACTTAATATGACTACCGCCACTGTTGCCTACTCTTTTTGCAAGCCAATCCTTGTATAACAATGGCGGGTTTTTAGCCACTTCTGGAAATGGTATTAGTAACTGCTTGCAAGTAGCAAAGAATTTAGCTGGCAATTTACAATCATCAACAACAGATGCGGGGTTCCCTAGTACGCGTAAGCGTTTATTTATTTCTCTTAGTAAATTGGTGTTTCTCTCAAATCCCGCACCATAGCAAAGCCCTAGAATATGTTGTAAATCTAGATCATGTAGTATTTCAATCAATTGCTTACTATCTAACTGATTCTCTACTAAGCCAACTTGAAAAGACTTCTTTGCTAATTTTTTTACATCTGTATCGGCAAAAGCGTCAATAGCAATAACATCATACCCAGCTTTTACAGCAGCCTCTACATAGATTCTGCTGGATATTGCTGCAATGATAATGTATGGTTTACTGGCTATGGACACACGCAATATTGAAGGCGTGGTTATAATCCAAATGAACTGGTTTTTCGCCCAAAATCATTTGTTGTAACAGTTTTTGTTGCGTTACATACTTTAGCTGTCCGATTGTCAATGCCCCAATGCCTAATATGTCTGTACCTTTTATCTTAATGCCGTCATGTTGAGCATCAACACCCTCAATACCAGAAGGCGCAACAGCGTTAACATCAGCCATCACTTTTAGTGTGGTTGAGCCCTGATAGTGCTTGGTTTCCAATACTCTGACACCAATAGGCGCTGCTGTAATAACGGCTGTTGCTAAATTAAGTACTTTTATTTTAGCATCATCACTAGCACCATCTAATACTTCAAAGGTGAATCCATATTTTTCTTTTAACATATCTGCATGTGCTTGCATTTTATCTACGCCATCATGAGCAACTAACTTTACGCTTGCGCCTTGACCAGCTGCAATTAAAGCGGAAGTAGAACCAACGGTTCCACTTGCACCAAAAATAGCCACAGTTTGTTTAGCTAGGGCGTCATGGCTGGATGACAAATGTTGGCTGATTTTGGCAAGCAATGCACCACTGGTCGTAAATGCACCTGATGGGTCTGTCATCGTTGAAACTGCAAATGGAGAAAACATCGCGCCTTTCGCCGCGTTTTGCATATCAATCGCCAAACTAACATCACGACCTCCAAAAAACAGCGCTTCTCGTTTTACACCACTAGTCGTTCGAGAAAAAATTGCATCTTGTGTTAATGCTGTTATTTCATCTAGGCTTACTGAAGTATACGGCATGATTTTATCAAAACCTGCGTCATATGCCATATTCACGTCAAATGGACTTGCGTTACTGGCTGCCGTAATGAGATGTAATATCGAAACTTTTTCCATATAGATACCTTTAACCTTATCAATTAGTTTATATTCAACGATGCACTTGTATCAATGACCATACTTTAATATCAACTTGAACAAATTAATTGCACAAATAACCATAGAATTAAGGGTTAATTTAGCTATTATTAATGACTGCACCCATATTTCTTGCTCTGCATATTAACCAACCCAGTTCTTTTTGGCTAAACCTTGTTTGCAACTTTGATAAGTACTGTTTTGCTATAGATTCATTCTCAAAAATTGCAAAACCAGTGGGTCCCCATGAGCTCTGACCTAAGCAAGAAATGCCCCGTCCTGACAAATAAGTAATTACCTCAGTAATTAATTGACTAGCATATCGACCACCTTGTGCAGGCGCAAAGTAATCACCTGTGTAAGCTTGTAAAGTTGATATTGCATCACCAAACACTTTCAAATCCCTTTCTTTAAGCGCTGGTAACGCCCGCATAAGTATTTGGTAGTTAACTTTATATGTTTCTTCAATATCTGCTACTTGCAGCTTTGCAAATGCCTTTTTTTCCTCATCCCCATGCAAGCCTTCATGCGCATAATCAAAAATCAATAATATGCGCCACTCTGAGGGAAAAGGCTGCTGAAAAATGATTTGAGGGATGACTGTTTGCTCTCCCCGCCCAGCATCTATCACCAGTCCTCCATTAGCAAAGGTACCAATCCCTACTCCTGACCGCAACCCCCTCTTTGTAAGAAGTGCAATATCAGACGAAGTAGTGTTGAGATTAAATAATCTAGAGATACCCGCACCGACAGCCAGCGCCATTTGCGTACCAGAACCGAGCCCAAAATGTCGAGGAATTTCGCGATGCACTTTGATGCTAACTTGTTTTTTAATACTTAAGTGATCTAGGATTAATTGTTTATATTTATTGACGTATGTTGGTACTAATTTGTCATCAAAGACATTATGCCCAATCGCCATCTCAAGTAAGGTGTCAGGCATATCCAAACCCAAGCCTACGCTTCCAAAGCGCCGACCTTGCGTAGCGTTTAAATCTAAAAAGCCCATATGCAATCTTGCAAAGGCATTAACGTAGACTTTTTGAGCTTGCAGTGATTGTTTGATGACCATTTTTTCTTTGCTTACCATGCAGCTTGTTGACTAAGTCATTATAGCGAGTTGTTTATAGCCACAAAAGACTATTATTCTAGGGTGACATTAATATCCTTATTTGGCATAATGAGGTCATTCCAAATAAATGTATAGTCAAGCAATACGCTAAATCAGCAATAACGCTTAAATATCAATATCTAAAGGTCCTGTATGTCAAGCTACGTCATCCCATTTGAAAACCTTCGTAATACTGATGTGCCTTCTGTAGGCGGCAAAAATGCCTCTTTGGGCGAAATGATATCCCAGTTGAGCGCTAAAGGTGTGCGCGTCCCAACTGGCTTTGCAACTACGGCGCAAGCTTACCGAGAATTTTTATCTCAAAATGGTCTTGATAAAAAAATCAATGCAGAGCTTGATGCTTTAAATGCAGACGACACTCAAGCATTGGCGATATGTGGGCAAAAAATACGTAATTGGATTATGGAAGCTGAATTTCCTGAATCACTCAACAAAGCAATTGAAGAAAACTATAATAAATTAATTGAGAAATCAGCGAAAGGAACAACATTTGCAGTTCGCTCATCAGCAACAGCTGAGGACTTACCTGACGCATCATTTGCTGGTCAACAAGAGAGCTTCCTCAACATCCATGGTTTAGACAATATTAATCACGCAATCAAAGAAGTCTTTGCTTCTTTATATAATGACCGCGCTATTTCATACCGCGTACATAAGGGCTTTGTTCACGCTGATGTAGCATTGTCTGCTGGTGTTCAGCAAATGGTGCGCTCAGACATTGGCTGTGCTGGCGTGATGTTCTCTATCGATACAGAATCTGGTTTTAAAGATGTTGTCTTTATAACCTCATCTTATGGCCTCGGTGAAACAGTTGTGCAAGGCGCCGTAAATCCGGATGAATTCTATGTGCATAAACCTCTATTAGCAGAGGGTAAACCAGCCATTGTAAGACGTACAATTGGTTCTAAATTGATCAAAATGATATTTTCAGATGCAACGCAAGCTGGCAAATCTACGCATACCGTTGAAGTGGATACTGCTGAAGCAGAGCGGTTCTCTCTATCTGATGAAGACATATTGGAACTAGCGAATTACGCAATGACAATTGAAGCACATTATGGCTGTCCGATGGATATTGAATGGGGTAAAAATGGCTTGGATAACAAGCTTTATATATTACAAGCGCGCCCAGAAACAGTTAAGTCACAAGAAGCAAATAACAATGTCACAGAAACATTTACATTGAAAAAACATGAGAATAAACCACTGGTTGTAGGCAGAGCTGTTACACAAAAAGTTGGTGTTGGGCCTGTTCGCATTGTGCTTGATCCAGCAGAGATGCATGAAGTGCAACCAGGAGATGTGTTAGTTGCCGACATGACAGACCCTAACTGGGAGCCTGTAATGAAACGTGCAAGTGCACTTGTCACCAATCGCGGCGGTCGCACATGTCATGCAGCGATTATTGCAAGAGAGCTTGGCATCCCTGCAATTGTCGGCTCAGTCGATGCAACAGACTTATTACGCGAGGGAGAGACGGTAACAGTATCCTGTGCTGAAGGTGAAACTGGATTTGTTTACCATGGCGAAATGGAATATTCCGTAACCACAGAAGAAAACGAACCACTTTCAACACCGCCATGTAAGATTATGATGAATGTGGGTAGCCCAGACATGGCATTTAGTTTTGCACAAACACCAAATGATGGTGTTGGCTTAGCAAGGCTGGAGTTTGTAATTAACAACATGATTGGTATTCATCCAAAAGCAATTCTTAACATTGATGCAATGCCTACTACGATTCAAGCAAAAATCCGAAGCAGAGCTCGTGGCTACGCAAGCCCTAAACAATTCTATATTGATAAAATCAAAGAAGGTGTTGCGACGATTGCAGCAGCTTTCTACCCAAAACCAGTCATTGTGAGAACTTCTGACTTTAAATCTAATGAGTACAAAAAACTTATCGGTGGCGATATTTATGAACCAGACGAAGAAAATCCAATGATTGGGTTCCGTGGTGCCGCAAGATATATTGATCAGGACTTTAGAGAGTGTTTCGATATGGAATGCCAGGCAATGAAACAAGTGCGCGATGTCATGGGATTTACAAATGTAGAACTCATGATTCCTTTTGTCCGAACTATTGATGAAGCAAAAGCAGTCACTGAGATCATGGCATCAAATGGTCTAAAACGCGGCGAAAATGGCCTGCGCCTTATTATGATGTGCGAAATTCCTTCAAACGCCTTAATTGCAGACCAATTCCTAGAATACTTTGATGGCTTCTCAATTGGATCAAATGACCTCACACAATTATGCCTAGGTATGGACAGAGATTCCGGCATCCTTGCTGATGGGTTTGATGAAAGAAATGATGCTGTCAAAGAGCTACTGAAAATGGCAATTAGCGCCTGTAACAAACAAGATAAGTATGTTGGCATTTGCGGTCAAGGGCCTTCAGACCACCCTGATTTTGCTGAGTGGCTCATTAAGCAAGGCATTAAATCCGTATCATTAAATCCAGATACAGTGGTTTCAACCTGGCAGCGCTTAACTAAGTAATCAACTTACACAATCAATGTCACAACGCTCAGTTTTTATCGTCTCGGATAGTACCGGCACAACAGCCGGTGCGCTGAGTAAGCTACTAGAACATTTTCCCAATACGGAATTCACGATTTCACGTCTGCCATTTACTGATAATCTAGAGAAAATTGAAGCAGCGAAATTAAGTATAGAAGTTGCAGCGGCTGCAAGCAAAAACTTGCCCATTGTTATCATGTCACTCGGTGATATAGCGCTACGCAACAAATTGAAAGAAACACCCGCTTACTATATAGACCTATTTAACACCTTTATAGATCCACTAGGTATAGAGCTGAATGAAACGCCTTTAACTGGCTCAGGCATCGCACATGGCGCAATGGGGCACAGCTATGATGAGCGCATAGATGCAATCAACTTCTCGCTCAATCATGATGACGGTCAAACAGATGCAAACTTAGATCAAGCGCAAGTCATCCTTGTGGGCGTCTCACGTTGCGGCAAAACACCCACAAGTCTTTATTTAGCAATGCAGTTTGGTATTAAAGCAGCTAACTACCCTCTTATACCAGAAGATTTTGAAAGAGGCACTTTGCCAAAATCACTACTCAAACATATTGATAAGATATTTGGCTTATCTATCAAGCCAGAGCGATTACATTCGGTAAGAAGTGAGCGCCGCCCAGATAGCTTTTATGCATCATTAAGTAATTGCCGTAATGAGATAGCTACTGCTGAAAAAATGATGCGAAAGTACAATATTAGCTGGGCGGACTCAACGAGTCGGTCTGTTGAGGAGCTTTCCGCTATTATTATGCAGAAAATCAAACAGCCAAAAAAACAAATACACCCAGCAGAACAAAGAATCAAATAGGCTTCACTGCATCATCTTACTTGAGATAAGGTTTAATTTCTCGCATGATATCCTCTGAGTCTGGCTTAGTCATACTCGAAAAAGCAGTAACTTTTTGGCCGTTCGGTGCAATCACATATTTGTAAAAATTCCATTTTGGAGTCGTACCTGTTCTATCTATCAGTTGCTTATAAAAAGGGTTGACGTCACTACCTCTTACCGCACTTTTAGACATCATTGGAAACTCAACGCCATAAGTCATTTTACAGAAATCACCTATTTTCTTATCGTCAGATAACTCTTGTTTAAAGTCGTTTGAAGGAAAACCTATGACTAGCAGGCCCTGCGATTTATATTGCTTGTACAGTCCTTCTAGCGCCTCAAACTGTGGCGTAAAACCACACTTACTAGCGGTATTCACCACCAAAATCGGTTTGTCTTGATACTCGCATAAATCAAACGTCTTTCCATTTAATGTTTTAAACTGATGATTATAAAGCGCATCACACCCTGCGTGTGCCATTGTATTTACCCCAACCATAAAAAATATTGAAACCAAAAATTTAATCATACAATCTCCCAAATAATTCTATTGAGACCACGCCTAACATAAATCGTTCTTGCGTTATGCGCATCAATGAAAAGTAATTCATTAGTGCAACAGGTCATGACAATATCTGTCACAGCATCGAAAAATATTGGCATATGTTGAACAATCGGCATATCTGATGACGATATTGTCAATATTTAGTTATTCATTTATAACATTCGTTATGTTGAAAAAATATTTCTATATATTTATCAACAAGTTAAAAGATATTTTATCGGGTGGTATAAAAAATGCTAAATCTATACTAATTATTACTCCAGTAGTTGAGGGAAAAAAATTGCAAGACGTAAAACAAAACATTAAAAGCAAAATCAATGACATAGATCAGATGCTCAAAGATTTAAACACAGATGAAAATGCGCTTAACAAGACTGATGACATCAATAAAATTATTGAAATTAATCAGTTAGATCTAGTTGATGTGCTAAACAACATTCTTAATTAGCGCGTTGTTTTATATTTTTATTGAAAATTATCAATAACAAAAATTGGCATGTTATATGCATGCTGATTATTACAACTAACATTACATTTTTGATGGAAAGAAAGGTAAGGTTACTAAATATGGCGGAAACAAGAACTACAGGGAAAGAAATAGATATATTAAATCAACGGTTAGAAGACCTTGCAGGTGAGGAACTAAGTGATTTTAACGATGATCTTGAGCTAAACGCTGATTTAGATAAATTTACTGATGTGGATATATTTTCAGAAATAGACAGTTATCACTAGTTATATTGGGCAAAAATAAGTCACTTTGCACCAAAGAAGAACAATCTTAGTGGTTAATCTCTCTAGTTTGACTGCCTGTAGTTTAAGCGACAACAAAATCTCATCTAACGAGGTTGTTTGCGGCGCTCAAACTGTTCAAATGGCACTTCATTCACCTCGATTCCCATATCGAATGTAGTTGGCAACTCACTATGCCCTAAGATATTGTTCAAAAATGATTTATTTTGTAATTCGACTAATGAAATAGCGTTTCTAGGCGATTTCCTACGTTCAAACTGCTCAAAACTGACCTCTCTGACCTCGAATGCTAAATCTACCATCATTCCATACGCCTATCATTAATGTTTTATTATAAGATTTCTATCTAAATGTAAACAAAACAGCTAATCATATTATGAAATATGTATACTAATCTACCAATAGCCCTTAATGACTAAATACGGACCAGTTGCTGGCGGAGAGAGAGGGATTCGAACCCTCGATAGAGTTGCCCCTATACCACCTTTCCAGGGTGGCGCTTTCGACCACTCAGCCATCTCTCCGCGATTTAGTTCCGTTATAAACTGTGCGTGATTATAGCGGATGGCTCACATTAAAACAAAAGGAAAGTATTGCTGACTATTGTTTAGCTGTGACTTGGTTCAAGCATATAGGTATTTACTTTACCTTTACCTTTCACTTGAACCTGTTTACGTGCCTCAAAATGAAACCTATCCTTCACTAGCGCATAACTAGCTTCACTTAACTGTATAGTATTAGTGAGTGCTGTTTGCTCCATACGACTAGCCATGTTTACTGGGTCTCCCCATAAATCGTAAGCAAATTTTGATGTACCTATAACGCCAGCAACAACGGGGCCTGTACTGATTCCAATTCTCATTTGCAAGCTATTTAGTGTGCTTTGATTAAAGTCTAATAGCGCTTCAAACATTTCAAGCGCTAATCTTGTAACAACCATAGCATGATCTTCTAAATAGTTAGGTGCACCTCCAACAACCATATAACCATCACCAATTGTTTTAATTTTTTCCAAGCCATTTTTTTCTACGAGTTGATCAAATCGCGAAAATAGCTGACTTAACAAATCGACCAGTTGAGTAGCTGAGATAGAAGCAGTCAGCTTGGTAAATCCTGCAATATCAGCAAATAAAACGGTTACAGATTCATGGCTATCCGCAATGCGCATGTCATTGTCTTTTAGTCGATTTGCTATCGACTGTGGCAAAACGTTTAATAGCAACTTTTCTGAGCGCGCTTGCTCAAGTGCCAACTCTTTTAGCGTGCGCTCTTTTTGACTCTGAAAATACCGCATCACTGCATATAAAAGGCAAGTTGTTCCCATGATATTCATCAAGAAGAACGTGTCTTTAATATGGGTTGGGATTGGCAGCGAGTTAAGTATGAATTGGTCATTTAAAAACCACGACAAGCCCGCCAATAACGCAAACAATAAAAACCACGCCGTAGACTGACTTGTTCCCAGTATCATCAATGCACCAATTGGCGACAAAATAGCCCAAATTGCGATACCACTTGATACCTGATAACCCCCGATGACCCACTGCATAAAAAAAGGCATGACAAGCAACATAATTAGTTGCGTGAAAATAAAATATTGAAACTTCTGATATCGATAAAAAATCAACAAGCTTGCATAAGAAATCACGATATAAATGTAGGGGAATAATGCCATGAGTGCATACCCTTCCCCCAAACCAGAAAGCGTATATATCCAAAAAATCGATACAATACTTTCAGCAAACACGAGAATTAATAAGATAGCTTTACTTAAAACAGAGTCTGTAGGTCGGCTGATACTATCCCAAAAAGCTCTTGTCGTTGTACTTAAGTCAGTTTGTAATTCTGCCATAAACTAAAAGTTACCATTAAAAAGCATCTGTCGATATTGATTTATGCAAACTATATATGATGAAACTAAACAGCGCTATGGTTGACCAGTAATTTATTATTAATTTCAGCAATTTCTTTATTGCTTTATCAGCAACTTAGGTTTATTGTCTTATATAAGAGACATCGCTCTGAGCCTTTGTTTATAAGGGTTGCAGCCAAGGGTGTCGCTTTTTTAGCTAGAAATTTAAAACCATTTTATTTACTGCGGCTTGGTAAATAGAAAATATACGAAATCACTAGAAAAACTAGAGGAGTTAGCATGAGTTTGGATACACTTAAAGCACTTGGCGTCACAATCCCATATAAAGAAAAATATGATAATTTTATCGGCGGCAAGTGGGTTGCCCCAGTCAAAGGTGAATATTTTGATGTCATTTCACCAATCACCGGCAAAAACTATACAAAAGCAGCACGATCAAGTGCGGAAGATGTTGAGCTTGCATTAGATGCCGCACATGCAGCCGCTGAGAAATGGGGTACCACCTCTACAACAGAGCGTGCAAACATACTGCTCAAAATTGCAGATCGCATTGAAGAAAACCTAGAACTGATTGCTACTGCAGATACAGTAGATAATGGCAAACCGATTCGTGAAACGATGAATGCAGATATTCCATTAACAATAGACCACTTCCGCTATTTTGCTGGTGCTATTCGCGCACAAGAAGGTGGTATTAGTGAAATTGATAACGACACTATTGCTTACCACTTCCACGAGCCACTTGGCGTAGTTGGTCAAATCATCCCCTGGAACTTCCCTATTCTAATGGCTGCCTGGAAATTAGCCCCAGCGCTCGCAGCAGGTAATTGCGTTGTACTAAAACCCGCAGAATTTACACCAATCTCTATTTTAGTCATGATAGAAACTTTCGCAGACCTGCTTCCACCTGGCACTGTCAATATTGTTAACGGTTATGGACGTGAAGTTGGCGCGCCGCTAGCAAATAGCAAGCGCATTGCAAAAATCGGCTTTACAGGTTCTACTGCAACTGGCCGTGCAATTGCAGGCGCAGCTGCAAGTAACTTAATTCCTGCAACTTTAGAATTAGGAGGTAAATCACCGAACGTTTTCTTTGCAGACATTATGGATGAAGATGATGCATTCTTTGATAAAGCCATCGAAGGTTTGGTATTGTTTGCTTTCAACCAAGGTGAAGTATGTACTTGCCCGTCACGTGCGGTTATTCAAGAATCTATTTATGATAAGTTTATGGAGCGTGTTTTAGAGCGTGTTAAAGCAATTAAACAAGGCAATCCATTAGATCCAAACACCATGTTAGGTGCGCAAGCTTCACAAGATCAGCTTAACAAAATCATGAACTATATTGATATTGGTAAACAAGAAGGTGCTGAAGTATTAATTGGTGGTGAACGCAACATACTCCCAGGTGACTTTGCTGAGGGTTATTATGTGAAACCTACCCTGCTAAAAGGTCATAATAAAATGC
Organism: Methylotenera sp.; assembly: GCA_048058875.1. Taxonomy (GTDB): domain Bacteria; phylum Pseudomonadota; class Gammaproteobacteria; order Burkholderiales; family Methylophilaceae. The sequence continues at coordinate 114,503 of JBLLNR010000002.1, read as the reverse complement.
GTGTTTTCCAGGAGGAAATTTTTGGTCCTGTTTTAGCAGTTACAACATTTAAAGATGAAGCAGATGCTTTAGCCATTGCCAATGATACGATTTTTGGTCTAGGTGCTGGTGTTTGGAGTCGTAACGGCACTACAGCTTACCGCATGGGCCGCGGTATCAAGGCAGGTCGTGTCTGGACTAACTGCTACCATGCCTATCCTGCTCATGCTGCTTTTGGTGGTTATAAAGAGTCTGGTATTGGACGTGAAAATCACAAAATGATGTTAGACCACTACCAACAAACCAAGAACTTATTAGTCAGTTACAATCCTAACAAACTTGGCTTTTTCTAATTAATAGGTCCATAATTGGTAAAATAAAAGGGCGAATTTTCGCCCTTTTCATTTGAATATTAATACTAAAGGAGAAGAAATGACTGCTGAACGTGTGTCTGCCACTCCTGCTGCAAAAGAGCTCATACGCAAACTTACAGCGGAGCATGGTGAAATTGCATTTTTGCAATCTGGTGGCTGCTGCGAAGGTAGTGGACCACTTTGCATGCCAGCGAATGAAATGCGACCAAGTGCGATGGATGTTATTTTAGGTAAGCTTGAGGGAGCAACTTTCTACATGAGCGACAGCCACTTTTCCTTTGCTGAGAACATGCATACCATCCTTGATGCAGTCCCTGGCTCAAGTGGTTCTTTTTCATTAGATTGTGGCACAGGAATGGCTTTTATCACCCGTGGAAGACTTTATACTGATGAAGAATTAGTCGAATTAGAAAAAAATCCAGTTAAACGCTGCGGTTATTAAGTAAGTTAATGTAAAATACACACGGCGGGTCTCCTCGCATTGTAAAGTAGCCAACCTGGTCAGATGCGGAAGCAAGCAGCCACAACTATTGAGCAAGTGCCGAGGGCAAGGCTCGCCACTTTATCTTTACTCTCATGCGACCTATATGCAATTATCAGCTAAAATAGCGCTATGTATCACCAAGTTCTAGCGCGTAAATGGCGCCCAAAATCTTTTGAAAGTCTAGTTGGACAACCACATGTTGTGCGCGCACTGAGTAACGCACTCGAACAAAAAAGAATTCATCACGCTTATCTTTTTACAGGCACACGTGGTGTTGGTAAAACAACATTAGCACGCATCATTGCAAAATCATTGAACTGCGAAACAGGCGTTACCGCAAAACCATGTGGTCAATGCGTCGCATGTACTGAAATTGATAAAGGCCGATTTGTCGATTTGTTAGAAGTAGATGCGGCAAGCAATACCCAAGTAGACGCGATGCGTGAATTGCTTGAAAATGCGCAGTATGCACCGACATCTGGTAGATTTAAGGTGTATATTATCGATGAAGTGCACATGCTGTCCAAAAGTGCCTTCAATGCCATGCTCAAAACGCTAGAAGAGCCACCTGAACATGTCAAATTCATTTTAGCCACCACTGACCCGCAAAAAGTACCTGTAACTGTTCTATCACGCTGCTTACAGTTTAATTTACGCCAAATTGCTAGTACAACAATCGTCGAGCACTTGGAGTATATCCTTTCAGAAGAAAATATTCCCTATGAAAAAGCTGGAGTTCAACTCATTGCAAAAGCTGCAGAAGGCAGTATGCGTGATGCGTTATCGCTAACAGATCAGGCAATTGCTTATGGTAATCAAGCAGTGCATGAAGCGGATGTACGCAGCATGTTAGGTGCTATAGATCAAAGCTACCTGTTTGATATTATTAAGGCACTAATAGATGGAAATGGCTCGCTTTTAATTGAAAAAGCAAAAGAAATGGAATCGCGCAGCATCTCTTTCGAAGCGGCACTCAATGATTTAGCCAAGCTATTACATCAAATTGCAATCGCACAAACAGTGCCAGAAAGTATCAGTCAAGACTTACCAGAACGTGATGCACTCTTGAAACTTGCAGAAAAAATTCCAGCAGAGAATTGTCAGCTTTATTACCAAATTGCATTATTAGGTGGGAGAGATATCAGTCTTGCACCAGATGACTATGCAGGATTTACGATGAGCCTGCTTAGGATGCTAGCATTCACACCATCAGATACAACTTCGACTCAAAAAAAAAATAGTGTAACGCAACAAACAGAAAAACGTAAATCAGTAACTGAGTCGCTACAACAAGCAACATCCAATACATATGCTAGCGAACCACGTGTGAATGAACCTACTGCAAAGGGAAAAATAGATTCGGTTGTATTAGGCGAGCAACAAGATTCGAATGACACAGAGGCCAGTAAAATCGATGTTAAACATGCTAGCCAGCATAGCTTTGATGGTAACTGGCGTTACTTAATTGAAAAGCATTTAAATTTAGGTATCGCACGTGCACTCGCTCAACATTGCGAAATGCTATCTTATGACGAAAATAGTATTTCACTAAGAGTAGCAGAAAAACAAAAACATTTAGTAAGCCCGACCTACCAAGAAAAATTATCTAATGCAATTAACAATCACTTTGGTAGGAAAATTAAGTTAAATATTACGATCGATAGTGAAGCCAACACACCTGCAAAGCAAAATGCAGAAGAAAAAGCAGTATTACAATCGTCGGCTGAAGATGCCATCATGAATGATGCATTTGTCAAAGCACTTATTCAAGATTTTGATGCAAAAATTATTCCAAACAGTATTAAACCAACAACATAAAAGGAGAATGATATGAAAGGTGGCATGGGAAACATGATGAAGCAAGCACAAATGATGCAAGCTAACATGCAGAAAGCGCAAGCAGAACTTGCCAATATCGAAGTTGAAGGTCTGGCAAGCAACGGCTTGGTAAAAGTAACGATGACTTGCCGCAATGAAGTAAGGCGTGTGGAAATTGATGATAGTGTAATGGATGATAAAGAAACACTAGAAGATTTATTAGTAATCGCTTTAAAAGATGCCAATCAAAAAGCAGAAGCAACGACAAACGCTCGCATGAGTAGCATCATGCCTGCAGGCATGAAACTACCCTTCTAAGCATAAAACAACCAGTGAAAAATCCACCTGCGCTAGAACAGCTGATTGAATCGCTACGATGCCTGCCTGGGGTTGGCCCAAAGTCAGCATTGCGAATGGCTTATTATTTGTTACAGCGTGATAGAAAAGGTGCCAGCGGCTTAGCAAATGCATTAAGTACCGCCCTGCAAACAGTAGGACATTGCCAACTTTGCAATAATTTCAGTGAACAGCCTACCTGTTCGTTGTGCGCTGCTGAAAAACGAGATGCATCAACCTTATGCGTTGTAGAGATGCCTACTGATGTCATGATGCTGGAACAAACGCAATCTTACAATGGACTCTATTTTGTTCTAATGGGCCGACTATCACCATTAGATGGCGTGGGGCCAAAAGAAATAAACCTAGATAAACTAATTAAACGTGCACAAAATGGCACCGTTAAAGAAGTCGTATTAGCGACTAACTACACGGTTGAGGGCGAAGCAACAGCGCACTATATTATAGAGCTACTGAAAGCACGTGATATCAAAGTGAGCAGGATTGCTCGCGGTCTGCCCATGGGTGGCGAAATTGAGTATGTTGATAGTGGCACATTGGCGCAAGCAATTGTTGAACGTAAACGTATTAATTAAATAGCAACTTGCCGAACACGCTTCTATATCAATGCAATCAAATCTGTTGGCGCTGCAATGTACTCATCAGCACCCCAAGTTAAGGGTTGGTCTTGTTTATCAATATATCCATACATGGCCACAACAGTTTTCATGCCAGCCGCCTGTCCAGCCTCTATATCGCGCGCGGCATCACCGACATAAATACAGTTTTCAGGATTAACCTTTGCGCGCTTACAGGCTAATAGCAGCGTGTCTGGCGAAGGCTTGGGTTTGGCTGCATCATCACCGCTGACCACACACACCGCTTCTTGGTTTAACCCTAAATACTCAACAAGTGGCATGGTAAAACGACCAGGCTTATTTGTCACAATTCCCCAATTCAACCCGCGATTTAAAATGGCATCTAATGTATTCTGCATGCCATCAAACAAAGCAGGTCTTCTCGTTAGGACGCCTTCATAAAATTGCAAATATTCATCTCTCATTTGAATAAAATTGCTGTCTTCTGGTGTAATTCCAAATCCTAGGCCTAGTAAACCACGTGAGCCATGTGAAGCAAATGGGCGGATGCTAGCATCAGACAAAGTGGGCTTACCATGTTTATGTAATTGCAAGTTGAGTGCATACCCCAAGTCTGGCGCTGTATCAACTAAGGTACCATCAAGATCAAATAATATCGTTGTTAACATAGTCTAGTCGCTATGCTTAATCATATGCACAAGATAATTAACTGATACATCTTGGCTAAGCGCATAATGCTGGGTAATGGGGTTATAGCCCATGCCAGCTTGTTTATTTAAGGATAAACCTGCTTGTCTGCCCCAACTTGCTAATTCGTGTGGCTTGATAAATTTAGCGTATTCATGCGTGCCTTTTGGCAACATATTTAAAATATATTCAGCGCCTAATACAGCAAATGCATAAGCCTTAGGGTTACGATTAATGGTAGAAAAAAATACATGCCCTTCTGGCTTAATAAGCTCAGCACACGCATTAACAATACTAGATGGGTCTGGAACATGTTCCAGCATTTCCATGCAGGTCACAACATCATAAGTAGCAGGCTCAAGTACAGCGAGTTCCTCAACAGATATATGTCGATAATCAACTACTGTACCACTCTCTAAGCTGTGTAACTGCGCTACTTTTAATGCTTTTTCACCTAAATCAATGCCAACGACTGTAGCACCATTTTCCGCCATCGATTCCGACAGAATACCACCACCACAACCTACATCTAACACGCGCTTCCCTTTCAGGGGCGTTGTATCATTAATAAAATTCAAACGTAAGGGATTAATCTCGTGCAAAGGCTTAAACTCGCTATCTTTATCCCACCACTTATGTGCTAAGTCTCCAAACTTATTCAGCTCAGCCATATCAGCATTTTTCATCATCGTATTACTCATTTTCTATTGCATGTTCACAATCTAAATTGACTTACCTTAGGCTGCCACTTTGATAAAATCTCTTCTAACTCACGAGGCTCTATACCACTGAATACACCTGCAGTGTCTGCTGGTTTATGGTAACGTAATACACCTTCGACCCAAACATGACTCACTTGTTCACGCCCTGCCACATAAACCAAATGTGAAATCGGATCAAAATAGGGATGCATATTAATATCTGACAAAGAAACTGCAGTTAAATCAGCTGACTTGCCTATTTCTATTGAACCAATTTTATCATCCAAACCAAGTGCTCTTGCGCCATTGATTGTCGCCATTTCTAGTGCCTGAAATGCAGGCAAGCTGGTCGCATCACCACTTTGTCCTTTTGCTAATAATGCCGCAAGCCGCATTTCAGAAAAAATATCTAATCGATTGTTGCTTGCTGCACCATCAGTACCTAAACCAATATTAACCCCATGTTGTAAGTAGCGTTGTATGGGAGCAATGCCACTTGCCAGCTTTAAATTGGAGCTTGGGCAATGAGCAATATGACAACCATATTCTGCTAACATTTGCATTTCTATGTTGTTCATATAAACGCCATGCGCAAAGGTCATATGTGGACCCAACAAATCCATGTTAGCTAGCCTAGATAAGGGACGCAAACCAAATTGACTTTCACTTTCAGCAATTTCAACTTGTGTTTCATGCAGGTGTGTGTGTATCGTTATGTTAACCTGATTGGCTAGCGTTGCAACGCGCATAAAGGTATTATTAGATACGGTATATGGTGCGTGTGGAGCAAAACTAAAGGTTATCAGCGACTGATTTCTTGAACAATCACGTGCATCCAATCCTTTCTTAATATAATCATCGGCATCATTAGCGTATTGTGTTGGAAATTCAATCACAACCAAACCTATATTCGCCCTAATACCCATCTTGATACTGGCATTGGCAGTCTGATCAGGATAAAAATACATATCATTAAATGTAGTTATCCCTCCACTTAACATTTCAGCTGCAGCTAACAGTGTTCCATCATAAACAAATTCAGGACTAACCAATTGCGCCTCAGCTGGCCATATATGATGCTTTAACCAATCCGATAACTCGACACCATCAGCAAGCCCTCGCATTAAACTCATCGCAGCGTGTGTGTGTAAGTTAATAAACCCCGGAATTAAAACGTGTTCAGTTAAAGCAATTATTTCATCTGCCTGATATTGATTAACTGCATCTGAAATAGGGCAAATATCGACTATCTTATCCGCGTTAATAACAACTGCATGATGCTCAAGTAATACTTGACTAGGAATACCTGGAAATAGCCAGCGGGCTTCAATGATTGAGTTAACCTGTTGTTTCATGATACAACTTAATAATTAGAGTAAGTGAAATTTCATAAACATCATACCATTGTCAACATAGTTTGCGCTCAAAAGTAATGTAGAAGATCTTTAATCAGACAACAAAAAAGCCCTGCTAAACAGGGCTTTTTTTGTTATGAAATGACTATTTATTCACAGCCAACTTCTTGTTTTACTTGCGCTTCAATCGTCACACGGCGATTTGGCGCTAAGCACTCAATCAATGCTTTTCTATTTTTGATGCCTTCACATTCAACCACAGGCACAGACTCACCACGGCCTGTTGCTGTAATAATATTTGAGCTAACACCTTTAGTTGCCAAGTAATCAGCTACCTGTTTAGCACGGCGCTCAGAAAGTTTTTGGTTATACTCAAATGAACCAAGACGATCTGTATGACCTGTAACTAACACATTTGTGATTTTTGGATTTGCTTTTATTTTTTCAGCTGCTTCATCTAGAGAAGCTCTACCTTCTTCTTTTAGGTTAGCCTTATCAAAACCAAATAGTTTAGCTGCATCGATAGTAACAGTATCCATTCTTGGTTCGCATTTTGGTGCTGGTGCTGGCGCTGGCTCAGGAGCTGGCTCAGCTACAGGAATTGGCGCTGGCTCAGGTGCTGCCTCAGCAACAACAGGTGCAGGTGCGCCAAAGCGAACAAAACCACCTAAACTCAGAATATTGTTACCAATCGTTTCTGTGCTTGAATCAGTAGCAGCGTTATTAAGCACTTTTGCACGACTGATTTGATGTCTCAAATCAGCTTGTAAGCCAAAGGCATCGTTAATTAAATATTGTGCCCCTAGACCAACACTTGCTAGCCATGATGATTTATCTTCATCTCGTGGATCATAGTCTAAATCATTTTTTGTCACGCCTAAACCTGCAAGTAAGAATGGACGGAACTTGTCACGACTAAACATGTATAACGCATCTAACTCTAATGCAGTACTTTTGTATTCACCGCTTGTGCTACCTAAGTTTGACTCGTCTGCTTCTGCATATCCAAAGCGTCCTTGTAAATCCCAACTTTGGCTAAGCTCTTTACCAATAGTGATATACGGTCCGACAGCACCACCTGCATCAATATCATTATCCGTATCAATTACACCCATACCAGCACCACCGTACCATGCACCACGATACATATCTTCTGCTGATGCAGAAACTGCTGTTAGGCTAAGTGTTGCTACTACAGCAAGACCCACTAATTTTTTATTCATTTATAACTCCTCAGTTAACTGCATTGCAGTTCTTTATATAAATCAAACTCTACTTACAAACTATACTTAATCTTAGCTAAATTTGCAAACTGGTGGCGGGAGATTGGCTCCCAAAGCCAATGTCGGTGTTGTACTTTAACAACATTGCATTGACCGCTTCCACTTTCTTTTGCGATAGGCATAAAGTGCGATTGCCTTCATCACAAACACCACCCCGCATACCAATAAAATCTGGATTTAATATGATTAATGAAGTCAAGTGCTGCAAACCCACAGAACCTGCTAACCCAGAAATTAAATGATGACGCTTACACATTTCTGTAAATTTTTTTAGCTCATACATTGATTGAAGTTCAACGATGGGCTGGCACTTTTGCTGTGTATCTATCATCGCGCCATAAAAACCTGCTGTTTGCATTTTTGTTATCAATGATAAATCCATCATTTTATCTGCAAAAAAAACGGCTACGAGCTTGATGCCTCGCACAGTTAATTGCTGCAGCTCAACAAAGTACTGTTGATTCATAAACAGTTCGGTCACAGCTATTTTTATAATATCCACTCCAATGTCGGCATATTGCTTAATATCAGCTAGAAGTGCGTCTATGTTAACATGCCCCTCTCCCACTGTAGCACTAGTCAAAACTTGTCCCTCCAACACTGCTAGAATTTTCTTGGCCTCGTCTATTGGGAGAGCACCCAGCGAGCCCACAGCAGGATCCTTTAAATCAACGATACTGGTGCCAGCATACATGGCATGAAGGGCCTCTTCTACATTTTTTACACTTATTAACAATTGCGTCATACACTACTATTCTCATAATATTGATTAATTTTCTCAGTCAACCAAGACCAAGCTTCCTGCTCTTTGTCGCCAGCTGTTTTATCAATAGCAATTTGCAAATATTTAAGCTCTGATTGAATTTTTTCAGGTGCTAGCATATGTAAACGACTGGTTAGAACAGCTAGCTCAATCACAGCAGCTTGCGCACGATTAAAACCATTAAAGTCCTTATGATGTTGTTTCTTTACTTGCGTCATGACTAGCTGCGGTCGCACTTCATCCTCTCGAACATCACTCAATCTTAGCTCTATATGCATTAAACAATCTTTCAGCCTAAATCCCTTTATACTATTAGTTAATTCTAGATGCCAAGGCTGCCTATTAGTCAATGCGCCAGCAAATACCCTGACGTCGTCAGTGACATTCATCGTTGCGACTTTTGTTGTGATAATGTTATTAAGTGTTTTTGATGGCTTGAATGGTGAAATAACTACCTGTTCGCCTTCATATTTAATGCCAAAAGGCGTTACATGTGGGACATTTTTATTATCCGAGCTGATGATAACGGTTTCAAATATCATTGTTTTTTAACTTTTTCTCTGCTAAAGAAGCCTGTCTGTGTGTCTTTTTACTCTGCTTTTCAGAGACTTTATCTATACCCCAAGACAGCTCCTCATCTTGCACATATCGCTTGCCAAGCTGCCAAGCAATTTGAGCACGACCTAGTTCAACGCCAAGATAAAATGCATGTGATGCATCTTCTTCAACACCTAATTTTGGATAAAAAGAAAAAGGATCAACATCCAGTTGATGCCCATCACGATTAAACACATGAACGCCTTCTTGACTTACCATGATTCGAAAGCTTGGATCTTTAATCTGACCAGCCAACTCGCTAATCTCGCTCTCGGAATATGGAAAAGGTTTTCTGTCATGCAGCCCAAGTAAGCGATTTCCATATCCTCGGGGCAATCGATTATCTTGTTTTGCTCGAAACATCACTCTACGCGCGCTATCAGCCTCTGCAATAGCATTAACCGCATGAGGACTGACTGAAGTAGCTAACACTGCATTAATATTCATCTCACTGATCAAACCAAATAATATTGCATTAATACCAGTTGTGTCGGCATCAGTTAATTCTGTTAAATTACCAACGCCCATCATAACTTGAATCTCTGGATATTTTTTCCGCAACTTATGGTATCTAACGATAGAATCTGTTAATCCGAAGTGTATTGGGTCCAAAATAGCATCTGCCAAAAATGCTTTATTATGTTTTAAACAATGCTCAATGCTTCTGTACAAAGAAGACATATTGCCGGGCTTAGCGGGTATTAAAACAGGTGTAGCGGCCACCTCATCCGCTATCCATAAGTTCTTTTCTGTTAGACTAAGCAAGTAGTCAGCACCAACTTTGCCAGCTAATAGCAATTCCTCTGACTGAATTGAATCGACGCTGACTTCGAACCCATTTTCTTTAAGCATCTTGATCGCTTCAGACAAATGTAAAAATGGCTTGTTGGGTAAACAGCCCAAATCAATCACATTTGCGCCCTGCGTTTGATAATGCTTTGCTTTTTCTAATATAGCGTCTAAACTTAAGTCTGGTGCATCGACGATCTCAGCAAATATTTTGACATTATGCTGACTTAAATCGGGCGCAACCCCTTGTTGACCAAAATACTGTGGCAAATCTTTTAAGTCCTCCGGTCCACGCTCAACTGGAATACCGTATTGCCTATGGAGCATGCTTAAATCACCCTGACACAAGCCTGGTAGTATCATTTTTTTGGCATCACCAATATTTTTTAAACGCTTGGCAATAAGGTTAGGTGTCATTAAAGCTGCCACCGATACACCTATTTGTTCTACTCGGTATTTAAATAAAGGAGTTTTTGCATTCGATTGAATATTTTGCAATACCTTATGCAAGCTTTTTTCAGCTAGTTTACCCGTTACAAAAACAATATTTTCTGCATTCATGGTTAGGATCAGTGTTGCAAATTCAATTTGCTTTGAACTGCTCTTTCAAGTGCATCTATACTCGCAACAACCTCTGTTGCTTCGAACTGGGAAAGTTTTCGCACATTATCTAAATCAATTGCTCGTGGGTACACTTTTACTATATTTTCCTTCGGGGCTTCAGACTCTAATTCTGGTGCAGTATCACAGGCAAAAACAATGCTAGTTACACGAGTTTTGCCAGCTTGTGCGTATAAATTGGTCACCAAGCTATCTGAGAAACCAAATGCCATTTTTGCAATAGTATTTGAGGTTGCAGGAGCAATGACTAAGGTGTGGTATTTCCCTTCATAAAAAAACTCAACAGGTACACTGCTTGCTGTTTTATCTTGAAAAACACGATGCCCCATCGAATCCAGTTGTGCTTGAAATCCATATTGCTTGATAATCTCTGCTGCAGCTTTGCTTAAAAAGATATCAGCATCTTTAAGTGTACTTAATATTTGTAAGGATTCACGCAAGTAATGCCCAGAGCCAGTAATTGCCCATGCCAATCGTTTATGCATCTTTGATTTCGCTAGCTTTCTTTTCACTATTGTTTCTGAAGATTACATAAGTTTAGCGCATCTAACTGAGCAACTGAAATTAAATCAATCGATTCTTTATCAATAATTGACCCAAAGGTGTAATTGACATATGCACTTGTTAATATATGATTAGGTGATTCAGGAATTGAAGAGAAAAGCATTGAAAAGTCATCACAAAATTGGGCTGGTTGGTACTGGCTTCATCGCAACTGGTTTTGCGCACTTAGTCTCAAACGTAAAAGACATCTCCATTTCAAAAATACTAACGCGTAGACCAATTGATTCAATCACTGATTTACCGAAAGATAAGCTAACTAACTCAGTTAACGATTTAATCGATCATTGTGACATTGTGTTTGAATGCTCGGGTGATGCTGCTTATGCAACAGAGGTAATTTTAGAAGCTGCAAACGCGAACAAAAAAGTAGTTACTGTCAATTCTGAGTTTCATGTCACTACTGGCTCTTACTTTGCACAACGTGGCGACTACGTTACTGAAGCTGATGGTGACCAACCTGGCTGTTTAGCACGTCTTAAACTCGAAATGGAAGGTATGGGCTTTGAACCTCAAGCTTATATCAATCTAAAAGGTTTTTTAAATCCCGACCCAACAGAAGAGGAAATGGATTATTGGTCTAAAAAGCAACAGCTTGCTCTTGATCAAGTTGTGTCATTTACGGATGGAACAAAACTTCAGATTGAACAAGCGTTTGTCGCCAATGGACTAGGTGCAGGTATTGCACAAGATGGTATGCTAGGTGCAACGATTGAGCATTTACATGACCTCGATTATTTGGTTGATGCAGCTGACAAACTCGGGATGCCGGTGAGCGAATACGTATTATGCAAGGGCTCCCCGCCTGGGGTCATTATTGTGGCAAAGAATAAGGAAGCTGATTGGCGGCCAGGGTACTTACCTTTTTCTAGGATGTTAACGACAGAGGGTAAAGGTTATGTAATCTTACGGCCCTTCCATCTATGCCATTTAGAACCAATCAATACGATTAGAAAAGTGATTCAAGGTGAGCCAATTCTATTAAACAACTCTACTAAACCAAGAATCACAGTGAGTGCTGTTGCTAAAAAACCGCTTAAAGCAGGCGATACAATCAAAAAGGGTGCTGGCGGTTTTGATGTGAGAGGCTATGCCGTTCAACTTGCCGAACATCGTGATGCAGTGCCTATTTGCTTACTGAAATCAACTAGAATTGTTAAAGATATAGAACCTGGGGAGATTGTGCGCTTTGATCATGTAGAGCTTGCTAATACGAAAGCAGTAGAAATTTACAAAAAAATTGCAGCAAATTAAGAAAATCGATTTAGTTGTTAGATAAAAAAGGCCGCTGAAAGCGGCTTTTTTCTATTAGAATTAACGATTAATCAAAAGGGTGTTCAATTACGATTGTCTCGTCTCGTTCAGGCCCAGTTGATACGATTGCAATTGGTACACCGCAAACATTTTCCAAACGCTTCAAATAGTTTTGCGCATTTTTAGGTAGTGCATCCCAAGTTTTCACGCCAAACGTGCTTTCTGTCCAACCTGGTACTGTCTCATAAATTGGCTTACACGCCGCAACATCATCTGCGCCGACAGGAAGCAGATCAATTTTTTTACCCTCAAGCTCATAACCAACGCATATATTAATACTTTCAATACCATCCATTACATCTAACTTGGTAATACATAATCCTGTTAATCCGTTAATCATTGCAGAACGTCTTAAAGCAGATGCATCAAACCAACCACAACGTCGTTTACGTTTTGTCACCGTGCCAAACTCTTGACCTTTCACTGACATTTGTGTGCCTGGAGCACCATCTGTTTCAATATCAAGCTCACTTGGGAATGGCCCCCCACCAACACGCGTGGTATAAGCTTTAGTAATACCCAAAACATAATGAAGCATATTGGCACCAACACCTGTACCTGCAGATGCTTGGCCTGCAATACAGTTGCTAGAAGTAACATAGGGGTAGGTACCGTGATCGATATCCAATAATGTTCCTTGTGCACCCTCAAACAATAAGCGATCACCCCTATGATAAGCACCATATAGTTCAGCAGAAATGTCTGCAATCATTGGTTTTAATGCTTGTGCGTGTTGCATACTCAGATCAAGTTGCTGTTTAAAATCAACTGGTTGTGCACCAAGATAATTAGTTAGCACATAGTTATGATAGTCCATCACCTCTGCTAGTTTTTCCGCAAATCGTTCTGGATAAAACAAGTCATAGACACGCAATGCTCGCCGCGCTACTTTATCTTCGTAAGTCGGCCCAATTCCTTTACCGGTCGTTCCTATTTTTTTTTCATCACTACGCTTAGCTTCTCGCGCAATATCAACTGCTACATGATAATTGAGGATGAGTGGGCAACCTGGGCTCACCTTTAAACGACTTTTAACCTCAAGCCCATCGTTTTCTAGCGTCTCAATTTCTTTTAATAAGTGTCCAGCATCTAACACCACGCCATTACCGATGTAACAATTGACACCCGCTCTTACAATGCCTGATGGCACAAGATTTAGCTTATAAACACGCTGTTGATTACCTTGCCCAACCACAAGCGTATGCCCAGCATTATGTCCTCCCTGAAAACGCACTACGCCTTGTGCTTGATCGGTTAGCCAGTCAACAATTTTACCTTTTCCTTCATCGCCCCACTGTGTGCCAACGACAACAACGTTCTTTCCTGAGTTTTTTACCATATTATTTTAATACTTAATAGTTTATTAGTTATTCAGCGGCAAGATTTTCCATTCACCACCCTGATATTTCAATTCTCGATCACAATTCAGCTCTTCCAAACTGGTTTGATCGTTTGGTAATGCTTGCACGACAATCTGCCCTTGATTACGCAGTAAATCAATTTTTTTGAGCAAATCATCATCATCACTTACCGGTGCCAATATGCCACGTGCGCACTCGGCACAATCAAGCGCACTAACAATACCACGCAAATCCAAGCTAAACCCGGTTGCGGGCCTTGCACGACCAAAGGCTATGCCTACCTCATCATAGCGGCCACCCAAAGCCAATGGACCTGAATAATTATGTGCGTAGGCAGAGAAAATAAGGCCGCTATGATAGTGGTAGCCGCGTAATTCACTCAGATCAAAACCGATGTCTAGATTCAAATCATCTAGCTGATCAGAAACATAGGCAAGATCTTGTAGTGCCTTAGTTATTTTAGGTAACGAAGGTAAGACAGTTTTTGCACGTGTTAATATTTCGCGATTCCCATTTAAGTCCACTAATTGTATCAATGCTTGCTTTGTTGTCTGATCAACATTCTTTGTTAGCATTTCTAACAGTGATTTATCTTTACTAAGCAAAGCACCCTGTAGTTCATCTTCGAGACTCCGGTCTATTTTACCCGTTTCAATAAGGCTTTCAAAAATACCAGCGTGGCTAAAATCAACATGTAAGCGATTTAGTCCTATTAATTTCAGCGATTTAATCATCAATCGCTGTATTTCAATATCACTTTCAACACCAGCATGCCCAAAAAGCTCTGCTCCAACTTGCAATGGCTCTCGTGTACGTGCTAAGCCGCTGGGTTGTGTACGCAACACTGTTCCCGCATAGCATAATCTTGATATGCCAGTATGGTTCAACATATGCGCATCTATACGAGCTGCTTGCGGAGTTGTATCGGCTCGGATGCCCATCATTCGACCGGTCAGTTGATCGACAACTTTGAATGTCGCAGTATCTAACTTACTTCCAGTACCCGTGATGAGTGACTCTATATATTCAAGTGTTGGTGGAATCACATATTGATAGCCATGCACTTTAAATAAATCCAACAATTGTCGGCGCAATGTCTCGATACGTTCTGCCTCAATGGGCATGACATCTTCAATAAACTCTGGGAGTAACCAATTTCGCATCAGGGTATTATACTTGCAAACAGCTTAAACTGCTCATATCTGAAGATGTAGTATTAGTGATTAATGATCAATAGCAATAAACCAAAAGCGATAGAAACTACGCCGACAAAGCGCAACTGACCATCTTTTAACATAATCATTCTTTTAAAGGTCTCTCGCCATATTTGAGGGGCTATTAAAGGTAACAAACCTTCGAAGACTAGCATCAATCCCAGTGCAGCAAGTAATGTAGAGTTCATTATTATTACTTTTTATTGCCATCAGAGGAACGTAGATATTTGAAAAAATCCGAATTTGGGTCTAAGACCATTACATCAGATTTACTATTCAAGCTATTTTTATAGGCTTCTGTGCTTCTGTAAAACGCGTAAAACTCAGGGCTTTTGCCATATGCTTTTGCATAAATCTCGGTTGCTATCGCATCACCGTCACCTTTCGTTTTTTGTGCATCTCGGAAGGCTTCGGCTATGATGACTTCTTTTTGCTTATCCGCATCCGCTCTAATTTTCTCAGAAGCAGCCGCACCCTCAGACCTGAGTTGATTAGCAATTCTTTTTCGTTCTGAAATCATGCGATCAAAAACAGATTTGCTGATTTCCTCAGAGTAATCAACGCGTTTTAGTCGAACATCAACAATCTTAACACCAATCTGGCCCGCCTCTTTATCGGCTTTTTCACGTAGATTATCCATAATTGCCGTTCTTTCACCCGCAATCACATCGCGGACAGTACGTACACCAAACTCCGCACGCAAGCCTGCATTAATCACTTTTGCTAGACGATCTTCTGCTGCTGCTTCACCACCTTCTTTGATAGAGACATAGTATTTTGCAGGATCGATTATTCGCCATTTGACAAAAGAATCTACCAACATGTATTTATTTTCACTGGTAATAAATTTTGCTGGCGCTTCACCATCAAGCGTGACAATTCTTTTATCAAAATATTTAACATTTTCAATAAATGGAAATTTGAAATAAAGTCCAGGTTCTTTTTTAGTATCAACAATTTGACCTAACCGAAAAACCAAACCAAATTCACGCTGATCCACAATAAATGCTGACATGCTGATCAACACTAATAAAATCAGTCCACTTACAATGATTAATCCAATATTCTTTTTCATTTTAGTTACCTTCTCTTTCACGACTGCGACGCAATTCACGGGCATCATTCTTGGATGCCATCGACTCACTGTCACTAGCCTCACTCACTGCTGATTGCGAGGTATTTCTGCTTGATGACGGGCCGCTAATTTGCATGAGCTTATCTAGGGGCAAATACAATAAGCTATTACTACCCTCTTTTTGATCAACAATCACTTTACTTACGTCAGATAAAATTTGTTCTTGTGCCTCTATGAACAAACGTTGTCGTGTCACTTCTGGTGCTTTCACATATTCTGCGTAGATTTTCTCAAAACGGTCGGCGTTACCACTTGCCTCATTTTGCACTTTGAGTTTGTAGCCCTCTGCTTCTGCTAATAGGCGAGATGCATTACCACGCGCCTTAGGTATAACTGCATTCGCATAAGCCTGCCCTTCATTAATCTGCCGTTGGTAATCCTGATTTGCTCTGTTTACATCCTCAAAGGCTTCTTGTACAGGCTCAGGAGGCAAAGCAGACTGTAATGAAACGCTAGTAATATTAACGCCTGTACCATATGAGTCTAATAAAGCCTGCATTTGCTCTGAAGTATCCTGTAATCCTTTTTGCAACAAATCATCTAACTTATTCTTACCAACAACCTCACGAATAGCCGTTTCCGCAGCAGACATCACTGATTCATCAGTGCTACGATTATTAAAGAGATAGTCTTTCGCATTCTTAAGGTTATATTGCACTGCAAACTGCAAATCGATAATGTTTTCATCTTCAGTTAGCATTAAGGCTTCTTCAGGCACTTTTTGTTTGACACCATTAAGCCCTGTTCTGTATCCCACTTCTAGTTTTCTCACTTGCTCCATATTAACGACGGTTACGGATTCAATCGGATAAGGCCAGTGCCATCTAGGTCCTGGCTCAACAGTAGGTTCTAAATAAGCACCGAACCGCTGTTTTACGCCTAAAGAACCCTGGTCAACAATATAAAAACCTGTCGCAAGCCAAATCACAAGGATTAACAATAATATTGGGGTAATAGGCAAATCAAACGAGGTGTTATTATTCGTTGGTGGTTCAGCACCATTACCAGCACCTTTTTTCCCAAATAGATTGTTAATTTTTTTATTCAAATCTCGAAATACCTCGTCTAGATCAGGTGGCCCCTCATTATTACGTTGTGCCCATGCGGGTAATTTCATCTTTTTTGCTCCAAAATTTCTATGTTTAAATAATCACTATAAAATTTATGCGTAAGCACTTTTTTCTGTACTTAATTTTTTAAGATATATGTAATGCTCTTGCAAAGCTAGGCGAATGAATTCAACACCGTCACCTGTTTTAGCTGAAACACGAATACGTATGATTTTACCATGTTCATCGCGATCAAACCCTGCCTCACATGCCATACGATCAATCTGATTGAGTATTAGAATCTGCGGCACTTTGTCAGCCCCAATATCGTGCAATACTTTATTTACTTGCGATATTTGCGCCTCACGGTTTGTACTCGCCATATCGACAACATGTAATAGCAAATCTGCCTGTGCTGCTTCTTCTAAGGTGGCACCAAATGCTTCAATTAGGGTTGTTGGTAGGTGCTTAATAAACCCCACAGTGTCAGATAGCACAACTGGAACAGAGCCGTAGCCTTCAAGGGCTGGCAGGTGCATTTTCCGTGAGGTCGTATCTAAGGTTGCAAACAACTGGTCTGCAGCATAAATATCAGCTCGCGTTAAACGATTAAACAATGTGGATTTACCTGCGTTCGTATACCCAACCAAAGAAACGGCCATTAAATTAGAACGCTTTCTGGCCTGCCTTTGCATTCCTCGTTGTGATTTGAGTTTTTTTAGCTTTTCCCGCAGCTGTTTAATGCGTGCACGTAACATACGTCTATCTAGCTCTAATTGCGTTTCGCCAGGGCCTCCGCGTACACCAATACCACCTTTTTGTCGCTCTAAGTGGCTCCAGCCCCTAACTAGCCTGGTAGATAAATGCTCTAATTGCGCCAATTCAACCTGTAATTTACCTTCATGACTTTGTGCTCGCTGCGCAAATATATCCAGAATTAGTCCGGTACGATCTATCACGCGGGCTTCTAAAAAGCGTTCCAGATTACGTTGTTGCGAGGGGCTTAAATCATGATTAAATGCAACTACCTTTGTTTCGCTAGCGTGCAACATCTGCTTTAGGTCTTCAGCTTTACCTGAGCCCAGAAAAAGTTTTGCATCAGGCACACTTCTTTTTGCTTCAACCGTTCCAGTTACTTTCAAGCCAGCAGTTGTTACCAACTGGCGAAGCTCATATAGGCTCTCTTTATAATCAGACTCGTTAAAGTCTATACTAACAAGGATAACAGCGTCGGTTATCGTAGGCCTATCGAGCATAAAGTCTGTGCTTATTCAAATTAAGATTCTTCCTGATCTGGTATTGACATCGCGACTGCACGAGCAGGCACTATAGTAGAAATCGCATGTTTGTAGACCATTTGCGTAACAGTATTTTTGAGTAATATTACATATTGATCAAAGGAATCAACTTGTCCTTGCAATTTAATTCCATTGACTAAATAAATTGATACCTGCACATGCTCTTTTCTGAGCGCGTTTAAAAATGGGTCTTGTAACATTTGGCCTTTATGGGTCATTTTCCACTCCTTGTAGTTTTAATAGTATCGGAGATAGCTCTTTTTATGAATTATCTGTCATCTGAGACTATCATTGCGCGTTTTTGTTCTAATTTCAAGAGCAAAAATAAAAGTTTTTTAATTTAAATAGGATTCCATTCGACTTAACACTTCTTGCTTACCTAGAATTGCCATTACTTGATCAATACTAGGCGATTGAGCAACACCTGCCAACATGACGCGTAATGGCATCGCAAGCTGTGGAAATTTGAGTGTATTTTCTTTCACAAGACAAGTAATCCTTTCATGTATCAATTCGGGCGTCCAATCGGTGTTGACTAACAACTCATGCAAACGATGCAATACTGGCTTGATTTCATCTGTAAGATGTTTTTCAATATCATTTTTATTTGCTTCAGGCAACTCATAGAAATAGGCAATCTCACTAGCCAAATGGTTCAAATTATTTGCACGCTCTCTGTAAAGCGACAACACATCCTTTATTGCAGGTGCCGCCGTTACTGCAACACCCAAATTCGATAAACGTTCGGTGATGTCCTGAGCCAGTTCATTTAAATCGACTGATTTAATATAATGCGCATTTAACCAGTTGAGTTTCTCGGTATTAAATTGGGCAGCTGATGGCGTAATATGATCTAAATCGAACCACTGGCAAAATTGCTTCATATCAAAAATTTCATCATCACCATGACTCCAACCCAACCGGGCTAAATAATTCAATATTGCTTCAGGCAAATAGCCATCTTCATGGTATTGCATGACACTAACTGCACCATGTCTTTTTGACAGCTTTTGACCATCATCTCCTAGTATCATCGACAAGTGCGCATATTGTGGCACTGGTGCCCCAAGTGCTCTAAATAGATTAATCTGGCGCGGCGTATTATTCACATGATCATCACCTCTGATAACATGTGTAATACCCATTTCCCAATCGTCGATCACAACGCAAAAGTTGTAAGTAGGCGTACCGTCACCACGTGCTATGATTAAATCATCTAACTCTTCATTGGCAATTTCGATTTTTCCCTTAACCATGTCATCCCAAGAAACAACTCCTGTCTGAGGGTTTCTAAAACGAATAACTGGCTGCACGCCTTCTGGTACTAGTGGTAACTGCTTTCCTGTTTCAGGTCGCCATTTCCCATCATACCTAGGTTTAAGGCCTTGCTGCATTTGGCTTTCACGCAGCGAATCCAGCTCATCTTTCCTAGAGTAACAATAATATGCATTGCCCGATTCGATTAAAGATGCCAAGTGATTTTTGTAGTGATCCATCCGTTGCGTTTGGTAAAACGGGCCTTCATCATGCGCTAGATTTAGCCATTGCATTCCATCAATGATTGCTTGTACCGCCTCAGGTGTACTACGCTCTATATCAGTATCTTCGATTCGTAATATGAATTTTCCTGAATGCCTTTTAGCATAAGCCCAAGAAAAAAGCGCTGTTCGTGCTCCTCCAATGTGTAAAAATCCAGTTGGACTTGGGGCAAATCTGGTACGTACTGTCATTATCTAATTAATCTTTATTAAAAAAACAAATTTTAACATGTAACCAGCATCTTGCCGTATTAAACATAAAAACAACGCAAAAAATAAAAAACAATATGTTATTACTATTCAATGGTTTATTGTTGTGTTTTAAATTACATTATGATATATATTATGTAACTTGTATTTATTCAATCGACTGTTATATCGAATGCGCAATTTAATCACAAGAATTTTAGGAAAAAAGGCTGAAAAAGAGTCTCAAAAACATACTTCTTGGTTGGCAGACCTTGCCGATATAGATGATATTGCGGCACTTAAGTTATCAACTAGGCAAATTTCACTTTTATTTGATGAACCCGTTATTTCTCTTACTCAAAAAATTGATTTAATTTTTGAGCTTGAGCAGCTGAATCAGAGTCGTCTAGAAAAACTATCTACCCAATTTGTTGGTTTATCAAATATTAAACCAGAATTAGAAAATAGCATCGCGGAGAGTTGCTATAGCTACTGCAGACAAGTTTATATTTTTCATCTAAAACTGATAGAAGTTGTAACTAACCCCATTAAATCGAAATTAGCTGAGGATGATCAACTATTACTCATTGCCAGAACGATTAATGCAGCTACTAACATGCTGAAATGGCGCGCTTTTGTCCAGCAAAACCCTCCCGCAAAAGTATGGTTGCAAATCTATTTACTTTACAAAATTGCCTACAAACAAAATTTATTAAATACGCCTATTGAATTGTTTACACTAAGCCCAGCGACAACACTGTCTGCTTTTATTGTTCAAATATGTATGTTTGGTCAGCTAAAAAATGCCGGCTTAGACAAGCAGCAATTGGAAACGGCGCTAAAAATCATCCGTGCATGGCTAACACACGCACACATCAGCCAGCGATTTAATCCTGAACAATACTTATTCTTTATTGATTTAGAGCAAGATGCAGAAGCAAAGAGAATCCGTCAACCAGATTCGAATAAAAACTACCGATACTGGGAGCTAGACGATTTAGAAAAACAAATGCTAACGGCAATTAACGTAACTGGCAGAGGTGAGTTTCCAAATAATCTTATTTTTTCTAAAATTAATGATCCCAAGTTATTAAATGAAACATTAGGCATCATGCATGCTGAATGGACAAGGACACAATATGTGCGTCAACGGCGAAGAGAAAGCAGAGAAGCAACTTCGAAAAATGCGAAAGTAAAAGCAGGTATCTTTGAAATCTGTGATCAAGTATTGCACGCTAATCAGATTAATAATGGATTAACTTTATCAAGGCAAGGCAAATCCTTAGATAATCAATTCCTAGGGCAATACACTTTAAACAGAACAAGTGGGCTCACGGTTGATAGTGGTTCATTGGATACTTGGATTATTACGGATCAAAGCAAACATGGACTTGGCGCTCGTGTAAACAAGTACGCCAACACACTTGCCAGACAAAAAAAACTTATAGCACTTGTTTTCGATGATGACCCCACAAAAACTTGTCTAGGCATTATCCGAGCAGTCAAAGCGACACGCGGCAACCAATTACGTGTCGGGATTGAAATCATTTCTAACTTAGCAGTTTGGTCTCAACTCAAGCCTATGTATGAAGACAATACTTTTGCCAACAAAATCTCTAAAAGCAATCGATCACCCTACGATACGCATATTCACACGAACTTGTTTCCTGCTATTTATTTACCAAAAGAGGCTGGAATATCTGATCAAGCTACGATGATTATTCCGAAAATAAATTATAGCCCCAACACACAATACACAGTATACGTAGGTGGGAAAACAAAACGTACTGAATTGGAAGAGCCAATCGAATCAAATGATGATTGGGTTAAGGTTGCCGTTGGATTTTAATACTGGAGCTAAAATGAATATACAAACAGGCGAAATATACGGTAAGCAAACATCGAACAAGTTCGTAATGTATAACGTTCTTAAAGTGACTAAAGCTTATATTACCTTGCAGAACATCGATAACCCACTCAGTTTATTTGA
Organism: Methylotenera sp.; assembly: GCA_048058875.1. GTDB lineage: Bacteria > Pseudomonadota > Gammaproteobacteria > Burkholderiales > Methylophilaceae. The sequence continues at coordinate 92,468 of JBLLNR010000002.1, read as the reverse complement.
AACAACTGCGCAGAAACTCTCAACTAGCGGTTATGTTCGCATTAGCCAGAAACCTTATATCGAATTAACCAAAAGCAAAACGAAATCAAAACGCAAAAAAACCATGCAAAAACCTACGCGCTGTCCATATACACTTGATTTTTTGGAGTCTCGCGCTGATAGTGAGAGGCCTGCGCCTATTCTGCCAGATTTATTTGATTAACTGCAGATCAGATCAACTACTATTTGTTATTATGGCGGCCCTGCAACTAAATCATGTCCAGTTGCAGCGAGAATTTTAACATCAACAAAATCACCAGGCTGAAGGCCTTCTGCATCTTGTAGATAAACGACGCCATCAATCTCGGGGGCATCTGCCATTGTACGCCCGACCGCAATAACATTATCCTGATCATCTGTCGTTAGCTCATCAACCAATACTGTTTGTATTGAACCAACTTTCTTATCCAGCTTAGCAGCACTAATACGTTCTTGCACTTCCATAAAACGACTCAAACGTGCTTGCTTAATTTCTTCAGGCACTTGGTTAGGTAAATCGTTCGCTTTTGCTCCATCTACAGCAGAATAAGCAAAACACCCTACTCTATCTAATTGTGCCTCCTCAAGAAACTCTAGCAATAAGTTAAAGTCATCCTCTGTTTCACCAGGGAACCCTGCGATAAAAGTTGATCGCACAGTAATCTCTGGACAAATCTCCCGCCATGTTTTGATACGCGCCAAGTTGTTTTCACTGCTAGCAGGACGCTTCATTGATTTAAGTATAGTTGGACTTGCATGTTGGAATGGCACATCAAGATAAGGAAGAATTAGACCTTCAGCCATCAACGGAATCACATCATCAACATGTGGGTAAGGATATACATAATGTAGCCGCACCCATACACCTAACTCACTCAATGCTTGACTCAGCTCTGTCATATGCGTTTTTATAGGGCGTCCATTCCAAAATCCCTTACGAAACTTCATATCGACCCCATAAGCTGAGGTATCTTGTGAAATGACAAGAATTTCAGAAACACCGGCGTTAACTAGATTTTCCGCTTCATTTAGTACGTCGCCAATGGGCCTGCTGACCAAATCACCACGCATACTTGGAATAATACAAAAACTACAACGGTGATTACATCCCTCGGAGATTTTCAAATAAGCATAATGACTAGGTGTTAAGCGAACACCTTGTGCTGGCACCAAATCGGTATATGGATCATGCGGCTTAGGCAAGTTGGTATGCACATGATTCATGACCTCTTCTAATGCATGTGGACCAGTTATGGCTAAGACATTTGGATGCGCTTCTTGCACAACGTCTTTTTTAGCCCCTAGACAGCCTGTGACAATCACTTTGCCATTTTTATTTAAGGCTTCCCCAATGGCATCCAGAGACTCTTGCACCGCAGAATCAATAAATCCACAGGTATTAACAACGACTAAATCTGATTGTTCATAACTACTACTAATTTCATAGCCTTCTGCACGCAATTGCGTCAATATACGTTCAGAGTCTGACCCAGCTTTAGGGCAGCCTAGTGACACAAAACCAACTTTTGGAATAGCACTCATATAACTATTAACCTCCTAACCAAAGCTTGGCTAGAGCTATGGATGAAACACCCAATAAAATAAGAACAATTTGCTGCAATGTATCTTTTATCGCAGTTCGTTTATGCAAACCTGGAATAAGATCTGCAACGGCAACGTAAAGCATGCTTGCAACAGCCAAGCTTAGAATATATGGCACCCAAGCCTGCATGGTTTGCAACGCACTATAAGCTAATAAACCACCAACTAATGTTGCCAAACTTGAAAACAAGTTGAAAAGTAAAGCCTTCTGTTTACTGTATCCTGAGTGTAATAAGATTAGAAAATCACCAATCTCCTGCGGTATTTCATGGGCAATAATGGCAAGAGCTGTCACCAAACCCAATTGTATATCAACCATGAAAGCAGCTGCGATTAGAATACCATCAACAAAATTATGAAAGGTATCACCAATCATAATCATCATCCCACTACGACCATCATCATGATCATGCTCGTGATGATTTGCCAATATGCTTGGCTTATGTTGCACAGTCCTATACTTAGCTCCACTACTGACAGGCTGTAGATTATCTGGACAGTGAGCGGCATCATGTATGGCATGTGCTTCACAATGCTGGCCGTGACAGTGCCGCCACAAGACAAGCTTTTCTAAAGTAAAAAACAGTAAAATACCGAACAGAATAGTACCTGTCATATATTCAGCTTTAGGCGCAACTTCAAAAGCATGTGGCAATAACTCTAAAAAGACGGCTCCTAGCAGCGCACCAATTGCATAGCTCACCAACATAGGCACCCATTTTCGCTGAGCATTAAGCGCAAATATAGCTGCGACAAGTACGCTAATTAAACCACCAAGCAAACTAGTTGCAACTATCCATGCTAATGGTGTCATGTTAATTAAATTCATCATATTCCAATTCTATCGAGCGCGCATTATATATGAATCACGCAGTTAACCATATCATGGTTGCCATGCGGCCAGTATTACCATCTCTTCTGAATGAAAAAAACTGGTTTTCATTTGTATATGTACACAACACTTGTCCGTAGACCTCTTTTACTCCTAAGTTATGCAAGCGTTGTTTTGCTATCAAGTACAAATCACCTAACCACTTTTCATCTAATGGTCTAAACGCAGATGATGCCTGTTTATCTCTAGCAATAAATTGATCACGAACCTCATCACCAACTTCAAAGGACTCTGGGCCAATAGCTGGGCCTAACCAGGCAATCAATTCACTTTTTGGCGCTAGCATCTTATAGACTGTTGCTTCAATGATGCCATCACATAAGCTACGCCAACCAGCATGTATCGCTGCAACCACAGTACCCGCTTTATCGGAAACAAGGACTGGTAAGCAATCAGCTGTCATGGTGACACAAACGACGTTCGGTTTGCTTGTGTAACTTGCATCCGCACTTTCCTTACAACCACTAGATGCTGCATCTATCACATGCACACCATGGATTTGATTGAGCCAAACTGGCTCCGTTGGGATATAGTCAGTGAGCAATTGACGATTTTTTGCAACAGTTAGCGGGTCATCCTCAACATGATCTGCTAAGTTAAGGCTATCATAAGGAGGTTGACTATAACCACCTGTGCGCGTGGTCTGCAATGCCTGGACATTAGCATGGCATGGCCAGTCAGGCACAATAAAACTATCATGAAATGGCTTATTCATCTTCTGAAAACTCCCCATCTAAGATATCGTCATCATCAAAATCATCATCCCAATCTTCATCATTGCCAATAAACAATCCATTTTGATCAACGGCAAAATCTGGCTCCGCATCCACAGCTGACAGATCCTCTGTGCGCATTACTTCGAGCAGCTGTTTCATATCATCCGCTAATTCAATCTGCCATTCCATTGATTCATTAGTTTGTGGGTGTTTTAAGCCCAGTTTGATAGCATGTAAAGCCTGACGATTAAAGTTAGAAATAGCCTCATGTAGTTCTTCGCCCATCATTTTATGTGGAACAATATTTCCAATTCCATATAAAGGATCACCTACTAGTGGTGCCTTTAAATACTGCATATGTACACGTATTTGATGTGTTCTTCCCGTTTCTAAACGACAGCGTACATACGTATTAGTACCAAACCGCTCTAAAATTTCATAATGAGTAACGGCTGGCTTACCAGTTTTAAGGACTGCCATTTTGGTTCTGGCATGGGGGTGACGTCCAATCGGTTGATCAACTGTGCCGTTGCGCCACATTTGGCCCCAAACAATAGCCCTATATTCGCGCTTAACGGAACGTGCTTGGAGCTGGCGAACTAAGCTGGTTTGCGCTTCTAGTGTTTTAGCAATAACCAACAAACCACTAGTATCTTTATCTAATCGATGCACAATGCCACAACGGGGTATCTCGGCTAATTTCGCATCATGGAACAACAAAGCATTTAATAATGTGCCTCCCCAATTTCCTGCTGCGGGATGCACAACTAATCCTGCAGGTTTATTGACTACAAGTAAAACCTCATCCTCATAAATAATATCTAATGGTATATTTTCCGGTTCAAAAGCGTTCTCTTGAATATTAGGTGGTGGGTCCATTTCGACACGTTCCCCACCCCATATTTTCGTTTTAGCTACAGCAGCTTCACCATTTAACTTGACCAAACCTTCTTTAATCCAAGCTTGCAGCCGACTACGTGAATGTTCTGGAAACATTTTTTGCAAAGCCAAATCTAAACGTTGTCCGCCTAGATGCTCAGGAATAAGAAATGTTTTAATCTTGTGTTGTGTCATTATCGAATGCTTAATTTTTTGATGCTTCAGTTATAATAATGCAATCTTTTTTGGCAGATGTATTCGTGAAACGTATTTTACCGCTTATTCAGGCTTTATTTTTAGCTTTATTTCTCAGCAGCTTCCTTAATGGCTGCGCAATCTTTGGCGATCCTACAGAGTTAGATGACACAAAAGGCTGGCAAGCAAATAGAATCTATGAAGCTGGTGCCCTAAAAATGGAAGAGAGTAACTATGATGAAGCCTTACGTTATTTCCAAATATTAGAGTCTCGTTTCCCACATGGGGTGTATGCAACTCAAGCTCAACTTGAAATTATCTATGCTTACTATAAGAAGCAAGATCCGGTTTCAACTATTGCAGCTGCAGACCGGTTTATTAAACTTCATCCCAATCATAAAAATGTAGACTATGCTTATTACTTAAAGGGTTTAGCAACTTTTAATGAGCGCGGCATGTTTGAAAGACTGACCCTACAGCAAATTAATGATCGTGACCCAAAAGCATTAAAACTCTCGTTTGCGGCGCTCAAAGAGCTAGTTGAGCGATATCCTAATAGCCGCTATTTTAAGGATGCTACACTTCGTATGGTGTACATCGTAAACACACTCGCGCAGCATGAGATGCATGTTGCACGTTATTATATGAATCGACAAGCCTATTTAGCAGCGCTAAATCGTGCTAAATATGTGATTGAATATTATCCAAAATCAACTGCTGTCGAAGAAGCACTTATGACGATGATCAGTGCTTATGATTATATGGATTTAACAGATTTAAAAGAAGACAGTTTACGTGTGCTAAAAATGAATTATCCAGAAAATCCACTTATTACAGGTAAAGTGGTGGAAGAAGAACGTGCCTGGTGGAAATTCTGGGATATTTTGTAATCAGTGAAAACCTGCAGTTATGCAGGCTGAGCACCTTGTATATCACTTGGTTTTGATTCTTCTAGCCAGATATAGTAAAACTCTCTGACAGCTGACAAAAAGCCTTGCTTAATATCATCTAAGCTAAATAAAGGTAACGTTACATCGACAGCCATTCGATAAGCCATGCTATGTTCTACTGGTATATCCCTTAAGCGAAGCAACATCACTTTTATTAACTTTACTTTCTCTTGCAATGCAGCTTCAGACATATTTTGCTCGCGCAAATTAAGCGTATAGTCCCGGATTAATTTATTTTCCTGAGCAGTAAATGACTCATCCGTATTAAGGGCATCGATTTCCATCCAAGTGAGAGATGCAGGTAATGACTTAAATTTTGCCGAATCTAAATCAAACCCATAGGTCTGGCTAATTCTGGCAATTGATTTAATATCCCCCACTAAAAACGGATAAAACTCTCGAGCAAAATTGAGTTGCTTTTCACGGTCGATACTTTCCTCAATTTTAATAATGGTTTGTAAAGCACTTGCATAACTAGAGCGATCAGCTTTTCCATCTAGCAAAGCAATTAATTTTCTAACAAATTTGGTACGTAAATCTAACCCTTCAGCCTTAACACCTTTGGATTGTAAAAACTTTGTATAGGCAGCCACTGCCTCATCTGCATTTTTTTGCTCCATAATCGTTAGCTCCAAGTCATTCAAATAAAACTATTCGCTTAGACTAATCCACTTCAATCTAGAAGTAAACTAATGGGCTGTATTTAATTACATTTTTTTATTTTCTTGTGATTTTTTTGCCTGTAGTTCATTACGTCTAGCTGTTTTACGACGACGCATTGTCACAATACCTTCACTACCTTTCCTCTTATTCTCAGTATCTGCATAAGGGTTATCACCTTGCTTAAACTGAACCCTTAGTGGCGTTCCAACAAGCTGGAAAGTCTTACGAAATACTCCCTCTAGGAATCGCTTATAGCTATCTTTTACGCCAGTAATATGATTCCCGTGCACGACGACTATAGGCGGATTAACGCCGCCCTGATGCGCATAACGGAGTTTGGGGCGAATACCTTTACTGATAGGCGGTTGATGCTGGCTAACAGCATCTGATAAAACACGGGTCAGTTGAGGTGTGGGTAATTTTTTAAAAGCAGCTTCAAAAGCACCATCAATAGATGCAAACAACTCTGGCAACCCTTTTTTGCGTAAAGCAGAGATGTAGTGGAATTTTGCAAAATCCAGAAATACTAGTTTACGATCTATTTCTTTTTTAATCCAATCTCGTTCATCTTCTTTCAAACCATCCCACTTATTAATAGCCACAACTAAAGCGCGTCCAGCATCTAGAATGTATGCAGCAACATGTGCATCTTGTTCGGTAATACCTTCTTGGGCATCAACAACAAGAACAGCGACGTTAGCATCTTCAATGGCCTGCATGGTTTTCACAACAGAAAACTTCTCTATTGCTTCAAATATTCGGCCTCTTTTCCGCACACCTGCTGTGTCAATAATGGTATAGTGTTTCCCATCTCGTTCAAGTTCCGCGTAGATAGAATCACGTGTAGTGCCCGCTTCATCAAACGCAATCATCCGATTTTCACCTAGCATAGCATTCACTAATGTTGACTTGCCAACATTTGGTCGTCCAACAATGGCTATTTTAGGATGTTGATTTTTATCTGGGATACTGTCAACTGCAGTTTGTTGAAGGTTTTCTAAAGCTAACTCTATTAAATCTTTGACACCTTCACCGTGCGCGGATGAAATTGACAAGGGGTCACCCAACCCTAGTGCATAAAAATCTGCACTTACAATCGCCTTTTGCATTCCCTCGGTCTTATTCACTACTAACAAAACTGTTCGCTGCGATTTTCTGAGCTTATCTGCAATCGTATATTCTTGCGGTGTTAGCCCTGCGCGTGCATCTACCAAAAAAAGCACTACATCAGCTTCATCAATTGCTAACAGTGTTTGACGGGCCATTTCTTTTAAAATACCCGTATCTGCTGTTGGTTCAAAACCACCTGTATCAACAACTAAGTAAGGCTGACTAGCTCCCAACCCCCTGCCATAGTGTCTGTCTCTGGTCAAACCTGGATAATCAGCAACGAGGGCATCTCTGGTCTTAGTAAGCCTATTAAATAACGTAGATTTGCCAACATTAGGTCGGCCGACAAGTACAATGGTAGGTAGCATTATTGCGCTCTTGGCAATGTTATACCTGGCCCACTACTTTCGCGTGGAGCAGGTGAAAATACTGAATCTTGCTCAAAAAGGATACTTCTTTGCTCCTCACTTCCACCTTCATCTGCCTCTGTAGTGCTTTCAGTTTCAGTGTCGTTTTGCGTTGATTCAACTTGTGGTTCTAACTTAGGTAAAGTAGTTTCTTTTGAAATTAATTTATTACCAATGCCAACTGCATACAAACCTCCACCTCTTGTCGCAGCAATTAGTTGGGATGTTGACTCCCCTTTAACCATTGACATTACGGCTTCATCATCAACTTTAATCTGCGCTGCAAACTGGCCATTCTCAATATCTAAAAAATGTACATAACCTTCTAAGTCGCCCACCGCAACATAATCTTTGAGTACTAACGGCGTTGTTAATCGTCGATTTGATAAATCGCCTTGTCTCCAGTAAGTTCTACCCGTATCATCATTAAGCGAATATATTGAGCCAAGCGCATGTGACACATAGAGTTTGGTGTCGTCATGGGCTATACCACTGTAACTAGATATCTCTCTGTTCCAAAGAACTTTGCCGGTCAAACGATCCATTGCTGCAATACGGCCTTGATATGCAACTGCATAGACGATTGGGCCAGCAACGACTGGTAAACTAGTGATGTCTGCTATCCGTTCAATTTCCGTTACACCTTTTGGAATAGCGACAGTTGCTTCCCATAATAATTTACCATTATCTGCTCTCACAGCTGCCATTTTTCCACCCGAAAAACCTGCATATACAGCACCTCCATCTACAATGAAGCCTGCAGTACTTCTCAGGCTGAGCGCAGGCACTTTACGTTCATAAACCCATTTTGTACTTCCGTCAATGGCATCCAAACCATATAAATGATTATCGCCAGAGCGGACGATAACTAAACTATCTGCATAACGAGGTGCACTTAATATCTCACTGGACAATTGAGACTTCCAAACCAACTTACCATTGAAATCATATGCTATTACATGGCCACGGTTTGTTCCTACCATCACCAAACCGCCGCCTACACCAACACCGCCACTAATGGCTTCGTCTGCATTAACACGCCATATTTGGCGTCCAGTTTCAACATCCCATTTTGTCAGCTCGCCCTCAGCATTCGCAGCGTAAACAGCACCAGCTTCTACAGCTGGTGTATAGTCGTAGCGGTCAGTTTTGCCGAATTGTGTTGACCAGTTAAGCTTTACGCTTAACGTAGGCATAATCTCTTTTAATTCAGCTGGTGGATTTGGCGGCTCACGCCCAAACAATCTATCCGCCATATCAAGTCTTAGCTCGGTCAGAAAACTACAGCTAGCAAGAGATAGTAAACTTGCAAAAAAACAATATCTGATTGTCTTACGATTTATCATGCGTAATAAAACCTAACTACCAAGCGCGTCTAATTTTTGTTGTGTAAGCGAATATAATCGACCATCACGATCTAATTTTTCCAGTGCGTTTTCATAAGCTTGCTTTGCTTCTGCCGACTTTCCTTGCGCAATATATACATCTCCGACTAGACTGTCTTTCAATCCAATATAGCCAGGATCAATGTCTCCAGTAAGTAATCTTTCCGCCCCTTCGTAATCTTTTTCACTTAATAATATTGTAGATAATTCTAAACGCGCAATTGCCTTTACAGCATCCTCTTGGGCGTTAGCAATCGCCCATTCTAGTTGTGACTTTGCACTTTTTATATCATCAGACTGAAAACTAGTTTTTGCTAACAAGACAGCAGCACGTCCAGCATAAGGAGTACTGGTGTAATCATTCATCAGTTTTGCGCCCTCTGATTTTACTAAGTCTGCTTTTTTGCTATCAAGCTGGACTAACTTTTGATACAGATCGGACGCTTCGACAGCCTTTTGATGTTGCATATATTGATAGCCTTGCCATGCTACATAAACAAGCAATAGCGCTAGCACTATATTTATAGTCAGCTTGCCATATTTGTTCCACCAAACCTTAAACTCATCTAATTGTTCTTGATCTTCTAAATCTAACGCCATCTTATATCCTAAATACTGAATTCAAAAATTAATACCCCAGGTTAGTGTTGCCCTGGAATTGCTTTTAATAAATCTTTTGTATAGCCTTGCTGTGGTGCAGTGTAAATTGCTTCAACAGTTCCATGCTCTACTATTTTACCTTGTTTCATCACGACTACTTCATCAGCAATATGTCTGACAACGCGTAGATCATGTGTAATAAACAAATAACTTAACTGCATTTCTTTTTGCAACGCTTTTAGCAACAATATAATTTGTGCTTGCACTGAAACGTCTAATGCGGAAACAGGCTCATCGCATACCACAACCTCTGGCTCTAAAATCAAGGCACGCGCAATGCCAATACGCTGGCGTTGCCCTCCAGAAAATTGGTGCGGATATTTTTTTGCGTCGTCTGCTGACAAACCGACACGCTCTAACATATCATGCACTTTTTGCTGCCGTACTTTCGGACTACCTATGTGGTGAATTAACAAACCTTCACCAACAATCTCTCCAACACGCATCCTAGGATTTAATGATGCAAATGGATCTTGAAACACCATTTGCAGATTCCTACGCATCTGACGCAAGACACTTGGTTCTAATTGCGTCAGCGATTGCCCGTGAAACAAAACCTCACCTTGATCAAACGGCTGCAATTGTAACAGACATCTTGCTAAGGTTGACTTACCACTCCCAGATTCTCCAACGACAGCTAATGTCACTCCTTTTTTTAAACTAACACTTACATCATCAAGCGCTTTAACCGTTGTTTTGCCAAACCCAAATTTTCCGCTGCGCTGTGTATAGTGCTTAACCAGATGTTGGGCTTCAAGAATAGTGCTTGATTGTTCTGAAGAGTTCATCATCAAGCGACCTTATCCTTATCTAACCATGAGTAGTCTATTGGTTTCAATTGTTTCTTGCCATTAGCATCAGGTACACAGGCCAACAAAGCTTTTGTATAAGGGTGCTGTGGGTTTTCCAAAACCTGTTTTTTGGAACCAGCCTCAACAATTTCTCCTTTAAACATAACGATAACATCATCTGCTATGTCAGAGACCACACCAAAATCATGTGTAATAAACAGCATCGCCATCTGCATGCGCTTTTTTAGTTCATCTAATAGCGTTAATATCTGTGCTTGCACAGTAACATCTAATGCAGTCGTGGGCTCATCCGCTATCAATAACGCTGGCTCACATGCAATACTCATCGCAACCATGACGCGCTGACGCTGACCTCCTGACAATTCATCAGGGTAACTTTCAGCCCGCTCAATTGGAATGCCTACTTGCTCTAATAGGCTTTGAACTCTCAATTTTAACGCCAATCCTTTTAGACCTAGGTGGGCATTAAGCGACTCTCCTATCTGAAAACCAACCGTCAAAACTGGATTCAATGAAGTCATAGGCTCTTGAAAAATCATACCTATCTGAGCACCTCTGATTTTTTGCATCGCTTTATTATCAAGCTCAGTTAAGTCTACACCGTTGAAATAAACACTACCTGATGCAACCAGTTGATCCGCAAGCAAACCCATGATCGTTAATGCAGTCAGACTTTTACCACTACCAGATTCTCCAACGATACATGTGGTTTTACCAGAAGATAGTTTGAAGGATGAATCCCTTACCAAGAACCTTGTCGGGTCTTTTTTAAGTGAAACATTCAAATGTTCTACGCTTAGAATTTCAGTCATGGCATATATGCATGGTTATTCGATATTATAGACGATGGTAACTACCACACGCGCAATTTTATCGATAGTCGACTTATCATAAATGCCACCATAATGATTTTCAAAGTCATCATTACCGCCAACAGGCAAAATGTAGAAAGCACCTTGACGCGCTGATTTCATCACGCCAACCTTAGCTCCGTCTTGCTTAACAAACTCAGTTGCTCTGGTCCGTGCATTTTTGGTTGCATCTGCAATTAATGACATTTTAATTTCTTCTAGATTACTCACTAAATAGTTTGGAGCATAAGCAACAACTGGCTGATTGTCAGCTCTGAGCTGTAAAAATGCCTTGTTTGCAGTCTCAATTTTTGCCAAATCATCTGAGACAACGCGGATTTCCTGATAGGCCTCGTAACCTTTTTGTACTCGTCTATAGCGATCTCCTACCAAGACATCTTCATAATGTGGACTGAGTGTCTCAACATTCATTGCCCAAGCAGTTTTTGCAAACCCTTGCTGATCAAGGAAGGCTTCTACGACCTTGCGTGTTCTTGCTACATCATTGAGTGCACCAGCTTGTGTTGGGTTAGATACAGCAATCTGAATAGTCCATTCTGCACTGTCTGCTTTGATTGGTTTTTCCGCCAAGCCTTTGACTGTTATGTTTTGTTGTCCCATTAGAGCACGTTTTGCTTGCATTCCAAGAATAAATGCTGCACTCGCCATACCGAGCGCCAATAACAGACCCAAAATGGTCATGGCGTTTAAGAACTGTTTATTTTCAGACATCACTCCCCCTTAAATGATTAGCAACATCACTAATTTTGCAGCGTGTTTGCTCAACTTTTTCTAATAGTGGCTTTAAGGACAGCTCATCGACTGCTGCTTCATCATCGCCATATATCGCAGCATATCGAGCACCACTACGATCTGCTTTTTTCATTTGTGACTTAAAGCTGCCACCGCCAGCATGTAGTACAACTGACAGACCTTGGTTCCGTAAAGTTTCCGCAAGTGCAAATGCCTTTGCTTCTGCAATCTCCCCAACATTCACTAAATACACATCTGGGATATGATTGGCACGAACTCCATACTCTTGCATCAATAAAATAACGCGTTCTAAGCCTATTGCAAACCCGCAGGCGGTCGTTGGTTTTCCACCAAGCTTTTCAACCAGCGTATCATAACGACCACCGCCTGCAATTGTACCTTGAGCACCTAACTTAGTCGTCACCCATTCAAAGACAGTACGATTGTAGTAGTCTAGACCACGAACTAAGCGATGATTAATAACAAAAGAAACCCCTGCATCATTCAATAATTGACACAATTGTTTAAAATGCAATTTACTCGCTTCACCTAAACTGTCCATTAATTTTGGCGCATCTTCGCATATTGATTGCATCCGTGGATTCTTTGAATCTAAAATGCGTAATGGATTGCTATGTAAACGCCTTTTTGCATCTTCGTCTAATATGTCTATGTGCTGGTCAAAATATGCGATTAAAAGTTGGCGATAGCTTGCGCGCTCTTCAGCATCACCAATCGTATTGAGTTGCAGTTCAACATCTTCGATGCCTAGCTCTCGCCATAATCTTGCCAAAAGTACAATCTGTTCAGCATCCACATCTGGGCCATCAAAGTCAAAAGCTTCGCATCCGATTTGATGGAACTGTCTTTGCCGCCCTTTTTGAACATTCTCATGTCGAAACATCGGCCCCATATACCATAATCGCTGTGGTCCATTATAAGTGAGGTTTTGTTCTACTACAGCGCGCACGCAACCAGCAGTTCCTTCTGGGCGTAGGACTAGCTTATCTCCATTCAACGAGTCTTCCCATGCATACATTTCTTTTTCAACAATATCGGTATGTTCGCCAACGCTACGCACAAACAACTCGGTAGGTTCAACAATTGGCATACGAATGTTCTTGTAGCCATACTGTGCCAACACTTTGCGCGCAATATCTTCTAATCTGAACCATAATGGTGTAGCTTCCGGCAATATGTCGTAAAAGCCTTTGATAGACTGGAAAGGTTTTTGTTTATTGTTTTGACTCATTGATAACTTTAAACTGATTGAATTGGTATTGTTTTAGAAGCAATTTGAAGACGAAGCTTGCCGCCTTCTGCATAATTTTTCTGCACATAATCCTCAACTATCGTCTGAAACTCTTGTGCAATATGGTCCCCTTTTAAGGTTACTGTTTTTTCTCCGTCGACAAAAACTGGTGCTACAGGTGTTTCACCTGTACCTGGCAAACTAATGCCTATGTTTGCTAGCTTGGACTCTCCTGGACCATTAACAACACAACCCATTACAGCAACGTTCATCCCCTCCACGCCAGGATATTTCGCGCGCCAAACAGGCATTTGCTTGCGTAAGTAAGCTTGTATTTGCATTGCCAACTCTTGAAAGTATGTTGATGTGGTGCGTCCACAACCTGGACAAGCTGTTACTAACGGCGTAAATGAGCGTATGCCCATTGTTTGCAGAATCTCTTGTGCAACAACTACTTCTTTCGTTCTGGGTTCATTGGGTTCTGGCGTCAAGCTCACGCGAATTGTGTCACCAATTCCTTCTTGTAAGAGCAATGATAACGCAGCAGTTGAGGCAACAATTCCTTTTGAACCCATGCCCGCCTCTGTCAAACCCAAGTGCAGCGGGTATTCACAGCGTACACTTAGATCCTTGTAAACAGTGACTAGATCTTGAACATTACTTACTTTACAAGAAATAATTATCTGATTCGGATCGAGACCAATTGTCAAGGCCTGCTGTGCGCTTTCTAAGGCAGATTGAATTAGCGCTTCTCTCATCAGCGCATCGGATGACAATGGTGACGCTGATTTTGCATTTTCATCCATCATTTTTGCCATTTTAGCCTGGTCAAGACTGCCCCAGTTCACACCAATACGTACTGCCTTCTTATACTTAATTGCAGTCTCTATCATGCTGGAAAACTGCTCGTCACGCTTACTACCTTTACCGACATTACCTGGGTTTATTCGATATTTTGCTAGTGCTTTTGCACAATCGGGATAGGCTTGCAGTAGTTTATGACCGTTATAGTGAAAATCACCGACCAGCGGAACATTACAACCTATTGCATCCAAACCAGCTCTGATTGCACCAACCTGTGCTGCAGCCTCAGGAGAGTTAACCGTAATTCTTACCACTTCACTACCAGCTTGCCAAAGCTCATATACTTGTTTAATCGTTTCTTGTGCATCAGCTGTATCTGTATTCGTCATGCTCTGAACGACTACTGGAGCAGGAACTGTACCGTACAAACCACCTCCTACAGGCACATGGCCAACCATCACTTGCCGTGTATTTTTACGCATAAATTTAAAATTAATCTTAATTAAAGAAGCAATTGTCTCAACACATTATCTATCTAAACGAACACGCGCGACATTAATGCGTGTATATGGGGCTAAATCGATTGGTTTACCATCAACCATTAGTGTTGCACCATGGGCATTACCAACGACAATTTCAGCAGGTTGCCAAACATCAACAACGTCTCGATTACCTGCATACAAAATCTTGTTATAAACTTCATCCCCAGATACATTGACTACACTTAGCCAAGTTTCCTGCGTCGCGGTAAATGCTATTCTGGTTTTGCCTGGCTCTGGTGCAGCTTCCGGCTGCTGATTACTTTCATCATCAAGATTAGCTTCCGTTTCCACCGTTGACTGAGCAGTCAGTTCATTTTCATTATCTGGAGCTAGATCGTTATCATTTTCGGCAGTCGAATCAGTATCAACAGCTGCATCCATACCAGTTTTTACTGCCTCATTTGTTGCGTTCAGTTCATCTAGCTCGGGCATATCCAGTTGAAAAGTAGAGCCATTCTGCATGCGTTCTGTAGCTGGCAGCGCTAGTTCAGGTAATGCTTCAACGATTTCTGGAATTGGATTAACAGGGCTTGGTTTTTGTACATAGTTCTGATAAAAAAACCAAACGGCTGCCAAAACTAAAATAATGAAGGTCAAAGTAAAGTAGCGACCGACGTCAGGTTTATTACTTTCAGATATTTTCATGTTAATACCTGGATGCAGTGTATAAGCTTGCTGTGCCTTTTCAGGCTTCATCTCGTTATAAGCCGCGACTAAAGGTTCAGATGGGATCTTCAGCAGTTTTGCATAATTTCTAATAAAACCTTTGACAATTGTTGCTTCTGGCAAGGCTGCAAAATCATCCGCTTCTAACGCTTCAATTTGTTTGACGCCTAACCGCAACTGCTTGGCCACATCCTGAACTGTAAGGCCTTGTGATTCACGGGCAGCATTTAAAGCACCGCCACAATTTGTTTTTGATTTTTGCTCCTCTGCCACTGGCAACACGCTATGATCTACTGGCTGCTCATCTGCGCCTGTTAAAATTGCGTTGTTGTCACCGCCGATATCATTTGATTCTTCTGATTCGTTCTTTCTAGGCTTTCTTGCCATTTCAAATCCTTAATAGTTTAAAGATTGTCTAATCAACCGTATACTGCTTGAGCAATAATTGGGTTTCTTTTGCATTAGGGAAACGTCTTCGCAGTTCTAAGGCGTAGCTAGCCTCATCATTTTTATTCCCTAATACACGTGCTATTTGCACACCCAGCCATAACGTCTCCGCACTAGGTGAGGCGACCAAAGCATTCTGTAAAGTTTTTTTGGATTCAACCACCTCCCCACGTTTAAACTGTATCTCTGCTAATCGATATGCCGCAGAGTGTGTAAGCGGTTGAATTTGCAATGCTTTCCTTAAGTACTTCTCAGCGCTTACCATATCATTTCCGCGCGCAGCGCAAATACCCGCATTGGCGTAAGCCAAGTTAGGAGTTGTATACAAGGGATTCTTGACTGCTTCTAAAAACTGTGTGATAGATTCATCATAGCGGCCGCGATCACATAAAAATGTACCATAGTTATTATGTGTACCAGATATGGATGGGTCTAATTCAATTGACTTTTTAAAATTGTACTCTGCCTCTTCATCTTGTCTGAGTGCTGCTCTCACCATTGCCAAACCGTTATATGCCATTGCGTAAGAAGGCATAATTTGTATTGCTTGCGTAAATTCATCAAGCGCTATTTCCAGCTTATTTTGTTGCAGGTATGCAGCGCCTAAATTGGTATGCGCTTTGGCACTTGCTAATGCACGACTATCAACCTGATTTGAACCAGCATTTGTGCGTGAAGAACTATTTGCACAGGCTTCTAATAAACATAAAGCTATCAGAATAATCAAATTGTTAAATTTTAGTTTCATTGCGCCACCTCTATAGGAACATATTTAGCACTTCGCTGCGTTTTATCCAAAACTTTACCCGCTAATTGACCGCAAGCAGCATCGATATCATCGCCTCTTGTTTTACGTACTGTTACCACATAGCCAGCGCTCATTAAAATATCACGAAAAACACGGACATGGCTAGGTTTGGAGGTTTCATAGCCACTATTTGGGAAAGGATTAAACGGAATTAAGTTTAATTTACATGGAACGTCTTTAATCACTTCCAATAACTGGTGCGCATGTTCAACGGTATCATTGACACCATCAAGCATGACATACTCAAACGTCACAAAGTCACGCGGAGCTTTCTCTAAGTAACGATTACATGCAGCCATTAACTCTTTGATTGGATATTTTTTATTAATCGGCACAATCACATCACGCAAAGCATCATTAGGCGCATGCAATGATACAGCCAAAGCGACGGGGCAGTCTTCTTTTAGACGATCCATTTGTGGAACCAAACCACTTGTTGACAATGTCACACGGCGTCGACTCAAACCATAAGCACTGTCATCCAGCATAATTTGCATTGCTGTAACCACATTGTCGTAATTAGCTAATGGCTCACCCATACCCATCATCACAACATTAGAAATAATCCGCTCTCCTGGCGCCAACATATCGTAACCGTCTGCTTGGCGCAAAGAATTATTCGCAATCCAAAGTTGCCCGATAATTTCTGACACATTCAAATTTCGATTAAAGCCTTGCCTGCCCGTACTACAAAATTTACATTCCAATGCGCAACCAACCTGACTAGAAACACACAGAGTACCACGGTCATCTTCTGGGATAAAAACCGTCTCTATACTACTACTGGTAGCATCTTTTTGATTGTCAGCTCTAATCAACCATTTACGCGTGCCGTCATCAGAAACCTTCTCTAACTGCACCTCTGGCAGAGTAAATGTCGTTTCATCGCGCAACTTCTCACGCAAGACTTTTGCAATATCTGTCATCTGATCTAAATCCAGATTGCCAAAGTGATGCATCCAACGCATTAACTGCTTGGCGCGAAAAGGCTTCTCGCCGATACTCACAAAGTAATCGGCGAGTTGCTGTTGGTTGAAATCCAGAAGATTAGTCAAAATTCAGCTTCTTAAAATGCTTCAAACTCCCACACTAATCATTCAAACTCCTAAATGAGGCTAGGCGCAAAAACGAAATGACAACGCAGCATACAATTAGTATGTAAGGCAGGCATTTTGTTTTTGCAACAACGCTTCATGACACAGTTTTAATGATTAACCAAAGAAGTATTTAATTTCAATCGCCGCGTTCTCTGCTGAATCAGAACCGTGAACAGCATTCGCATCAATGCTTTCGGCAAAATCTGCACGAATCGTACCTGCAGCAGCTTCTTTAGGATTAGTAGCGCCCATTAACTCACGGTTTTTCAATACAGCATTTTCACCCTCTAGTGCTTGAATCATTACTGGACCAGAAATCATAAACTTGACTAAATCCGCAAAGAATGGTCGTTCTTTGTGCACTGCGTAAAAGCCTTCAGCTTCTGCTTGTGTTAAATGTGCCATTTTAGCTGCTACAATTTTTAAACCAGCATTTTCAAAACGTGTATAAATTTGACCAATCACGTTTTTTGCCACTGCGTCAGGTTTGATAATACTTAGGGTGCGTTCTACTGCCATGTTAACTCCGTAAAATTGAATAAAAAATAACGACTTACAAAAGGCGTTATTCTAGCATTGTTAATGATTTAGATAAATAATCATTAATATATATTCAACAATAGCGCCTCCTCTCTAACGGCACCGCAACAACTTATTATTCGACTCACCGCAACTTCAGCAATAATCTTTGTCATTCATATTCAGATATGGAATATTAAGTTCAGATATCTAAACCCTTCAATAACAGTGCCGCATCAAAATAATAGAAGAATTTATTGTGAAAAACCCACTTTATTTTTTCATCAATTAAGGCTAGGGACTGCATGCATTTACCAATCAGCACGTATAGTATAAAAAATACTTGGCTTCTATCGAGATAAAATATAATGATTGCTAGCCTAAAATATGACATCTACTATCGATAATTCTTTTCTGAAAGCCCAAACAGAATTGGATTTTACCCGCTGTTAAGATTTTTATATTGCGTTATACTGGCTATGATATAGGCATAGTTCAACCTTTATTAAAGCATCTAAAATCTGAATACATGCAAAATTTAACTGAGCACAATCTTACGTCTACCGCTACCTGCCCCGCATGTGGCATGTTGTGTGACGATATTAGCCCCACAAAAACATCTTGTTCAAAAAACATTTCATTTTATTCACAGGCATCAAAGCAAACAAGCCCTCGCATTTCCGGCAAATCCGTCTCAATTAATCAAGCAATTGAAAAAATAGTTGAGTTAATTAAGCCTGCAAAGCAACCTTTAATTGGTGGATTGAGTACCGATTTAAATGGCTTTAGAGCTGCTTATCAGTTAGCCGACCAATATCATGCCACTCTCGCTCACATGAATGCTGTGACTACATGGCGTAACACCAAAGTGTTGCAAAGTGTTGGCTGGCAAACCACCACCATGACTGAAGTGAGAAATCGTGCTGATGTGATTGTGTTGATTGGTACCGATGTGGTTAAGCATAACCCGCGTTTTTTTGAGCGGGTAATATGGCCAAAAGAAGCGATGTTTGTGAACAATGAAGACCGTGACATTGTTTACCTGGGTGGCGAAAATTTAAACACTTCACATGGCGTTACGCCTAAAGGTAAACAGCCTACTGTCTTACCCTGTAAACCAGAACATTTACCGGAAGTTACAGCTGCACTACATGCTTTAGTAGCGAATAAAAAATTAAATCTGTCCTCCGTAGCTGGTATTAACATTGAAGATTTAGAAAATCTTGCCCATCGTTTAAATCAAGCTAAGTATGCAACTTTAATCTGGGTTGCAAAAGATTTAGATTTCCCACATGCTGAATTAACGATTCAGCAAATTACACAAACTGTGGTGGATTTAAATAAAACAACGCGTGCTGGCGCATTGGCAATGGGTGGTAGTGATGGCGACACCACCGTTAATTACGCCCACACATGGTTGAGTGGTTTAGCGATTAATGAAGAAGTCCTACCTGAGCATGACGTTTTAATATGGGTGAATAGTTTTAGTCCAGACAAACAAACTCCGAAATCAAATGGTCCTATGATCGTCATCGGCAACCCAAACTTAACGTTTGAGATAGAACCTGATGTTTTTATCCCAATTGCAACACCTGGACTGGACTGCGCTGGCATGATGATACGTGTTGATTCAAATGTTATTTTACCGCTTAAAAAAGTCAAAGAAAGCGAACTGGCAACATTGGCTGAAATTCTCAATAAAGTAGGAGATGCGATGTGATTACCCTACTGAAAAATGGAAAAGTTTACGACCCTGCCCACCAAAAAAATGGCGTTGTACAAGATATTTATATCCGTAATGGCCGTATTATTGGCAAGCCCTCTGATACAGAAAAAATTAATGAAACTATTGACCTAAAAGGGAAAGTTGTCATGGCTGGCGCCATAGATATGCATAGCCATATTGGTGGAGGTAAAGTTAATATTGCTCGTATGATGCTGCCAGAGTATCAAGAGACTCTAAAATATCACGAGCCTGAAGCGCATATTTGTGGCCCGCATTGCGCACATGACGCGACACCCAGTACAATTAATACAGGTCTACGTTATATTGAAATGGGTTATACCGCAGCATTTGAACCAGCGATTTTAGCGATTAATGCTCGCCAAGCACATCTTGAAATGGGCGATACGCCGATGATAGACAAAGGCGGTTACGCGATGCTTGGTAATGACGATTACTTTTTGCGCCTACTTGCTAACAAGGCTGATCAAAAAGTCATTAATGACTACGTTGCTTGGATATTACATGCAACGCAAACCATTGGTATTAAAGTAGTTAATCCTGGCGGCATCAATGCATTTAAGTTTAACCAACGTAGGTTAGATCTGGACGAAAACAATGTGCATTACCAAGTGAGTCCAAGGCAAATTTTGCAGAGCTTAAGCCGCGCTGTACATGACTTAGGCATTGCCAAACCTTTACATGTGCATTGTAATAATCTGGGAGCTGCGGGTAATTTTCAAACCACCTTAGATACCATGGGCGCTAGTGATGGCATACCCATGCACTTAACTCATATACAGTTCCATAGTTACGGCACAGAAGGTGACATGAAGTTTTCATCTGCCGCCGCGCTAATTGCAGAGGGTATTAATAACAACAAACACATCACAGCAGATGTGGGTCAAATCTTATTTGGTCAAACCGTAACTGCATCTGGTGACAATATGATGCAGCATTTAAATGCCAACCATGCTAACCCTAAAAAATCAGTGATTATGGACATTGAATGTGATGGCGGTTGTGGCGTTGTACCATTTAAATATAGAGATGAGAATTATGTAAATGCTTTGCAGTGGGCAATTGGTTTAGAGATTTTCCTTAGTGTAGAAGACCCATGGAAAATATTCTTAACTACTGACCATCCAAATGGTGCACCTTTTACTAGCTATCCGCATTTGATTCGTTTGTTAATGGATAAAAGCTTTAGGGATGATGCATTTGCAAAATTAAACTTAGACGCACAAGCGATGAGTAATTTAACCGCTATCCAACGTGAATACAGCCTGTATGAAATTGCAACACTTACTCGCGCTGGTGCGGCAAAGTTAATTGGTTTAAATGATAGAGGTCATCTAGGAGTAGGCGCTGCAGCAGATATAACAGTCTATACAGAACAAGATGATAAGGAAGCTATGTTTAGCAAACCAGACTACGTCTTTAAAGATGGTGAATTAGTGGTCAAAAATGGAGAAATTACGAAAGTAGTTTGGGGCAAAACCCACACTGCAAAGCCATCGTATGACAAAGGTGTAGAAAAAGGCTTAAAAGAATATTTTGATAAATACCATACGATTCAATTAGATAACTTTAAAATTAGTGACGATGAAATGGCAGAAGATGGCCGCAATAGCGTTATTAACCAAACTAAATCATGAGCGAATCTAATAATAACAGCATGCAGTTAAATGGCGTTGTAATCGATGATACCTTTGCAGAGGCCTTTAATATGCGCGGCACGCGTGTGTTGATTACTGCACAAAATATCAAGTGGGCCTACAACGCAGCCAATGCCATGACGGGCTTTGCTACTAGTGTAATCGGGTGTGGAGTTGAAGCGGGTATTGAAGGCGAGTTGAGCGAAAATGAAACACCTGATGGACGACCAGGCGTGAGTATTTTAATGTTTGCAATGGGTAGCAAGTTATTGATGCAGCAACTTGAGACCCGCATGGGACAATGCATACTTACCTGCCCCACTGCAGCAGCTTTTTCTGGCATAGCTTCCGAAGATCAAATCAGTTTGGGTAAACATTTACGTTACTTTGGTGATGGCTATCAAATTTCTAAACTACTGCCCAATGCTCAAGGTGAAAACAAACGTTATTGGCGCATTCCTGTGATGGATGGTGAATTTCTAACAGAGGAAACAACTGGTATGGTGCGCGCCATTGGCGGCGGTAATTTCTTAGTGCTTGGGCAAAGTCAACCGCAAGTGCTAGCAGCATGCGAAGCAGCCATTGAAGCAATGAGAGCTATTCCCAATGTGATTATGCCATTTCCAGGTGGTGTAGTGCGTTCTGGTTCTAAAGTAGGAAGCAAATATCCTAAAATGTTTGCTAGCACCAATGATGCATTTTGCCCTACCTTAAAAGGGGTGGTGAAAAGTGAATTAGACATGGACATTGAAAGTGTGATGGAAATAGTGATTGATGGACTCAGTTTTGAAGATATTGCACAATCAATGAAAGTTGGCATTGAAGCGGTTTGTAGTTTCGGCCCTGAAAAAGGTATAAAACGTATTTCAGCCGGTAATTATGGTGGCAAATTAGGTCCACACTTATTTAAATTGCACCCTATATTAACTGGTGACTTGTCTGCACCTTCTGCTGCGGAGGAACAATCATGAGTGCGCTTACTTTTACTTTAAAAAACAAGGTCAATCACGCTATTGATTGTCGATTATTAACCCCAGACCTTCTTAAAGAGAAATCTAAAGAGGCAATTCAATCAATCCCAATTGGCAACCATACTGTTGCTGATTTCTTTAATGTATCAGGTGAAGATACCAACCATATAATATTTAAAAACACGAATGACCAATTACACTACATTGGTCATCAAATGAAAAATGGGGCGATTACTATTGATGGCGATGTGGGTGATTATCTAGGTGCAGCCATGCAAGGCGGTGTGCTAATTTGCAAAGGCTCCGCTGGTGAACGTACCGCAGATTTAATGCGGCGCGGCATCTTATTAATTGAAGGGAATGTAGGCCAATATTGTGCGTCTCGCATGAGGGCAGGAACCGTCGGTGTAATAGGTAGTACAGGAGCCTATCTAGGCTTTGGCATGAAACGCGGCACTTTGCTATTAGCGCACCCCCCTGCGGAACAAGTCACTTGGTTAGATTGTGGTATACATACCCTACCGTTTTTAAATATTCTATATCAGTCACTACAACAGCTAGATACCAAATTTGCAGCAATCAAGCAAAAACGCGTTAAACGTTACATGGGAGATCTATCTGGCATAGGTAAAGCAGAATTGCTCGTTCTACATGCATGAGTGCGTCTATCAAAATAATGTTAAAATCCGCTTTTGATTTAATGTTATGTTGAAATGTCGAAGTTTTTAACTGCTGCGCTTTACAAATTTGTTAGTCTGCCTGACTACAAAACCTTACAACAACCAATTCTTGATGCCTGCTTAAAGCACAATATCAAAGGCACGATACTGCTTGCACAAGAAGGTATTAACGGTACCATTGCTGGTAACCCAGACGATATCCACGCCGTATTAACCTATCTCCGACAAGATGCTCGTTTGAGCGACTTGGAACACAAAGAATCCTATGCTGATAAGCATCCTTTTTATCGCATGAAGGTAAAGCTCAAAAAGGAAATTGTGACAATGGGCGTTCCTGAAGTAAACCCAAATCATGTCGTTGGTACATACGTAAGGCCAGAAGATTGGAATAATATCATCAGCGACCCAGATGTCATCGTCTTAGATACGCGCAATGATTACGAAACGCATATTGGTACATTCAAGGGAGCTATTAACCCTAAAACCACCACATTCAGAGAGTTTCCTAAGTATGTTGAGAAAAATCTAGATAAAACTAAACATAAAAAAGTGGCTATGTTTTGCACTGGTGGTATCCGCTGTGAAAAGGCATCTTCGTACATGAAGCAACAAGGCTTTAAAGAAGTCTATCACTTGCAAGGTGGCATTCTTAAATATTTGGAAACAGTTCCTAAAGAGCAAAGTCTTTGGGAGGGCGAATGCTTTGTATTTGATCAACGCGTCGGCGTCAAGCATGGTTTGGAAGTTGGCGAATATGATCAATGTTACGCCTGCCGCATGCCTCTATCTCCAGAAGAACTCAAAAGCGAGAAATACACCCCTGGTATTTCTTGCCCTTATTGTTACGATAAAACATCTGAGCAAAAGAAAGCTGCATTAACAGAACGTCAGAAACAAGTTTTGTTAGCCAAAGCACGTGGTGAAAACCACATTGGTGAAAAGCTAACAAAGCGCGAAAAAACAACGTAGGATGAACAATCTTATTCGAGAACAATACGGCCATTCAGTGGCTGTAAGGGCCGATTGTTGTCGTGCCGAATAATCTTCTTAAACGCATTAATTTGTGACTTAGATGCCGTCATTGGTGATTTCATCACAATCCAAATAACACCTTCAGTACATGGCGGTGCAGTCAACGAGCCATTATAGCGATAATAAGTTTTATCTCTTGGTGTCAGGTCGCTAGCAAGCACTTTGCTATTTAGTTTTTTAGGCTGAACTTTTGTTTTAGGCATTTGTTGCCACAACTTTGCCAGTGCTTTATTCTCTGCTCCTTCCTCAAACATAACGGCTAATATAGCAGTATTACCCTTGGCGTCTGTATGTAAAAAATGTGCTTCTAACGGAAATGATTTACCTTTGATTGTATTTTCACTCGGTGTATGAAACTCTACATGCTTCATTTCATACATAACTGTATCAACTACCATAATATTGCCAGCTTTGAAGTCTGCTTGCAGAGTATGACCATTATTCACAATACTGAGTGCTGGAAACCGCTGAAATGTCTTTAATTTGCTAGGAGATACAGTGATTGTTTTATCTATATCAATCGGTGACTGATTTTTGCCAGTCTTACAACTAAGAAAGTCTTCACTTAAATCACCCCAATGCTCAGGCCCTTTACTCCCAACATATTTCCAACTAACAGATTTCTGTTTTTTCTCATCACCTTCTTCTTTGTCAGTTTCAGATTTTTTAGCCTCTTGCTCTTCATTTTGATCTGGCTCCGTGGTTTGTTTCACTTTCTCATCAACTTTCTTGGAAGCTGATGCTTCATCCGCTTTGTTTGATTCAGCAACACCATTCTCTTCAGATGCCTGATCAGTCGCCTTTGCTACCTCTGCAATAGGTACTACCTCAGCTGGTTTTTCTGGTTTACTTTGCGGTATATCCTTAGTAGCGGCTTGTGCATTTTCATGTGCTTGCTTTGCAAGCTCAGCTTTTGCTTTTGCTTCTTCCTGATACGCTTTTCGCTTGCAAACATACTGCATTGCTATATCAATTTCTGTCTCTGGTACGGGCTCTAAAAATCGTGCTCTTTTCACATCGATAGCTGCTGAAAAGACTAAATCTTCATTCAATAACTGATAGACCTGCGCTGTAGCGGACTTTTGTTCAGCGCAATTAAAATACCATAGCAATTTTGCATGATTGTATTGCTTTTCAGGATATTCAAGGTTCGTTTGCATGTCCTTATATTCAATGTTAACCCATGCTTTCTGAAACTTTCCAGAGGCAGCAATCGATTGCTTATCCAACATCAACTTTGCATGCTTATTGTCTTGTAACTGCGTCCAACTAGCCGCATAGCCTATGGAAATCATTAGTACATTACACAGCAATACTGCAACAAATTTCTTCATTAACCCTTTACCTTATCGTTCAGTCAGCTTTTTTAGAATGCTTATTACGCCATCTCACCATTATGGCAAAGGATTGCATTTTTAAACTTAGGATTAATCTGTGTTTTATCCATCTATTTAATGCTTTCATTCTGCACTCAATGATTAGAATATGAGCAAGTCGCTTATCTCGACTTTAGATATCGTTAGCAACAAACAATCATGGATACATAAAATTTAACAATGCCAATAAAACAATCAGCTAAAAGTCGTGAAAAAGTGGCTGCTGATGCCTATTTAAAATTCTTACAAGCAAAAGGTGCCTCTAGCCGTGCGTTGTATTTGCGTTCGAAGTTTTTGGATACCTTTATGGAAAAACTGACAGGCAAGATACAAACGCGGAAAGAGTTTGCAACAGCACTTGAATCAACACTCGCAGCACTATCCAATGATGAACGAAGTAATGCACTGAATACAGCACGTGAATACTTTCCATTTTGGATGAACGACATTAAAGCAATTGCTCTTTTTGAAGAATTCTATGGCTTTAATATTAGTGATGCTCAGTGGAAACCAAAACATTCAACTTTGAAAGACCTGACTGATGAATTAGAAGTCACTAAACTTAATGACTTTGAAAGTCAGGCACTCAATCGATATAGACATTTGTTGATACAAAAAGGGGCAGACAGATCAGTTGTTGATACCCGATCTAAGCTTGCAAAAATCATCTTATTATGCTTGAGAGATGCGCCAACAAACAATCATGCCATATATCGAATTTCAGTAGACCTCACATTCCCATTATTTAAAACCAAAGAAATCAAACAACTTTATCTAGATGTTGTCCGCGAGTTTTATTACTTTTGGCTAAATGACCCAGATGCCGAAATAAAAGCATTTAGCTAATTTAGAGACTGTCATATCAAAAAAACACACTAACGTACACTTGTATAATACTTAATCTATACTGCCCAGATAAAAAAAGGTATATTTTTGCATATGATTAAAGTTGCTAATAATAATTACATCTATAAAGCAATTTCACACCAGCATTAAATGCCTAATAATAAGTTCATTAAGAAAGCACTATATGAGTCGTGTTGCAGTATTTAACCAGAAAGGGGGAGTAGGTAAAACAACAACCTCTCTTAACTTAGCTGCAGCGCTTAATCGCAATAAAGCCAAATCTCTACTTATTGACATGGACCCACAGGGGCACTTAACAGAAATAAATGAGCTTATAAAGCCCGATGCAGCTCAAAGTCTATTTGATCACTATCAAAATAACACGCCTTTGAAATCTCTGATTGTGGAATGGAATGATGTAAGCGACATTATTCCATCGCATAAACAGCTAATTAAAGTTGACTCCAATTATGGCAAAGGTCCAGCCATTTTGAACAAACTGAACTATGGTTTAAATGCACTTGAAAATGAAGTTGCATATGACAATATCATTATGGATTGTTGCCCTTACGTTGGCGTGCTCTCCCTCAACGCTATTTTTGCAGCAGACATGGTTATCATCCCAATATCATCTGACTTTTTATCTTTGAAAAGTGCATTAAAAGTAGAGAAATCATTGCATTCATTAGAAAGTGTATTGAAAAAACGCTTGGACAGGCGTTATTTACTGACCTCATTTGATCAACGTCGCAGAATGTCGTTTGAGGTACTTAAGCAAGCAGAAACATTGTTTGGTCAGGATTTATGTAAAACCGTGATTAATGCAAACGTGGCATTAGCTGAAAGTCCCTACCACCATAAAGATATCTTTAACTACCAAGAAAAAAGCCAAGGAGCACAAGACTATTACATGCTCACTAGCGAGCTTCTAAGAAACCTATTGGTTAATATCAGCTAATACTCAGCTATGATGCGATCTAAAACGTCATCAAAGTCGGTACTCGACTGACGTGAGTTAAACGCAGTAGAAATATTTAGCACTTCGCAATTAAGATACATCTGCATTAACTTTGCTCTTGCTTCGTCTTCTGTTTTGCCATAAATCTGCAAATTATCAACAACCGCACCATTACTACAGCGAATCTTGTATGCATACTTTGTCATGTTTATCGGAAAAGGCATATACTTCCTGAAAATACAATCAATATTAAGCCACTATTAAGGTTTATTAAAGTAATACAATTAGTTGTAAAAGTAAACCATTGATATGTCTAATCTTAATAAATCTACCTACTTTAGTGGTTTTATCGACAGTTAACTATTCATTTTTAGCTTTCGTAGTAATTATTTCTCAATGTAACATTTAGATTCATTGAAAAATTTAATATATGATGTTTACTCAAATATATACACTAACTAATTAATTTAACAGGATATTAACTATGTACTCTTCGCGCAAACCACGTATAGGTTTGGCACTTGGTGGCGGAGCAGCTCGAGGCTGGGCTCACATCGGTGTCATTCGTGCACTTGAAGAAGCAGGTGTTAAGCCTGATATCGTTTGTGGTACCTCCATAGGTGCACTTGTCGGTGCAGCTTATGCAGCTGGCGATTTTGATAAGTTTGAAAAATGGGTCTTAGCGCTTAATGTAAGCGAAATCATCTCATACTTGGATGTAAGCTTAAGTAGCGGGCTCCTCAAAGGCGATCGTTTAATGGAGTTTTTCCGACGCGACTTTAGCGACCATCAAATTGAGAAGCTTAAAATGCCTTTTGCAGCAACAGCTACATCACTGAGTAGTGGAAATGAAATCTGGCTCCAAGAAGGCTCCATGCTTGATGCAGTACGTGCATCAATCGCATTACCTGGGTTGTTTACCCCTGTCATGCATAAAGAAACTGTATTAGTCGATGGCGGCTTGGTTAACCCTGTACCTGTTTCATTAGCGCGTGCTTTAGGCGCAGACATCGTCATTGCAGTCGATTTAAACTCTGATGCATTAAACCGACATATGAATGCACCAGAAGATACCAAAAAAGTGGTTAATGAAACCTCTGAAACTAGTGACTGGGTAGATAAATTAAAAGAAAGTATTCGTGGCATTATGCCCAGCCCACAAACTTCATCTCCCAAACTGCCCTCCATACTGGACATCATGGCAGCTAGCATCAATATTATGCAAGTTAGAATCAGCCGTAGCCGAATGGCTGGAGAACCGCCAGACTATATCATTACGCCTAAATTAGCACATGTTGGCTTGTTAGATTTTCATCGCGCTCATGAGTCTATCGAGGAAGGTAAACAGGCTGCAGCTTACATAGCACAAAAGTTTATGAACAAAGATAAATAAAGGACCCAACATGCACTGCTCACCATATTTTGATGATTCATCCTTAATGAAAATACTGACGCGCTATTCATGAACATAGACAGACTATTTTTTAATGATTGGTCGATAATAACCTACACGAACTAGATATTACTAGATCGACTAACCAAAGGAGAAATATTATGTGGACAACACCAGCAGCTACTGAAATGCGTTTCGGTTTTGAAGTAACAATGTACGTAATGAACAAATAAGCTTTATAGCTTAGTTGTATCTACCAAGAACCTAGCCATCGGCTAGGTTTTTTTATCGGCATTATCATGAGAACTTTCTAAATGAGCCTGTCACTACACCCCATATCTCAAACTGTGTTTCTTTAGTAATCTCAATCACTGGGTAGTCAGTATTTGCAGGAATCAAACGTGGCATACCCTGTTTATTTTTACCTAAAGTTTTTATCGTAAAAGCACCATCAATATAAGCGAGCACAATATCGCCAATAGATGCTTGTTTGGCTCGGTCAACCACTGCTTTGTCGCCATCAAGTAGTCCAGCATCACGCATCGAGTCACCAATAATCGTAGCAAAAAAGGTTGTCTCTGCGTGCGATACTAAATACTCTGTAACATCCAAACGTCTTTCTACATGCTCATCTGCTACATCTGGAAACCCAGCACGCACTTTGGATGTAAATAATGGCAGAGCCGTTTTTTGAAGATAAACGGCTGGATACTCAAATAGAGGTATGCTAACTAAATTAGAGCTAGCACCTTTCTGCTGCTGAGAGCGTGCAACAAAGTCAACCACAGCCCCTTTTTGGCTTTTTGGAATGCGTATCACCGTAGTTGCTTCACCATACCTACCAGAGCCTGTTTTACGCCCTGCATTTATACGTTTGCCACCATGACCAATTTTATGTTGTTCTGACATTTGATTATTGTAACAAAAATCAAAAAAAAGCTGCATATTTATATGCAATATTTTAAGACTTCTTAATCGCCAGTCTTTGTCTGCATTGTGGGTAGTTAGGACAACCCCAAAACTGTCCACGTTTACTATCTCTTTCCACCATTTTGACCCCGCATTTTGAACAAGTTGGTGTTTTATAATCCCCAGCAACAGCCAAGGCTAATAACTTTTGCTGCGAGACTTCAGGCAGCCGTAAAATCATCGTGAGAAACATCTCTCCATTAATTAAGTTGATTTTATTCACTCTAGCTACCTTTTTAGCCTCCAAAGTAAAATCACCTGATGTCATAAAAAAACCCTTGGCTACTTTTTCATGCGTCAATACACCCAAAAACTCACGTATAGCTTTCACACCAACAAGCTTATTATTCAAGGACTTGCACTGCACTAAAGAGGTCGCATGATCAGGCCCGTTTTGGTACAACATAATATCAATACCGCCGTCAGCACCAAGAGAAGTCGTTTTAGCCAATATTCCCTTCTCTAGATAATATCCCATCGATAGGTCTTCAAAACGTTTCCACTCAATGTCTTGAATCACTTTCAATGACCAACTTGTCGGCCGCTCGACAAATTCAGACATAGTGGTTCTAACAAAGGGCGATTCAGTTTCTTGATTTAATGGGAATTTTTTAGCTAAATACGCTATGCGTGCTTGTTGGTACAACTTGTAAAGTGTAATACCAGCTAAAGCAACAATAATGACTAATACAAAAGCCTGAATTGCTTGATGAACAACTAAGAGACTTGGGTTGTTAATTGATGGAAGAACAATAAAAAAAACAAAAAGCAATAATAATGCAGTCAATGCCGATACTAACCAACTCCCTTCTATAAATAACGCTACAGGAGACTGTTTTTTTCGTTTCCTCGCCATAACTCACTTTATCACTATTTTAGTAACGATAAAGATTGTGGCCGTTTGTTGGTTTTGGAGCAAGTGTCAGCTGTATACGAGTGTATGCAAAACGTATCGCTTAGTCTAAAAATTTAGACTAGTCTTAAGCTATTCTTTTGGTAGATATTCAGGTGGTACAACATCAGCCCAGTCGAGATGATAGTCTTCAGGATTCTGTCTTATCACTTCTTCTAAGACCTTCTCAGTCACCATCCCATTGATACGCTTTACCAGCTTACCTTCTGGATTATACAAAAATGAAATAGGCACCATATCAACGGATTGACCAATGACTCGACTTGCAAGCTCTCCATCAGCCATTAATATAGGGTAATCAATAAAATGACTAGAAGCGAAGTCCGCTAGATAATTTTTTTCGGGATATTCAAAGCTAGGCCAGTCTATGGTCAACCCAACCACTATTGCCTCTTTGTCTTGATGGGCATTATGAAAATTAGTCAGATCATACAACTCATGTCGGCAATAAGGGCATGCAGTCGCCCACACATTAACAACAACCCACTTTCCATGCCCTACATAATCATTTAATGCATGCTTTTCCCCGTCAATACCTTCTAATTTAAGTGCATGCCCCGCGGCCAACAGCAAATAAGATGTGAACAATAGGTAAATGAAAAGTACAAATTGCAATCGTAACCGCACAGTAGATCCTTGAATTCTTAGCTACTATTAAAACACAGCTTGTAGCCTGCTTTAGTGTCTTTAATCACATAAGCCATAATTAAAGCTGGATTAAAAAAATAGGCCTTAGTTGAATGTAAGCAGTTGATACTTATTGCTATTCAATGCTTTTAATAACAATTTATAGGTGTCATGATCAAAAGCAAAAATCGTTTTATTATTTAATGCTTCTTCAAAGTCCCTCTCATCATGAACTGTCGCAATATGACACCATTGATCAAACAAATGAATATCAGTTCTACCAGTTAGCGTGCATTGCTCTTTAATGCCAATTTTGCCTTGATACGGCCAGGCCTTTAATTTCTGTGTAGATAGTGCTTGTATTATTCTTAAATGATGTATTTCCATCGGTTCTTTGCCATCACATACGCCTCTACATTTTTTCAACTGTGCAGCAAAACAGCGGCCTTTGCCTGACTCCAAGCCTAATACCCTAGGGCATAGCTGATGCACTTCAGCAATATTTCTCAAAGCCTCGATGGCTTTTCTTTTTGAACGAAAAGTACCAAATAAATGCCCTAGCATACTAGGCTCAATTTCAGACTCATTGACCAATTTCACTTGCGGCATGGTGCTTGCATTTGATGCAATTTGCCAAGTGCAAAGCTGACGCTCCCTTCTTAGTTGTCGATTATGAATAGGCTGTCGGTCTTTGATTAATTTAGACTCTAGTAATAGCGCTCCTAGCTCACCTGCAGTTTCTGTCCACTCAATTCTTTTAATTTCTTGCGATATGCGCATCTCTTTCGTTGAACTATGGTCACCGCTAAAGTGTGATAGCACCCTATCTCGCAACTTCACGCTCTTGCCGATATAGAGTGGCAAATCATTTTCACCATAAAAGAAATATACCCCAGGCGTATCAGGGATTTCATCAACCAGCTGATAATCTATATTTGCTGGCAAACTGGGCTGCTTGGACAGCACCACAGCTGCTTCTGCAACGCGTTCCTCGCCCAGATCAGTCTGAGCGGAAGCCACGAAACCAATCATCAACTCAACATCACCCATTGCGCGATGACGCATCTCAGTCGTTAAATGATGTCGATGCATAATCGCATCTAGGCCATGCCCTCGATACTGAGGATACAATCTCCGTGACAACTTCACCGTGCATAACACACGCTGTCTTAACACTTGACCCAGCCTTCTATATTCACTCTTTAAAAAACCATGATCAAATCTCACATTATGTGCAGCCATCACAGAACCTTCTAAAAACGCAGCCAACTTATCTGCCACTTCAGCAAAGATTGGCGCATCAGCCACCATCTCATTGGTAATGCCCGTTAAGCCTTGAATAAAGGGTGGAATATTGGTCTCAGGATTGACTAATGTTTGCCAGCGTACAACTTCAACGCCACCCTCAAATCGCACCAGCGCTATTTCAGTAATGCGATCTTTTAAAGGCGTCGCACCTGTTGTTTCTAAATCTAAATAGGTAATAATCGGCAGCATTTTTATTCTATATTCACGACGAACTGACACATTCAACAGTACTTAGTCTTCAATGAATAGCTTTTGTTCTCATTTTTTAACTTAATCTCTCATGATAATACGTAGCCTGCAATCATGAACACACACAATGCATTTCGCACACTTAAGAGTAATATACCAATTATGAATTCATGCAAACGTTCTTGCTGAATAAACGTTAAAAAAGGAATTTGATTATGTGGACAACACCAGCAGCTACAGAAATGCGTTTTGGCTTTGAAGTGACAATGTACGTCATGAATAAGTAATACAGCATAATAAAACAATTAAAGGGAGCTAAGGCTCCCTTTTTACATAATTGTCATAAACTATTTACATATTTAGATTATTCTAACCTTTATAGATAGCAGTTATCCATTGCCATCTTAACAAACAAAGAAATCAAAAGTTTCTTAAGGAGATTTAAAATGAACGACTTTCAATATTGTGGTATCCCGAAAAGACACGACCCTTGCGTTACCAATAAATTCTTACAAGCAGCCTTATCAGCAGTATTTGTAATAGCTGTTGCTGTAGTACCAGCAGTTGCTCTAATCAAATTTTTTCTAAGTTAACTAACCTAAGTCAGATCATCATAAGCCACATTGATATGTGGTTAACGGCATGGCTGGGCTTTGATAGAGCAACGAACCTTTTGATGCGGCTTCTGCCCCCTGCGAAACAGAATAAAAAGCTACCCGTTATAGGTAGCTTTTTTAGTTGTTAGTGGCAGGCGTCAACCGAACAAATATATATATCGCTTATTAAATATGGTTTTCATATTATAAAAGTAACATAACCCAAAAGTTACCCCCAATAATTTAAATAGCATCTTTATCTTGATGAGGTTCATGAAGACTCGTCAGATTAAACAACTCATGCCGACAATATGGACAAGCCGTCGCCCACGCATTCACAACTACCCACTTACCGTGGCTAATCAACTTATTATCAGACTAATAACTATTAAGGCTTAACGGTTGTTAATCCTAGTGCTTCCCAGTTTTGCATACCTCCCCGGTACCATTTTATTTTATTAGCAGGATAGCCAACCTTAAGTAATTGAAGAATATTTCTTGGAGACTGTCCACACCACATGCCATTACAAAACATCACTAATGTTTTTGCTTTAGAAAAGTTCATCAATCCACCCTCTTCCTCAGTCACACCAAATTGTTTTTGTAAAATACCTGTAATTTCAAAAAAGCTGGCCCCCTTAGCTGGTGACAACTTAGTCCATGGAATATTGATGGCACCTGGAATCGTACCTTTCGCAACCCAATCTGGTGTCCTTGAGTCAATTACAACGATATCATCCGCACCGTCACTTTTCATTTTCAGGTAATCAATCACCTCTAATTCACCTAAAGTTTCAACACCTTCAGCAATTTTAATTGGACGAATACAAAAAGGCGGGCATTTACGCGATGTTATCGCATAATCAGGATTAATCGTGTTAGCGGTATCTTGATTCCTCATAATGGTTACTTTTTTACCGTTATGCATTACATCAATCGATGGTAATTCTTGTGTTATCTGCACATCTAATGCATATACTGGGCCCATTAGAAAAACACTAAAAAATAGTGCTCCTACTACTAGTAGTTTATTTCTCATTTCTATCTCCTCAAATATTAAAGTGACGTAAATAGTGCAGTATTTACCATACCCTTTATAATGTGCTCAAGAAATAGGTACTACTACGGGATTAATAGCAAAGAGATTTACGTATAACCGTAAATTAAGGAGCTACTTTAAGCATTTACGGCATTAAGCGAGGAGGCAAGTTGGCTCTTCGAGATGTTTTACCAGGTGGGTAATTAGTGCTGAGGTAGTCTAGTATGCCGTTTTCTGTTTTATCGGGTATTTGCCACAAGCCTTGTGTACTTTGCATCCAGCGAATCATCGACTTCCAGGTTTCCCGATCGCCTCTTTGCCCAGTAATAAACTTAGCTGAATGACAAACTGTGCAATTATTTTTTACGTCTTCCCAGCCAGGCGCCATAATCAGCCCAGAGTCTTTATCAATATCGTAATCAGCGGCCGCACTATTATTAACCATAGCAATGATCAATACAGGTATGATTAACCATAGCCCATTATTTAGTACCTTAGTCATACGCGATATCCAATTAGGCTACTTGTACTGCAATACGGTGGCAAGCATTGTTCAAATAACCCTTTGGATTCCATGCAGGCAAAATAGTCGGCTGTGCCTTGCCTTGGCTATCAGTGGCGCGGGCCCAAACCTCGTAATAGCCGCGTTGCTTAAATTTAATGTTTGCAGACCATTTTTGCCATGCAAAACGGTTTACTGGCTTTTCTAATATTGCCGGTTGCCAAGTGGCTCCAAAATCTATCGAAACCTCCATTTTATTCACCTCCAAATCACCTGCCCAAGCCTTACCTCGAAACTCAAAAAGGTCTTCAAGCACGTGTTTAACGCCACTTTTAGGATAGGTAATTAGGGATTTAACCGGCATTGAATGGATAATGCACATGTTTTCATCTGCCACTTTAGAACCTGGCGCAACTGTCTCACAAGGCATTCGATAAGCCTGCCCCAACATCTTCTGTCCATCGTGCACTTTATTGCGTATCACAATTTTTTTCAGCCACTTACCACTGGTTGAAGCGGGCCAGCCTCCAATAACCAATCTTAACGGAAAGCCATTTAAATGCGGGATATCCTCACCATTAAAGCCCCAAGCAATTAACGATTCATCTTCCAACGCTTTTTCCATCGGCACTCCACGGGAAATAGCGTCTTTGCTTATGTCACCACTTAAGTGACTATCTGCCCCGTAGTAGCCGATATAAACAGCGCTGTTGTCTATCCCACAAGCTTCAAGTACATCTCTTAACCGCACACCTGTCCATTTAGCACACCCCACAGCACCCGTAGTCCACTGATTACCTTTAGCTGGAGGGTTGAACTCACTTCGTCCATTGCCACCACACTCCAGGGTGACCGCATAGGTGTAATGCTTAAAACGTTTTTTAAGTTCTGCCAACGTAAATATTTGCGGTTTGACACAAGACTCCCCCGAAATTTCCAGTTCCCATTTATTTGCATCACCTATAGCGCTAAAGTCAGGAGGTAAACCATTATTTCGCACAAAGAAATACTTTGCTGGCGTAAACTCATCATCTAATAGGTGAGGAGGTGTCTCAGCATTGATTGGCCGATCGTTAAGCACTCTCAACCATTCTTTTCCTTCAATAGAAAAAGGCTCAGAATCAGCAGCAAAAGCAGCGGGAATAAGTCCGCCAGGCATTTTAGTGGCGAACGGAATAAAACCACCTAAAGCAGCAGACATCGCAATCAATCCAGTCTGCTTTAGAAACCCTCTTCGTGAACGAGCATCAACCTCTCGGCCCCATAATATTTTGTCTGCAGCTACAGGGTTAGCAGCATACAATTCGTGTATACCAATAACCTTTTTCTTATTACTTTTAAACATGATATATTCTTTTTGAAAGTTTATATTCAGCTCAGCTTTAGCCAAGCCTTCATGACAATCTATTTAAGCCCAATTTAACGTTAGCTTAAAGTATTACAATCAAAATAGTTACCCGAAAAACTACTCACTTCGTTACTAAAACGAGCATGCTGTGCGCCAGTTTTTGAATTTATGATAATGTAATAAATACCTAGTACACCATTAAAGCTAAACAATTTAACCGCTACCTATATTGCTAGGAAGGGATATTTCAATGAGCACACGCATAAACAGATCAGAACTAAAACAAATCATTATGCAGGTTGTTGCTTCGATTCCATAAGCCAAAGAAACATCATATGGTCAAGTTGCAAAGCTTTGTGGCTATTCGGGTTAAGGTCGCTATGTTGGCTAGGTCTTAAAAAAACCACCTCAGAACAATCAATGGCAAACAATCAATGAGGCCAGACTCCATTGATTAGATTAAAACGTCGGATGGATTGCTTAGTCGAACCCGAGTCTAGTTAATTCTACACCCTCAACACAAACAAAAAGCCGCCTCGAAAGGCGGCTAATTTGTTGGTATATGGTGGGCAGGCGGGAATCGAACCTTCATCTTTTATTTTAAAATCAATCATTTATTGTATCCTTGTGACCAATTTGTGTCCAAAATCGCATAACTTTACTTCCTGCTGATGTATCAACATCAGGAATCCATCGGCCATAACGTTTACGAATCATGCCCCAATCTTTATGACCCATTTGTTGTGCCACCCATAATGGATTTTCGCCTGCGGATAGCAATGTGCTCGCATAGGTATGACGTGTTTGATAAGGGTTACGATAAAGAACACCAGCTTTTTTCAAAGCATGTGTCCACATGGTTTTTCTAATTTGACCATCAGTTTCCCAAGGTTTATTCGTACGAGGATTATAGAACACGCGACCATCTGCTAAATATGTGAATTGCTTTTGATGCTTGAGTGAATCAAGTGCAGGAGGAAAAAGTTTAACATCTCGCTCCCCTGCTTTAGTTTTTGGTTGCTTAGTTCGTTTATTAACTGTTGCTCGTCTAACTCTGATTAAACCAGCATTCCAATCAACGTCGCCCCATTCAAGCGCGATTAGCTCCGAGGTTCTCAAGCCTGTCCAAATGGCGAATTGAATCAAGTTTTTACCTTGGTCTGGCAATTCTTTCAATATCGCTTCAATTTCATTAGGTGTGAAAGGCTGAGGTTCTTCTGTTCTAACAGCTAAGTTTTTGACTCTAGATACTGGGTTTCGGTCAATCAGTCCATCAACATAAGCATCTTCAAATACTGTTCTAAGCGGTATTAAAATGTTATTGATACGCTTTGATGAAATGGTTAAACCACCAATCCAAGTTTTAATATCGGTAGCAGTTACATCAATAATCCGTTTTTCACCAAACTCAGGTTTTAGATGAAACTCAACAGCACTATGATAGTCACGTAATGTGCTTTTTTCCAATCTACGCCTTGAAGACTGCATAAACTCATCAAGCGCTTTTGATACTTTTTTATTACTTGATTTAGAGCCAAGAGTGGCGTTCTTACTGTCAGGAAAATGACTTGAATAGTCAAATTTACCAATTGCAATTTCATGCAGCACGGCTTCTCTAAGTCTGTATGCATGTAGTAAATTCGGCTTTGTAGGCGGGATTTTGAGAGATTCACGGCAACGGACACCAAGATAGTAGAAGTCTATCTGTATGCTATTGCCCCTTGGAGTTATGCCTTGCCTTCTATCCATCGGTATATCGCCTCGATATTGAAGAGTAGCCGCCCATCAGGTGCTTTTTCCCAATGAGTTCCTTTTAACCAAACACCTTTTTTAATCTTAGCGCGAATTGCATCATCAGTGTATCCGATTAACTCTTTCACCTTATCAATTAAGACCCATCTCATTAGTTATGTTCAGAGCTGTCAGCTCGTCCTGAATACGAAAAACTAGTAACCTCTCCATTTTCATCACGCTTTAATTTCACATCGTAGTCTTTTTCCAAATGTTCATAGAGGCTATCAAAGAAATATTTTTCAGTACCTTCTTTATGCATCATTTCAATAGCATCAGAGATACAACTGCTAAGCATTTCTAATACGAGTTCAGCTTTAGATGTCCCAGCCCAATTTGCTAAAGTCTCAATTTCAGCAATTGTGTTGATTGGAATGCGTACATTTAAATTTTTAACTGCATTTATTTGCTCTAAAAGGTCTACCTCAATTTCTTTATTAGAAAAACCTCTATGGCGTAATCTTCTCTCTTCGATTAATTTCATTGTCATAAAATCTGTAAATTCACTCATGAGACTCTCTTAATAATCACTTTAAAATAAATTATGATGCATAATTTATTAATTTGTCAACATTTATATTGTTTTTGCATTATTAACTTTAAAACATTTTTATGCCAAAAGTTATTCTTATATGTTATAAATGATGGAAATTAAGTGGGACAAATACATGAAATTAGATAATTTTGCATACCCAACAATACTAGAGGCAATCAAAAATTACTCTGCAGAAGGAAGAAGTGAAAGCGCATCTTTCCTTATTTGGTACCTTGTAAATATTTACAGACTTGATGAAATGGAAGCTGTAGATGCAGTCTGTGACCAAAAAGGCGATAAGGGTGTAGATGGAATTTATATTAATGAAAGTAATGGAACAATTGATATTTTTCAATGCAAGTTATTTCAAAACGAAAATAAAAAAGTTGGCGATAGTGGTTTAAAGGAATTTGCAGGAACATTAAAGCAGTTTGAAACTAAAGAAACAGTAGAAAAATTACTTGAAACGGTAGGCGACAATGCTCTTTCAAGACTTATTATAAATACTAATTTAGTTTCACTAATGACTTCATATCAAATCAGGGGTGTTTACCTAACGAATAGTGAGCTGGACGTTAATGGTATGAATTATTTAGAACACACTGATAATATTTTTTTCATTGGTCCTAATTTAATTTTAGATAGCTATATTTCTGATAAGAAAGACATGCTATTGCAAGGGGAAGCAAGCTTTGATATTTCCGGTCTATTGAGAGCAACTTATGTTGTTGACGCAGACACACATACAGTAATATCTCCTGTTCTAGCTACTGAGCTGGTTACTCTAAATGGTATTGACGACCAGTCATTATTTACATTAAACGTTAGAGCATCTTTAGGCAATACCAAAGTTAATAGAGACATTGTTAAGAGCATTAAAGATAAAGCCTTACATAAGCTTTTCCCGTTGTTCCATAATGGTGTAACTGTTTTAGCAGAGTTTGTTGATAGCTCAGAGGACACAATTAATATCAAAAACTATTTTGTAGTAAATGGATGTCAAAGTCTTAATGCTTTGTATAAAAATAAAAAAGATTTAACAAGTGAATTACGTGTGCTTGCAAAGTTTATTCAAGTTCCAGCTCAAACAGATTTGTCTGATTTAATTACATCATTTTCTAACAATCAAAACGGCGTTAAACCAAGGGACTTTAAATCGAACAATCCGATTCAAATTAGACTGCAAAATGAGATGAAAGAAAAATATCCTCAGAGATACTCTTACGAAGTAAAAAGAGGTGAACCATTAAATGAAGGTACAGCAATTTCCAATGAGATAGCGGGATTATATTTTATTGCATTTGATTTAAAAGAGCCTTGGACCACTCACAGAAAATATCAAGTCTTTGATGATAAATATAATGATATATTTGGAAGACCAGAAGTAACTGCACATAGAATAATTTTATGTCACGAGATATTCACCTCCATCAAAGATAGAGTCCAAACATTAAAAAATCAGTTAGTGGGCAAATATGTGCTTACTCAATTTTTTATGCTTTATGTAGTAAGGAGAGTACTTGAGTCAGATGAATTTGGCATGCAAATATTAAAGTTTCCAGAAAAATTTATAGATAATGAAAATATTGATAAATTTAGAATATTTATTGGCCGTTTAATTAACGAGCTGATGATAGATTTAAATTTAGAGACTCAAGAGCTTGGTCAAGACTTCGACTACAGAGGAAAGCTACGTGAAAAAGAGTTTTTGGTAGGAATAGCGAATATTTTAACAGGCAGTTTCTTGAAAGATATTGTTAGACAAAAGGCTCAACCACTAAAAAACCAATGGGATTCTGTTTAATATAATTCTCATATTGAGACAAAAGTGCAGTATTACATATACGCACTTAATGACGGATTTAATGCGTTCCTAGGTCGCCTCCGCGCGGGCTTCGGCTTCTGCGGTACTCTTAAAACCGTCACTAGAGAGCAGTACTTGAAATAGTTCCACCGAGGGGCGCT
The DNA here is from genome assembly GCA_048058875.1 of Methylotenera sp. Classification (GTDB taxonomy): domain Bacteria; phylum Pseudomonadota; class Gammaproteobacteria; order Burkholderiales; family Methylophilaceae. Next base: position 52,021 of record JBLLNR010000002.1, on the reverse strand, counting down.
GGCTTCGCGCTCTCCCCCACAAAAATACACACGCCTGCGCGTGTGTTATTTTTTGCGGGTCCCCGTCGCGCCGCGGCGTCGCGGCCAGCTTAATTATTTAACAAGAATAATGCTATTTTTTTAGTTCACAATGAGCAAATCTAATAGTTTATGAATCACTAAATACATTCACAGCTAAAAATACCAAAAAAGTCAAAGTTTAAAATAAACTGCAAAACTGTAGATAATTCTAATGGTACTGTTGTGTAAGTAATGCCGAGAATTAACCAAAAAATTCCTACTGCTTCGATATGCAGGGTTTCTGTGCCAAAAGATTTAATTAGATTATTTATTTCCAAGTCGGCAGTTTCGCGTTCTTGTCTTTCAGAATTCAATTTCATTTCAACTTTACTAAACTCATCTCTAACATATTGATGCTCTGAACTATTTGCATTTATCAAGCCTTGAATGTTTGTCTCCAAAACATCGACCCGCTCTTTTAAGGATGCTTTTGGTCCAGCCTTACGCCACCCTGTGGCATAACCAAGAACTCCAGAAAGGCTAGAGGATGAACCAAAAGCGCCTGAAACAGTACTTTTTTGACGAAATCTAGGGATATCTCCCAACCAACTTTTAAAAGAATCTAGGTAACTAGGTAATGAAAAGGTGCTTTTTTTTCCAGCTAATGAAATGGCTACGGTTAGAACACCAAGTATTTGTAGTATTAATCCACTATACCTAAAAGAAACTTCTGGTTTAGAGGAGAGCTGATAAGAACCAAGTGTAATAGCGACTAAAAGCCCTAGAGCAATCCATAAGAGTTTCGCTCTTCCTAGCCACCCTTTTATACGTCTAAGGTATATCCATAAATCCTTTATAAACTCTACTATTTTAACCATATATGATTAAACTTCTTTATTGGAATAATAATATAAAGATGTGCCAACCGCCCATTCAGGTACCTGAGCAATTGCTTCTGGACGAAGAACTCTAACTAAAGGTATGACATTTTCAGGCTTGGAAGGCTGTCTAATTGCTATATCAATCCCCTTCTTTAAGAACTCTCCGCGATAACGATAGAAAGTTGCCCGTGGGTATAAAGCTCGAAGGTCTTCACCCTCTTTCCATAGCTTATAAACAGCAATTAAGCGCGCAGGAAGCTCTTCTAAGTCTACTGGCGTAATGTTGAACTGTTCCGACATGTTTAAGCTCTCTATATACGCCATTAGTTGTTCCAAAGGCGTTTTTTTCTGCCATTGTTGAGCTACGCAAAGTTGTTTCTCTTTCAACTGTATGCTTCTAAGCGTTAACTCTCCTCGAAGCTTATTATCAGCCCAATCGATTAAATTGTCACGATGTTCGATTTCATAAGGCAGTTTATGCCCTCTTGCAGCCACTTCATCACCTTTAGAATAAAATTTTACAGACCAACGCCTTGAGTTTTTACCAAAATACAGGGTTCCGCCAGTTGTCACGGGTCTACCATGACGGCTTTTTGATTGCATTTCAGCCGCTCTTAGCCACGCTCTTACATCATGCCTACGAGGCAATTCCCACATCGCAGTACAATCAACACGCTTTAATTGGTACAAACCCTCGCGCCATGCTTTTAAATCGCTTTCTGAAGGGCTTAAATCAATTATAGATACCAATCTATGCATAACAGTCTCAATCAGACCAATCAGATTGTCAGAACCAAACATATTATGCCCTTGTAGCCATTTAGCAGGATTTCCATCTAATAGTATTTCAGTGTCGCTTATAGATTTGATGTTTAGGTTTGATTCATGAGAACCACGAATTTGTTTTTTCTTTTCAACTCGCCATTCAATCTCACCGTCTAAATTAACGGATGTAACAGCGCCACCAATAAGTTTTTTATCATGATTGCAGGGAATAATTGCAGTGACCCAATCAATCATTCTGGCCACCAATTCTTGTGACCAAATTGTGTCCAAATGTGGCTAATTTGTGGCTAAATCGAGACAAAAAAAGACCACCCCAGACGGAGTGGTCAATTTTCAAGTTCCTCTCTAGCCCAGTAAATACAAGGGTTTCAAGTAGTCTAGAGTGGTCTAGACAAGAACTAAGTTTGGTGGAGCAGGCGGGAATCGAACCCGCGTCCGCAAGCCCTCCACAGACAGTTCTACATACTTAGTCTAGTTGTTGTCTTTAATTTTGCATCCACCAACCGACAAGCGTCTACAAAACGAGTTACCTTGGATTTAATGAAGTATTAAGTAACCCAATACATCACATATCCCGTGTAAATGACACTGCGTTGGTTTTAAGGCCATCTACCCCACGGGAGAGGTAGTGCAGCGTCCAGCTGGTTTAAGCAGCTAGAGCGTAAGTTTCGTCGTTTGCGACTATACTTTTTTCAGATGGATTTACGAGGTAGCCTGATCCTCGGTATGCCCTGCATGCTTTGTAACCCACGTCGAAACCTAGTCAGCCCCTTGTGTGTTGCAATCATATTACAGTCTCTTTTAAGACTTGGATGTCATTAATTAGTTCACCCAGAGCAATATTATACGCACAAATATGCTTGTAACGTTTTTTTATCTCCCTGCTATAATAAATCATTAACTCGTTATTTAGAAATGAGGCGCTGCAATGCTTAAAAAGTATGGGTCAAGCTTTCGAAACACCCCAGAGAAATGGCAGTCATTACTGCCCACAATTGATGCGGCGAGTAATAAGTATACACGCGGCCATACCTTAGTAGTAGGTGGTCAATCATTGACAGGCGCATCTAGACTATCTGCTTCTGCTGCGGCAAGGATAGGCAGTGGTGTAACCACCTTACTAGTACCAAAAATTGCTTTCACAGTTTACGCAAGTGCATTAACTAGTATTATGGTGAAGAGTTTTGATGATATTGAGACATTTAATCAATCCATTACCAATACCCGGATTACGAGCTTCTTGATTGGTCCTGGCGCGGGTGTCACTGATGACACACGCATGCAGTCATTAAAATTATTAGCCACATCCCTCCCTGTTGTACTTGATGCTGATGCAATTACCGCTTTTCAAGATGATGTACGTGTATTGACTAATTATCTACATGCAAATTGTGTACTCACGCCACACGAAGGTGAGTTTAAGCGCTTATTTAATTTAACTGAAGACCGCATGCTAAACGCGCAACAAGCAGCGAAAGATTGCGGTGCTGTGATTGTACTTAAGGGTAGTGAAACGATTGTCGCAGCGCCTGATGGTCAAACAATTATCAATGATAATGCGCCACCTACACTAGCAACAGGCGGTTCTGGCGATGTGTTAGCAGGCATGATTGCTGGGTTAATTGCACAAGGTATGCCCGCCTTTGAGGCTTCTGCGGCAGCTGTTTGGATGCATGGCGAAGCGGCAAAATTATTTGGTTTGGGCTTAATTGCTGAAGATTTACCTGGTTTGCTACCTAAAGTGCTTCAAAAACTGCATATGCAATAAATCGTTATTTATTGTGCGCGCGCATAATACGGGCTTTATCGCGCTCCCAGTCTCTTTGCTTAATTGTGTCACGTTTATCATGCTGCTTTTTACCTTTTGCTAGGCCTATGGTGGCTTTAATACGGCCTTTGCTAAAGTGCAAATCCAAAGGAACTAAGGTGTAGCCTGAACGCTCAACCTTACCAATCAGCTTAGCGATTTCTTCATTATGCAACAGTAACTTACGTGTTCTAGTCGCATCTGGGCGCACGTGTGTAGACGCCATACCAAGTGGCGTGATGTGGCAACCAATTAAGTAAATCTCACCCCGCATAATCACGACATAAGATTCTTTTAAATTGACGCGATGATCACGAATCGCTTTAACTTCCCAACCCTCTAGGACAATTCCAGCTTCGTACTTTTCTTCGATGAAGTAATCGAAAAACGCTTTTTTATTTTGGGCAATACTCATGTGTTAACGCTAAATAGCTTAAAATATGTATTTTACGCTAGTTTAAAAAGAACAGCTTGGATGAATAAGGTAGAAAAAACAGTTTTAGTCATGCACTCTGCCAAGGAGATGTTTAATTTAGTTGATCAAGTAGAAGATTACCCGGGGTTTTTACCTTGGTGTGGCGGTGTTGATTTGTTAGAAAGAACAGACACCTGCACTAGCGCAACCCTACATATTAATTATCACGGCATCAAACAAAATTTTACTACCATCAATAGCAAATCGTTTCCGGAACACATGGATATTAAACTCAAAGATGGTCCATTTAAACATCTGGAAGGTGACTGGCGCTTCATTGAATTAAAAGCAGATGCCTGTAAAATTGAATTTAGATTAAATTACGAGTTTGCTAACAGCTTTTTAGAAAGATTAATCTCGCCTGTTTTCAACCATATTGCAACGACATTTGTTGATAGCTTTGTTGAGCAGGCAGATAAAGTTTACGCAAACAAAAAGGATTAAATAGCATGAGCATGCCAAATAGTGGAGACAATATCACAGTAGAAGTAGCTTATGCCCTACCCCACCAACAGCTTATCATTCCTGTTCAGGTTGCGCCGAATACCACAGCGGAAGACGCAATAAATGCTTCTAATATCATGAGCAAATTTCCGGAAATTGATTTAGCTAAAAATCAAATAGGCATTTTTGGCAAACTGACCAAACTGGATACACCATTGAGACATATGGACCGTGTGGAAATATACCGCCCTTTGATTGCTGACCCTAAAGAAGTGAGGAAACAACGCGCTGCCGATGGAAAAATCATGAAAAAAGGCGGAGGGGATGCTCCGCCTGACGAACGTGCTTAATTAATTATTTGCAATATTGATCAACCTCAGCTTGTGCTTTAGCCTTCCCTGCAGCCAAATCTTCATCACTCATAAACTCGCGCTCACCTTTTTCATTGATTTTAAAAACACGTCCGCCTTGCAAATAGGCTTCATAATTTGCTCTGGCAGCGCTGCAGTTTTCTGCATCTATTTTTGCTTGTTTTTGTTGCTCTAACTTTTTCTGCCTTTCCATCTCTGCTTTTCCGGCTTGCTCTTGCTTAGCATCGAATGACTCAACAACTTGATTCTTCTTATCTGGTGGCGCTACCGCACCTGCCTCACTGTTTTTTACAGAGCCTTGCGTCCCTGCCGCTTCTGAAGCTTTAGCTCTGGCATAGGGATCTTTCGCAGATGTACCAATTGTCTTCACTTCAACATTAGGTGGTGGTGGCATATCAGAGTAGCGCATCACGCCATCTTTATCTTTCCATTTGTATATTTGTGCACTAGCCGCTATTGGTAATACCAATGCCACTAAGCAAAATGAATATAATATTTGTTGCACTTTCATCGCAAACCCTTTTAATTACCAGCATTTATTTCTGCTAATAGCCTAGATTACAGTATGCTCAACGCATTTGACAATAACAATAAACGCACACATGAGCGTAAAGTTGACTTTGTTGTAAATCAATCAGCTTAAAACATAATCTTGCACTCGCAGCTTAGCAAACTATTCTGTATAATCGCGTTTTGCAAATAAAGGATTACTGATGCGTTTGCTGCAACAAGCTCTTACATTCGATGATGTTTTATTAGTTCCTGCGCACTCTGTGGTTATGCCACGTGAAGTTGATTTAAGTACGCAATTCACGCGCAATATTAGACTTAACATCCCATTGGTTTCTGCTGCGATGGACACCGTTACAGAAGCCCCTTTCGCCATTGCGTTAGCACAAGAAGGTGGGCTGGGTGTTATCCATAAAAATATGTCTGCGATTAAACAAGCAGCTCATGTTTCCCGTGTGAAACGATTTGAATCTGGTATTGTGAATGATCCGGTTACAATTCAAAGCCATATGACAGTACGTGACGTACTAGAACTGACAGATTTGCACAAAATTTCCGGCTTACCTGTAGTTGATAACGATAAGGTTGTAGGGATTGTAACTAATCGCGACTTACGTTTCGAAACTAACCTTGATCAACCAATTAAAAATATTATGACGCCGCGTGAGCGCTTAGTAACGATCAAAGATGGTGCCCCACGAGAAGAAGCAATTGAACTCTTGCATCGCTATCGCTTGGAGCGTGTACTTGTTATCGATGATAACGATACACTTAAAGGCTTAATCACCGTTAAAGATATTCAAATGTCAAGTGACCACCCTAATGCGTCAAAAGATAGCAAAGGCCGTTTACGCGTTGGTGCTGCTGTGGGTGTTGGTGAAGGCACTGAAGAGCGTGTAGCCGCGCTAGCAGACGCAGGTGTTGACGTTATTGTTGTTGATACCGCGCATGGCCATTCGCAAGGCGTATTAGACCGTGTGGCTTGGGTGAAGAAAAACTATCCGAATATTGAAGTGATTGGCGGCAATATTGCAACTGCAGATGCGGCTAAAGCGTTAGTGGATGCAGGTGCAGACTGTGTTAAAGTTGGAATTGGCCCAGGTTCCATTTGTACAACGCGTATTGTGGCAGGTGTTGGCATTCCACAGATCACAGCAATTTCTAATGTTGAAGAAGCTTTACGCGGAACAGGTGTTCCGTTTATTGCTGATGGTGGCATCCGCTTCTCTGGTGATATTTCTAAAGCGATTGCAGCAGGTGCCTACAGTGTGATGCTAGGTGGCATGTTTGCTGGTACTGAGGAAGCACCAGGAGAAGTCGAGCTTTATCAAGGTCGTTCTTATAAATCATATCGCGGTATGGGCTCTATCGGTGCAATGAAAAAAGGCTCCAGCGATCGCTACTTCCAAGAGAATAATGGTAATGCAGATAAATTAGTACCAGAAGGTATTGAAGGCCGCGTCCCTTACAAAGGCAGTGTAATTGCCGTCATCCATCAGTTGATGGGTGGACTGCGAGCTTCGATGGGCTATGTTGGTGCTAGAACTATCACTGAAATGCGAGAAAAAGCGGAATTTGTGCAAGTAACAAGTGCTGGCATGCAAGAATCGCACGTGCATGATGTACAAATTACAAAAGAAGCACCAAATTACCGCGTAAACTAAATTTTGCAACCGAATATTGGGCAAATCAGTTATAGGCTGTTTGCCCAAATTTTTTAATGGCATTTTCATGAACCACTCAAAAATATTGATTCTTGATTTCGGCTCCCAAGTCACACAGTTAATTGCTAGACGCATAAGGGAAGCACATGTTTATTGTGAGATACATCCTTGTGATGTATCAAATGAATTTGTGCGTGATTTCGGCGCTGACGGTATCATTTTATCTGGCAGTCATGCAAGCGTTTACGATGATGCAACAGACAAAGCACCTGAAATTACATTTCAGCTTGGTATACCCGTGCTAGGAATTTGTTATGGCATGCAAACCATGGCGCAGCAATTAGGTGGAAAAGTAGAAGCTGGCACAAAACGTGAGTTTGGTTATGCGCAGATGCGTGCACGTGGCCACTCTGCCCTATTCCGCGCTTTGCAAGATGAAACCAATGCCGAAGGTCACGGTTTATTAGATGTATGGATGAGCCACGGCGATAAAGTAACGAAACTACCAGAAGGTTTTAAAGTGATTGGTAGTAACGAAACCACACCATATGCTGCTATTGCTGACGAAACGCGTCAGTTTTACGGGGTGCAGTTCCACCCAGAAGTAACCCATACCAAACAAGGGCAAGCAATTCTAGAGCGCTTTGTGTTGGGCATTTGCAAAGCCAAACCAGACTGGGTAATGGGTGACTATATTGCCGAAGCAGTTGCCAATATCAAGGCACAAGTGGGCGATGAAGAGGTTATTTTAGGTCTTTCAGGTGGAGTTGATTCCAGCGTAGCAGCAGCGCTTATTCACCGTGCTATTGGTGATCAATTAACCTGTGTTTTTGTAGACCATGGATTACTGCGTCTCAATGAAGGCGATATGGTTATGGAGATGTTTGCTGGTCAACTCCATGCAAAGGTCATCCGCGTCAATGCCATTGATGCTTTTATGCAGAAACTTGCAGGCGTGAGTGACCCAGAAGCTAAACGAAAAATTATAGGCGCAGAGTTTGTCGAGGTGTTTCAAGCTGAAGCCAAAAAATGTGCCAATGCTAAATGGTTGGCACAAGGAACCATTTACCCTGATGTTATTGAATCTGGCGGTGCAAAATCTAAAAAAGCTGTCACTATTAAGAGTCATCATAATGTTGGTGGTTTACCAGAAAAGTTAGGCCTTAAATTATTAGAACCATTACGTGACTTATTTAAAGATGAGGTACGTGAGCTTGGGGTCGCATTAGGGCTACCACGTGAGATGGTGTATCGTCACCCTTTCCCTGGCCCAGGATTAGGTGTTCGTATTTTGGGTGAAGTCAAACGTGATTACACGCTACTACTACAGCAAGCAGATGCAATTTTTATTGAGGAGCTGCGCAATACAGTTGATAAAGTAACTGGCAAAAGCTGGTATGACTTAACTAGTCAGGCATTCACTGTGTTTTTACCCGTCAAATCAGTTGGTGTAATGGGTGATGGTAGAACTTATGATTATGTTGTTGCTTTGCGCGCGGTGATTACCAGCGATTTTATGACAGCGCATTGGGCAGAGTTACCCTACAGTCTGCTAGGCAAAGTTTCTAATCGCATTATCAATGAAGTCAAAGGAATTAATCGCGTCGTTTACGATATTTCTGGCAAGCCACCAGCAACTATTGAGTGGGAATAATGAGCCGCGGGTTTGTAAAAGAAGATGACTTAGAGCATGCAGGTACAGACCTACCAGAACGACCTGTAAGCCCTCATCCTAATTATGTAACGCCAGCTGGGTTAAAGGCATTAGAAAGTAATGCAATGGCGCTTGATAAAGAGCGTGCGTCACTCATTAGTCAAAAAGACAATGAATCGGCTAAACAGCGACTTGCCTTCATTGATAGAGAGCTACGGTATTTATCGACAAGACTAGAACAAGCTATTCTGGTCGAGCCTGCTAAACAAGATAAAGATACCATTTTATTTGGTGCGACAGTAAAAGTAGTGGACGAACATGGACAATTATTACAGTTTCATATTGTTGGTGAGGATGAAGCGGATATAGCACAACAGAAAGTAAGCTATGTTTCACCTATCGCAAAGGCCTTAATTGGTAGAAAAGTCGGCGATATTGTTACATGGCAACGGCCTGTAGGCACCCTCGAGTTAGAAGTGATTAAAATTAATTATTAAGAAAGTAAAACAGATGAATGTTAGCGAAGCTATTGTAGAACGCCGCTCAGTTAAAGCGTACGATCCACATCATAAAATGACAGAGCAAGAAATTGCTAAGCTCATGTCGCTGGCAATGTTATCGCCCACTGCCTTTAATATTCAAAACTGGCGCTTTGTCGTGGTCACTGATCCTGTTTTACGTCAGCAGATTCGTGCCGTGAGTTGGAATCAAGCACAAGTAGAAGAAGCCTCTTTACTGATTGTGCTGACTGCTGATTTAAAAGCCTGGAAAAAGCAACCAGAGCGTTACTGGGCTAACGCGCCTAAGACTGTGCAAGATTACTTAGTGCCAGCAATTGGCAACTATTATGAGGGTAAAGAGCAAGTTCAACGTGATGAAGGTATGCGCTCATGTGGTATGGCAGCAATGACTTTAATGCTAGCCGCTAAAGAGATGGGTTACGACACTTGCCCAATGGATGGGTTTGATTTCGACGCCGTAGCCAAGCTATTAAATCTACCTGAAGACCATATGCCAGCAATGTTTGTTGTCGTTGGTAAAGCATTAGAACCAGCACGCCCTCGTGCTGGACAGTTACATATGGATGAAGTGGTTATTCATAATAAATTTGAATAATCCGTTGAAATTTTCATTTAAGAAACATTAATTTAGAGAGCTTATGTTAATCGCAAATAATATTACAATGCAATTCGGCTCGAAGCCGTTGTTTGAAGATGTATCCATTAAATTTGGTGAAGGCAATCGCTATGGCTTAATTGGTGCCAACGGTTGTGGTAAATCAACTTTTATGAAGATTCTAGCAGGCGAGCTAGAACCAACTAGTGGTAATGTGACTTTAGACCCAAATGAGCGAATGGCATTTTTGCGCCAAGATCAATTTGCTTATGAAGACCAGCGTGTACTGGATGTTGTGATGATGGGGCATGAACAAATGTGGAATGCCATGCGCGAGCGTGATGCCATTTACGCAAATTTAGAAGCAACAGAAGATGATTACATGAGAGCCGCTGAGTTGGAAGGTGTGTTTGCCGAATATGATGGCTACACCGCAGAAGCACGTGCTGGAGAGCTTTTACTGGGCGTTGGCATTCCTATTGAACAGCATAATGGACCAATGAGCGAAGTCGCACCTGGCTGGAAGTTACGGGTATTATTAGTGCAGGCACTGTTTGCAAACCCTGATGTATTACTGCTAGATGAACCAACCAATAACTTGGATATTAATACGATACGCTGGCTGGAAGATGTCGTTAATAATCGTGACTGTACTATGGTTATCATTTCCCATGATCGTCACTTTTTAAATCAGGTTTGTACGCATACCTGTGACATGGATTACGGCAAAATCACTACTTATCCAGGTAACTACGATGATTACATGGAAGCAAGCATTGCCGCGAGAAATCAACAAGCAAGAGACAATGCGAAAGCAAAACAACAAATTGCAGAGCTGCAAGAGTTTGTGCGCCGTTTCTCTGCTAACGCATCTAAAGCTAAACAGGCGACTAGCCGTGCTAAACAAATCGACAAAATTAAAGTTGAAGAATTTAAGCCCTCAAGCCGCCAGTACCCATTTATTCGTTTTGAATACGAAGATAAAGAGAAGTTACACCGCAATGCTGTCGAGTTGAAAAAGCTTGGACATGGCTTTGAAGGAAAAGACCTATTTAAAGATATTGAAGTTATCTTTGAAGCAGGTGAGAAAGTTGCCATCATTGGTGAAAACGGTGTGGGTAAAACAACATTTCTACGTTGCCTAGCTAATGATATCCAGCCAGCACATGGAGAAGTAAAATGGGCCGAAAAAGCAAATATTGGTTACTTTGCACAAGACCATGAATACGAATTTAAAAACGGTGAAAACTTATTCGAGTGGATGTCACAATGGCGTAAATCAGGTGATGATGACAATGTCGTTCGTAGCATGCTGGGTCGCTTGTTGTTTGGCAGTGAAGCGACAAAAAAATCAGTCAACGTATTATCTGGTGGAGAAAAAGGTCGTATGCTATACGGCAAGCTAATGCTTGGCCGTACAAACGTACTACTCATGGACGAACCAACAAACCATATGGACATGGAATCTATCGAAGCATTGAACACCGCATTGGATAAATATAGCGGTACACTGTTCTTTGTAAGCCATGACCGTGAATTTGTCAGCTCAATTGCAACGCGTATCCTAGAGATCAAAGATGGTAAGATTATTGACTTCACTGGAAACTATGAAGACTATCTTGCGAGTCAAGGTATCGAATAGGTGATTATTAAAGCGCTACTTTTAGCGCTTTATTTTTATTGAAAACAGATATCCAAATAAAAGTGCGGCAAGCATAGCGGGCAGCCCCTCATATACCAGATGGTGCAAATTAGCTTGTCGCCATAATAGTGCAATCAGCACACCAAGGACAATCATGGCTATTGCGATTTTCTCTGTCACTTTGCGCTGTATTGTAAATAATATCAATAGTGGCCCAAATGCTACCGCCATGATTGACCAAGACATAATCACTAAATCGAACACGTTTGCACTCGCATAGAGTGCTATCATCAAGGCAAGTCCGGTCACTACAGCCGTGGCTGTTTTCATGATTGTTTTACTTTTGGCGCCATTGGGTAGTAAATCGTGGGTAATCGCCGAGGAGCAGCTTAAGACTAAAGAATCAGCTGTTGACATGGTTGCTGCAAAAATCCCCGCAAGCACAACACCAACCAACGCTGGTGGCAACAACTTAACTGCCATTGTTGGTAAGGCTAACTCTGGATCTAAATCATTTAGCTCTGGTAAGTGTAGCCTTGCAAGCATACCCGCAATTGTAGCAAGTGCATAAAACACAACAAAAAAGCCATAATAATAGAAGCGAGTTTTCTTAAAATTAGCACTATGATTAAGCGCCATAAAGCGTACCATGATATGCGGCTGTCCAATGACGCTTAACCCAGCTACTAACCAACCGAGAAAAAACAGTAGCACCCCCAACAATCCTGGCAGCACTATACCTTCTGGTGCTAAATCAAAATAACCTGGGATGGATTGCCATGCTTGAATAACGCTAGTAATACCACCATAAGCCATGACCCCTGAAATCACTAAGACAATCATTGCTGCCAGCATCACAAAGCTTTGCGCAACATCCGTCCATATAGAAGCACGAATGCCACCTGCAACACTGTAAGAGAGCACCATTGCAGCAACGACCCACGCTCCTGCCGTTCTGTTCCAATTTAATACACCTACTAACGCCTTACTCCCTGCTGCTATCTGCGCGGCTGCATATGCGCCCAGAAAAATCAGCGTTAAAACAGCAGCGATTCGACGCCAATAGATCATCTCATCACCAAACCAAGTTGCTAGAACGCCAGAATATGATGCCTCGCCAGATTGAGTGGTAGCAATATGTAATTTTTTATGAATAAACAACGATGCCAGAAAATCGCCCAGTATCCAACCAATCATCAACCATACGGATGCTAATCCAACAGCATAAGTATATCCAATAACACCAATAAACATATAACCACTGTTATTGGTTGCTACAGCAGAAAGTCCACTGAAAAGTGGGCTTATAGATTGATTAGCTAAATAATAATCTTGGCTTGTCCCCTTGCTTTTTACAACTGATGCTAAGCCAATAGTAAAGAATAAAACTAGAAAAATGACAAAGCTAACTACTGTAATCAAGTTCATCGTTGATTTATTCTTAGCCGCAAGCTTAGGCCACTATTAAATTTGAACTACATGTGAGATGACCATAGACTGGAGTTATCACTTGGGGTGTCCGACTAGCAATAAAATCTGGTCTAGGTGCTTTTTTACCATATGGCGCGTTTAGCTTGTTTGTGAATGCATTGTAAACAAAAAAGGCATTTGATCGAGACATTGGCGTGATATTGCTGTTAGAACCATGCATGGTGTTGCAGTCAAAAACTAAAATTGACCCTGGTTTAGCTGTAGGGCTAACAATGCCTGACGCGTTGACCATTTTTTCCAAGTTAGCTTGATCAGGGACGCCATATTCCTGTTTTTTAAGTGAGGTTTTATAGTGATTGTCTGGTGTTTCACCAATACAACTCAAGAACTGTCGATGTGATCCAGGCAGTAACATGAGTGATCCATTGTATGCTGTATTATCTGTTAACAACACAGACATGGATAAAGCACGCATCCGTGGCATCCCATCCTCAGCATGCCAAGTTTCAAAGTCAGAGTGCCAATAGAACTCCTTCCCTACAAAGCTAGGTTTATAGTTTAGCCTAGACTGATGAATATAAACTTGGTCATTCAGTAAAAAAGAGGCAATGTCAACAAGCCTGCTATCAGACGACAGACGCTCCATGACAAGGGATTGCCGATGAATATCAAATACAGATCTTACATCCCTACTTGTCAGTTCTGTGATGACTGTTTCTTGACGGAGCTCTTCCGTATTCTGCAGCGCATGCTTCGCTTCTGATTGTAGGTAGGCAACTTCTTCTGCTGTGAAGACATTATCCAATAGCAAATATCCATCATGATCAAACTGTCGAGTTTGTGCGTGCGTTAACGGTGCTGAATGATCCCATTCACTATACACCACCGGTTCTATTCTTTTAATCAGGGTTGCCTGTGTTGACTGTCTTGTCGGGTAAAAATCACGCATATTAGAACAATATTTTCTATAACTTTAATCAATATCTGCTGGGTAAGAACCGTTTTCATCGTGTACTTCCCTACCAGATACCGGTGGATTAAAGACACAGGCGCAAACGATCTCTTCTTCAATTCTGAGTATATGATGATCATGCGCGTCTAGCGCATACATTACTCCAGAATGTAAGTCATGCATTTCACCGTTTGCCAAGTTTTCTATCGTTCCCTTGCCTTGCATTATATAAACTGACTCAAGATGATTAAGGTACTGCATCTTGATCTCAGCGCCAGCGTAGAGCGTTGTGATATGAAACGAAAAGCCCATGCCGTCTTGCTTCAATAGCATTCGTGCACTCTCCCAGCCTGTTGACTTCACGTTATGCTCTGAAGCTCTTATTGTTTTTAAGTCTCGCACTATCATTTACTCGCTCCTAAGCTGCAGCATCGACTTCTTCTGAATAGGCATCGTGAATGCATTTCTCCAGAATATCCAGTCCTTTTGTTAACTCAGCTTCCGTTATCGTCAATGGCGCTAGCACTTTAACGACTTCATCAAAAGCACCACTTGTTTCAATAATGAGCCCTTTATCAAAAGCATTAGAAGTGATTTTAGAAGCCATCTCGCCAGAACCAACATCAACACCTCGCATCATGCCCTTTCCTTTTGTTGAAAATCCATGTTTATGCGCGATTTGTTCCAAACGTTTACGTAGAGACTCTCCACGTTCAAATACTTCTGATTGAAACTGACTGTCAGCCCAAAAGTGTCTAAGAACAGCTGTAGCTGTCACAAAAGCATGGTTGTTTCCTCGGAAAGTGCCGTTGTGTTCTCCAGGAGACCAAATGTCTAAATTGGGTCTGAACAACGTAATAGCAAATGGCAAACCCATGCCTGACAATGATTTTGACATAGTCACAATATCTGGTGTAAAGCCCATCTCTTCAAAACTAAAAAAACCACCCGTACGGCCACAACCAGCTTGAATATCATCTACGATTAGTAATGCTCCATGTTTCTTCGCGATTTCAGCTACTTTACGTAACCAATCACTAGAAGCAGCATTTAAACCACCCTCGCCTTGCACCGTTTCCAATAAAATTGCTGCTGGCTTGTCTAGACCACTTGATGGATCTGATAGGCGTTGATCCAGCATATCTGCAGTATCGATACCCTCCCCAAAATAACCATCAAATGGCTCATGTACTACATTGCCAAGCGGCACGCCTGCGCCATTTCGTTTTTCTGCATTGCCAGTACAAGCTAATGCACCTAATGTCATACCATGATAGCCATTGGTAAAAGAAACAACCAACTCTCTCTTTGTCACTTTGCGCGCCAGTTTAATCGCTGCCTCTACCGCATTGGTGCCTGTAGGACCTGTAAACATTACGCGGTAATCTAACTTTCTTGGCTTTAAAATAATTGTTTCAAAAGCCTTTAAAAACTCTGATTTTGCTTCAGTGTGTAAATCTAGGCCTTGTGCTATACCATCTTTTTCAATGTACTCTAGCAACGCCTCTTTCATAATTGGATGGTTATGTCCGTAGTTAAGCGAAGCACACCCTGACAAGAAATCCAAATATTGTCCACCGTTACTATCATGCATCCAAGCGCCTTGTGCTTTGATGAATTTTCTCGGCATGGAACGCGCATAGCTTCTAACATTTGACTCTCTGCGTTCAAAAATTGCTGTATTCGTTTCGCTTTGACTAGGGTTTGGGATTTTTGACATATTAAACTCCTTGATTACTTAAGACCGCTGTCCTATTGAATGGGCCTATTTTTACTAAAAACTCGGTTTCATGAATCCCATGAAAATGTTGTTCTTTTTCAAAATGTGGTGATTTACTTAGATTTAACTGGTGTGATTTCGCAAAGCTTTCAAACAATGACCATGAAGCTTGGTTGTCTTGTGTGATCGTGGTGATGAGATATTGCACGTTCGCTAAAGCCTCGCGCTTTAATAATGCGATTAAAAGTCGCTTTGCCAAACCTTTACCTCTTGCCTCTGGATGAACTGCAACCTGCCAAACAAAAATATGATCTTGTTGCTCTGGTGGAATGTAAGCAGAAAGCCACGCTAGAATTTGATTATTTGATTCTGCTACAACGCAGGTTTGTGCAAAATGTGAACATTGCAATAAATTGCAGTAAGCTGAATTGGAATCTAGTGGTGGTGAGTTTTTTATTAGCGCAGTGATGGCAACTCCATCGAGCGCACTCGGTGAACGGAATTTGACTGCTGGAAGCGTATCAAACTGATGGCAATTTACATTTAATTCTGGTGTGTTTACGACATTTTCTAATGTCAAACCTTCTCCTTAATATATTAACTACTTACCTGCACTATTTGCGCTATCGAAAGTGTTTATATAATTTATCATTATAAATCAGGCGCTTATGATATCACAGATTAACACCTCTATCAACTTGAGTTGATTTTTGAAGAACAAATCTAGCACGTTAGAATCATATAAAAGTGACTATTTCAGCGTAAGCAACTGATTAAACTATCTTTTAAAGTATCAGCAAAAAAGCCATTTTTCATAAAATGATTGTGTAAATTTTTAATCGTTATGACCTTGTTTCGCTAGTAAATTGAGAAAAGATTTGTCCAAAACTTTACAAAAAAAAGCGCCGGTTAAGGCGCTTTTGAGCTTAGGAGAACACACGGGCACAACAGTAAATCTTAAAATTAACCTAATACACGTTTTGTTTGCATCACAATTTCATCAGCAGTGGCGGCGTCATAGCTAAAAGCTGATTTTTTTGCCTTAACACTAATACGTGTTGCACTTTTACTAATCGGTTCAATTTCCACTTCGATATCACGCTTCAAGGCCTTAGCGGAAATTAAATAAATGTCTTCATCTAATTGACTTTTAGAAACGACTTCTATATTCATTCTTTTTAATGCTGTAAACGCTGCTCTTTTAACTTTACTAACAGGAGCGGTAAAAGTACGAGAAGCTACTCCATTCATAGAATGGTTAATCGCTGCTGAGCCACCAATACCTGCAGCAGTTGTGGCCGCTGCAACACAACCTAATAAAGAACTTATTGCAATACAGAGTACTGCACCCCTGAATAACTTAATCATCATCAACTTCTCTGAGTCAACTGAATGACCAGAATCTCAAACACAGGAGATCAAGTCAATATTTTTTACTTACAAAATATATTAACGTTTTCTTATATAATTAAATAAGATATAGGGTTCATTGAAATTACAAATTTGTTGCAAAAAAACAAATTTTTCAACAAAAAACCCGTACTAGATTACTAGTACGGGTCAATAGTTTGAAACTATCAATTAAGCTTTTGCAGCGCGTTTTCGCTCGTGCTCAAGCAAGTAGCGCTTGCGGATGCGAATATTCTGTGGTGTTATCTCGACAAGCTCGTCATCATCAATGAACTCTACTGCACTCTCAAGTGTTAATGCGATTGGCGTAATCAATCTGACAGCTTCATCTGTGCCAGAAGCACGTACGTTTGTAAGTTGCTTTCCTTTAATCGGATTAACAACCAAATCGTTGTCACGACTATGAATGCCAATGACCATTCCTTCATATAACTTGTCTCCAGGGCTGGAAAACATTTTTCCTCTATCTTGCAGTTTCCATAGCGCGTATGCCACGGCCTCGCCTTTTTCTGCAGAAATTAGTACACCGTTACGCCTACCTGGCATATCTGCTTTTGCTGGCGCATATTCATCAAAAATATGAGCCATCAAACCAGTACCTCTTGTAAGTGTCAAAAACTCGCCTTGAAATCCAATTAGTCCGCGTGCCGGTATCTTATATTCAACACGGGTGCGGCCATTACCATCAGTTTCCATATTTTGCATTTCACCGCGACGGCGTCCCAGCTCCTCCATGACAGCACCTTGATGCTCATCATCTACATCAACAGTTAATATCTCATAGGGCTCACACTTAACACCATCAATCTCACGGTAAACAACTCTCGGCTTACCTACAGCCAGCTCAAAGCCTTCACGACGCATATTTTCTAGCAAAATCGTGAGATGCAATTCGCCACGTCCAGAAACACGAAAGACGTCAGCATCTTCAGTATCTTCCACTCGCAATGCCACGTTAACCAGGAGTTCCTTTTGCAACCTATCGCGAATTTGGCGTGAAGTAATAAACTTACCTTCCGTACCAGCTAATGGTGATGTATTGACCATGAAATCCATGGTTAATGTTGGCTCATCAACACCTAAGTGAGGCAAACCAATTGGTTTATCGCGGTCACAAATTGTAAATCCGATACCAACCTGCTCGATACCTGAAATGATAATGATATCGCCAGCTTCTGCTTCAGCAACTTCGACACGCTCAAGACCTTGAAAACCAAGCACTTGACCTATTTTACCAGTGGCAACTTGCTCTGTACCATTCATCACAGTAACTGGCTGCCCTGTTTTTACACGGCCATTCAATATACGACCTATCGCCAAACGTCCTGTATAGGTAGAATAATCAAGCGCAGATATTTGCATTTGCAATGGTGCCTCTGAATCTCCTTTAGGAGGCTCTACATGCTTAAGAATTGTTTCGAAAATTGCACGCATATTGTCCGTTTTTTCGTTTTCATTCAACATTGCAAAACCATTAAGAGCAGACGCATAAACCACTGGGAAATCCAACTGTTCATCAGTAGCGCCTAAATTCGCGAACAAATCAAAAGTGTGATTAATGACCCAATCTGGACGTGCACTAGGACGATCGACCTTATTAATGACAACAATGGGTTTCAATCCTAGCGCCAAAGCTTTCTTAGTCACAAACCTTGTTTGTGGCATAGGACCATCAACAGCATCTACCAATAAAAGAACACCATCCACCATACCTAAGACACGTTCAACTTCCCCACCAAAATCTGCGTGTCCAGGGGTATCAACAATATTAATACGTGTTCCCTCATAGGTTAAGGCTGTGTTTTTAGCGAGAATAGTAATGCCACGTTCTTTTTCCAAATCATTGCTATCCATAGCACGCTCCTCGAAGGCTTGATGAGAAGCAAACGTGCCTGATTGTTGCAGTAACTTATCAACCATGGTCGTTTTACCGTGATCAACGTGGGCGATAATTGCGATATTTCTTAAATTGCGTGACATAAGTGAGCTGCCGATATGTTTCGAAGGGCGCGATTCTAACACAAAAACAAAAAGTTATTATTTGACATTACAAAATAAGTCGTTATACTGCGCACAACTTAGAACTTTAACTTAAAACATTTAAGAAGTTTTAGATTCATCGCCCTGACCTATCGTAACGCATGAAGTATAGTGTTACATCTCATTTTATCGGTTAGTGGCTATGCCAGTGCGCCGGTAAAAGAAGCTCCTATTAAAATTGACTTCTGCGTTTATGTTTATCATTTAGTGATACTAAGCTATCCATTAAATGACTCGTTACGTCATTGCTTGCGCCCTTTTATACTATTTAGAAAGGGACATACATTGTCTTTAATTACATTTGAATCATTAGATCTACATCCTACCATTCTCAAAGCTGTAGCAGAAGCAGGCTATATCAACCCTACACCTATTCAAGCACAAGCAATTCCTGCTGTGTTAGATGGCAGGGATATTTTAGCTTCAGCACAAACAGGGACTGGCAAAACAGCTGGCTTTACACTGCCAGCATTAAACTTATTAGCAACCCCACATGAGTCTAGAAGTCGTGGCCCACGTATTTTGGTTTTGGTCCCAACGCGTGAGCTAGCAGCACAAGTTAATGACTCAGCCCGTAAATATGGAAAATATTTGCGTGCACGTACAGTCAGTATTGTCGGTGGCATGCCATATCCATTACAAAACAAACTACTATCACAACCATTAGATATGTTGGTGGCGACACCTGGTCGCTTTATCGACCACATGGAGTGCGGCCGTATTGATTTAACCCGCTTGCAAATGCTTGTACTTGATGAGGCTGACCGCATGTTAGACATGGGCTTTATGCCTGACGTACAACGTATTTGTGATGCCTTACCAAAAGAGCGTCAAACACTGCTATTCTCTGCAACCTTAGACGGCAACATTGGTCGCATCGCACAAGATATATTAAATAATCCTGTGACTATTCAAGTTGCTGCACAAAAAGAAAAACATGAGAATATCGAACAGCGCTTGCATCACGTTGATGATTTGAACCATAAGAATAAATTATTAGAGCACTTGCTCATCGAGCCTGATGTCAACCAAGCAATTATCTTTACTAGCACAAAACGCCATGCTGATTTACTAGCAGAAGACTTGTATGCAGCTGGCCATAAAACGGCAGCTTTACATGGTGACATGACACAAGGCGCTCGTAATCGCACCCTCACAAAGTTACGTCATGGCGATGTAAAAGTACTCGTCGCTACTGACGTGGCTGCCCGAGGAATTGATGTAAAAGGTATTAGTCATGTGATTAATTATGACTTGCCTAAGTTTGCAGAAGATTATGTCCACCGCATTGGTCGTACAGGTCGTGCAGGTCAAAAAGGTATTGCGATCGCATTTGCTTCAAACATGGATAGACATGTTTTGCGCAAAATCGAGCAATATACAGGTCAAAAGTTACAAGCTTCCGTTATCGAAGGCTTTGAACCAAAACGTCCTATCAATATGGATGCACCTGACACCAAGCGCGGTAAAAGTCGCAATAGCCGTAACGGTAGTGCACGCAGCGGGGGTTACAAAGGCCGCGGCAGTAATGATAGTGAAAAAGGTCGCAGCTTTGGGGATCGCGCTGCTACAGGTCGTCCACCAAGAGCCAAAAGTAATGATACACGCTTCAGCGACAAGCCGACTAAAAACCGGACGCCACGCAACGATAACCAAACAGCAGAAGTTAACGGTAATAGCGTGCATTACACCAAGGACACCAATCTACAATTTGCAAAAGAGGTAGCGCGTGGTGGTGGCAATGGTCGCCATCAAAAGAACCGCAATACTTCTGCTAACAAAGGCTCTGCAACAATATCAAACGAAAAGTTTGGTAATCCGCGACCAGACCGTAATGTTAGTAATGCTGGTAATCATGCACCGCGTCGTTCAAACAATGATGGTGCAAGACGTTCACGTAACTTTGCTTAATTTCGCATATGACAGATAAAATCGAAATCAACCAAACAGAAACAGCTCTAGATAATGAGGCAGAAATGCCTAAATTTGACTCGCTTGGGCTAGCAGCGCCTATATTACAAGCAATCATCGACACAGGCTATACAACGCCAACGCCGATTCAAGCCCAAGCGATTCCTGTTGTCTTGACAGGTGTTGACATTATGGCTGGAGCACAAACAGGGACTGGTAAAACAGCTGCTTTCACCTTACCTATCCTCCATCAACTGCTACCAGCGGCAAATACGAGTACATCGCCAGCAAAACATCCAGTACGTGCACTTGTGCTAGCACCAACACGTGAACTTGCAATTCAAGTTGAGGAGAGCGTCAAAGTTTATGCTAAAAACACTTCTTTACGTAGTGTAGTTGTTTTTGGCGGTGTTGATATAAAAAAACAAACGCCGCTATTGAAAGCTGGTGTAGAAGTTTTAGTCGCCACGCCAGGTCGTCTACTTGACCATATTGAACAAAAAACGGTGCAACTGAACCAAGTCCAATACTTAGTATTGGACGAGGCTGACAGGATGCTCGATATGGGCTTTATGCCTGACTTGAAAAAAATATTGGCCTTGCTGCCAAAGCAGCGTCAAACCTTAATGTTTTCAGCAACTTTTTCTAAAGAAATCAAAAAACTATCAGATGATTTTTTAAAGAACCCCGCCTTAATTGAGGTCGCGCGAAGCAATGCTACATCAGAAAACGTTCAGCAAAAAGCTTATCAAGCAGATCCGAAACAAAAGCAGAGTGCTTTAGTTACTTTACTTAAAGAACAAGAGAACCAACAAGCAATCGTTTTTACGAAAACGAAAATAACAGCGAGTAGGCTAAGTCGTGCATTAGAAAAATCTGGTATTAAGGCCGATGCAATACATGGTGATAAAACCCAGAAAGAGCGCATCGCTGCATTAGACGCTTTTAAACAAGGTGCTATTACTGTTTTAGTTGCAACAGATGTTGCAGCTCGTGGCTTGGATATTAATGATTTGCCAATGGTTATCAATTATGAAATTCCATCAGCACCCGAAGATTATGTGCATCGCATTGGTCGAACTGGTCGTGCCGGTGCCACTGGTATCGCGATTTCATTAGTCTCAGAAGAGGAAGAAAAATATTTTAGTGAGATTGAAAAACTGATTAAAAAAAATATTCCCAGAGAAAAGCTTGCGGATAATGCTGATAACTTTCACGCAAAAAAAGTTACTCCTAAACCTGACAACAAGCAGAGTTTGAGCCATAAGGTCTCAAAACGCAAGAGTCAGGATCCATGGTTTGATAAACCATATGTACCAGAAAACACAGGAAGTATTCAGACAAGAAGGGCTGCAAGTTTGGCTTCTAAAAGCACAAGAAAGCCTATTGCAACACTGCTTGGTGGACTAAAGAAATAAGTATCATTTTATTTTTTTCTTAACGACTTCTCTAATTCTTTGGGTGTTAATGGTAGAGAGTAAAAATAGCCCTGCATTTTATGGCATCCGCTACTAGCCAACATGGCACTTTGCTCCTCACTCTCAACACCCTCTGCAACCAAACCTAATTTTAATGCATTCCCTAATGCAGAAATTGCTTTCACTAACTGCTTGTTTTCATCACCGTAAGCCAAACCAGATACGAATGACTGGTCAATTTTTATTTCATCAACATTCCACTGCAATAAATATAACAGTGACAGATGTCCCATACCAAACTCGTCTAAGGAAACTTTAAAACCCGCTGCTTTTAATTTTTGCATATTTTGTTTAACTTCATCAGAGCCTTCTAACAAAGCATGCTCCGTAATTTCTAAACATATCAATTCAGGGTCAATTTGATAGTTATCGGTAAACGCTTTTAACATGTCACTCATTTGCCTTGCACGCAACTGCCTTGATGACACATTGATTGACAAGCGGGGAACTTTATATCCCGCATCCAGCCATTTTCTAAGCTGGGAACAACTCTCTTCAAACACAAACTCACCGATTTTATTAATGAGTGAAGACTGCTCTGCAACCTGTATAAACTCTAATGGAGGAATCAACCCATGCTCTGGATGTCGCCATCGTAATAATGCTTCTAAGCCAACTAATTGTTTTGTCTCATAGTCAAACTGCGGTTGATAAGCCAAGAAGAGCAAATTATCCTTAAGTGCTTGTCTAATGCCTTGCTCCATCTCTAGCCATTGATGCGCAATAAAGTTGAGCCCAGATGTATAGAACTCAAAATTATTCCGACCATTCTGTTTAGCTCTGTACATAGCTAAATCAGCATAAAGCAACAAGTCTTCTGGATCTTTTGTATCGTCTGGATACACACTAACACCAATACTAACGGTACAAAACACATGCTGATGATGTATTTCAAATGACGGCTCAAAAGCAGCAATAATCTCTCGGACAATACGGTTACCATCCTGTGGAGAGGCACCCTCCATTACCATTACAAATTCGTCACCACCTAGCCGGCATAACAAATCTGTTGATCTTGCACATGCAGATATACGTTCAACTGCTTTAACTAATAAGTTGTCTCCAGCATCATGACCGAGTCTATCGTTCACCATTTTAAAGTAGTCAAGATCGAAGAAAAGCAGTAACACCTGTTTTCCTGATCGCTCTGCTTTAGATATTGAGTTTTCTAAACGTTGTCTAAATAAATTTCTATTAGGCAAACCAGTCAACTCATCGTGTGTTGCCAAAAATTTAACTCTTTGGTCGGCAGAAACCGCTTTTGTTACATCTCTGCCTACACCGCGATAGCCGACAAACTTTCCAGCTTCATCAAATATTGGTTTTGCAGAGATACGCAGATATTGCGTAGCATTATCTTCTGAAGCATTAAGAATAACATCAACTAATTTTTTCCGATCTTCAATTAATTTCAGTATTTCATTAGAAGTATGGCTGTGGCAACTATTTGGAAAGTCGTTTAAATTGGCAAACTGAAAAGTATTTGAGTCACCCTCAACAGACTTAATATTGAGTTGACTATCTGCTTCCCAAAACCATTCTGCAGAGGCCTCTGCAAAATCTCGATAACGTGCTTCACGCTCCAGCAACTGATTTCTTTCTTTGTCCAACGTTGAGATTTTCATGTTAATTCAGCTTCACTCGCCAACATACAGAAATAAGTGCATGTGACATTTTTATTACTATCTATGAAATTTCACTGGAAGTACATGAAAATAACTACTTATTTCGCATAAAGTCTGCAACACCATACAATTGTGTCGCTAATTTGGTTAATAAGGGCTCTTCAATACCAATTTTGTGCATTGCACTAATCATGCAATACATCCATTGGTCTCTTTCTGACTCTCCAATGGCAAATGGCATATGTCTAGCTCGGAGCCTTGGGTGACCATAACGCTCTATGTATAGCTGTGGACCTCCTGTCCAACCAGTTAGAAACATAAATAGCTTTTCTCTCGCTTCGGTTAGATCAGGTTGATGAATAGCACGCAAACCCTTCACTTTTGGGTCACTATCCATAATGTCATAGAAAGTTTCAACTAACAAACGTATCGTTTCTATACCCTTAGTTTCGCCCCCAAGTAAGGTATAGAAAGTCGATTTATTCGACCCCGCTTCTTCAATTTTATCTAGCATCAGTTCCCTTTAGTTTTAACTAGATCAGCAACCTTTTTCGCATTATTTCGAGCCTCTGTTACGTTATCTGCTGAGGCTAAAGCTACCCCCATGCGCCGTCGATCAAATGAAACTGGTTTACCAAACAGCCTTAGGTCACTATTAGGCACCTGTAATGCCGCCTCTAAATGACTAAATTGTAACGTTTCACTGTCGACACCGCCATAGATGACGGCACTAGCACCTGGCTTGGTCATCGCAACATCCACAGGTAAACCTAGAATAGCACGCGCATGAAGCTCGAATTCACTTAAGCGTTGACTACACATAGTCACCATACCCGTATCATGTGGCCTAGGGCTGACCTCAGAGAACCATACCTGGTCACCCTTAACAAATAACTCCACACCGAATAAACCTAACCCTCCCAAGGCTTCGGTTATCGACTTTGCGACCACTTGAGCTGCCTTGAGTGCAGCTGGGTTCATTGCTTGCGGTTGCCAGCTCTCAACATAATCACCCTTTTCTTGACGATGTCCGATCGGTTCACAAAAGTAAGTTTCTATTGCACCTTCAGCATTTTTGGCACGGACAGTTAGCAAGGTAATTTCAAAGTCAAAATCTATTTGCCCTTCAACAATGACAACACCTTGATTCACACGTCCACCCGATGCCGCATAATCCCATGCAGCTTTTACTTCACTGGCATTCGTTATACGAGATTGACCTTTACCAGAAGAAGACATGGTTGGTTTTATAAAACAAGGGTATCCAATGCCATTTTCAATACTTTTTTGTAACTCCGCCTCACTCCTAGCAAAAGCGTAAGTGGAAGTAGGCAACTTAAGTGTCTCAGCTGCTAATCGGCGGATACCTTCACGATTCATCGTTAGTTGGACTGCCTTAACTGTTGGGATAACAGTTGCAATACCTGACTTTTCGATATCAGCCAAAGTGTCTGTATTGAGTGCTTCAATTTCTGGCACAATTAAATTTGGTTTTTCTTTTTCTACTAATGCTTTCAGTGCAACTGCATCAGTCATATCAATGGTATAGGAACGATGAGCCACTTGATGCCCAGGTGCATTCTGATAACGGTCTACTGCAATAACCTCAACGCCTAGACGTTGTAATGCAATAATCACTTCTTTTCCAAGCTCCCCGCTGCCAAGCAGCATGACTTTGGTTGCAGATGAAGATAGAGGGGTGCCAATGCTGACCGATACGCTCATGAAATACTCCAGTGAAAAATCACTGAAATCATACCACGATGCCTAATAGATATTAAATGTTGATACCGTGTTTTTCCATTCGATATCGCATTTTCATGCGAGTGATTCCTAAATGCCTTGCGGCTTTAGAGACATTATTATGTGACGCTTCAAGCGCAGTAATGAGCATTTGTTTTTCAGCATCATCAAGTGTGGGTGGTTGTTTGCTCTCTATCATCGCGGCATTTGAGATTTTAAACTGATGATTGGGTAATGCCAGTTCAGCAGATGAAATGATGGTTTGATTACTGAGCAAAACAGCACGAATGATTTGATGTCTTAACTCACGTACATTCCCTGGCCATTGATAATGACGTATTGCATCCATCGCACTTAAGCTTAGATTATGTGCTGGAAGTCCATACCTTTTTTCTGCCATGCGCATAAAGTATTTCGCCAACTGTACTGCATCATCTTCACGCTCTCTAAGTGGCGGCATGCTCAAGTTGATTACATTCAGCCTAAAATATAAATCAGATCGGAACTGGCCTGCATTTGCCATTTCATGTAGATCACGATTAGTTGCTGCAACTATTCTAGCGGGTACTTGCCTCTCTTTTGTAGAACCCAACCGTCTAACACGTCGCCGTTCTAGCACATTGAGTAGTTTCGCTTGTAAGGCCAGTGGGATTTCACCTATTTCATCTAGAAACAATGTGCCATCTTCTGCAGCTTCAATTAGACCAGGCCTATTCGTAGTCGCATTTGTAAAAGCACCTTTATCGTGTCCGAATAGCTCACTTTCAATTAGTTCAGCAGGTAAGGAGGCACAGTCGACATGAATAAATGGTTTATCTTTTTGCGTATATGACAGATGTAGAATACGTGCCGCTACATCTTTGCCGGTGCCAGTCTCACCATTAATTAGGACTGTTGGCGGAATAGCATCCATTAAGTGGCCTAATTGGGAAATCCTCTCAATTTGCATGCGTACACTCTGCATCGCAGGACTGTCTCCAATAAGTTCTATACCTTCACTGGCATGAGAGTTACGCTGTTTGGAATAGTCAACACTTTCTTGAAGCGCTGACTTTTTTTCATTCTTCTGAATCACTAACAGTAATTCATCTAAATCAATTGGCTTTTTTAAATAGTCGTCAGCGCCTAGTTTTATTGCTTGTACTGCATCCGCTAATTCGCCATACGCAGTCATGACAATGACGCTTATATTTTTTTCTATAAGCTCGGCAATAAGGTCGAGACCATTACCATCAGGCAGCCGCATATCTAGCAGCACCAAGTCAGGTTGAAATTGTTTAAAAAAAGCGCGGGCATCAGTAAGACTACCCGCGCATTCGCATTCAAAATCAGACTTGCCTAGATGTTTAGCTACTGCACGCGCGAATAATAGTTCATCTTCAACAATGAGAATTTTATTCTTGCGATTATCATTGAAACGCTGAACATTGTTTTTCGCTTGTGCAGTCAATTCTCTTTCTCAATTGGATACTTAATTTGTAACTGATTTTGGCGCAGCAAAGTTGTAGCGGAAGCCTAACCACGCTGCACGAGGTGCACCAGGCAACACCGACAACACCTTAGACTCTTCACCAAACTCACCTGCAGCGTTAAATAGCGACTCTGCCAAACGACCACTCAGATTGTATTGACGATCAAAAATGTTAGTGGCTTTGGCAAACATGCGCCAACCATTACCAAAGTCATATTGCGTATCTAAGTTGAAAATAAAGTAACCGCTGATTTTGCCTTTACCAATCGCACACTCCTCACCACCTGCACAAGCTACTGCATTTGATTGATGCGCATTGTTCTCGTTACCCAGTACGTATTGGCTTGAGTAACCGATAACATTAGCACCGACATTCCAACTTGGTGTGACAGCATACTGACCACGCAGTTTTAATTGATGACGCGGAATCACAGGCAAGCTAT
Organism: Methylotenera sp.; assembly: GCA_048058875.1. GTDB lineage: Bacteria > Pseudomonadota > Gammaproteobacteria > Burkholderiales > Methylophilaceae. The sequence goes on along the minus strand of JBLLNR010000002.1, from coordinate 24,447 downwards.
CACCCCGTCTTGCTGTAAAAATACCATCCGTGTTCACTCCAGCAGAATTCGAACCGTTGACAAACTCGACATCCGAATCATAAGTGGCGCGAATATAACTGTAGGATGCACTCCATCTAAATTTTCCGGTAGTACCGTTCAAACCTAAATCCAACCCTTGACGTTCTGTTCGGCCTACATTTTTAAAGTATCCAGCACCTGCTAATAAATTAGAGGCAACAAACTGAATATCATCATGGTTAGTGGCGTGGTACACACCCGCATTCCAATTCAAGCTATCCGTGAGTTTTCCCCTACCACCAAATTCATAGGTCTTAGCCACCACTTGATTAAGCGGCGGGTCATCGGCTAAAGCAGCCGGTAACAGACATGGATTGAGTGGATTTGAGCAACCTACTTCGATTGCGGTTGGTGCCCTACTAGATTCGCTGTAAGAACTATAAAACGTTAGATTTTGATTGGGTGTATGGGTTAAACCAATCGATGGATTTAAACGTGTATAACTATCTTTTGCAGTCAATGTACGTGGACCAAAATCGCCACGCAAAGTGTCAGAGTTGTCGATTCGGGTGAAATTCCAACTTGCACCCATATTCAAATGCAATTGGTCATTCAGTGATAGCGTATCTGTTGCGAACAATCGTACGGTGTATTGTTTACCAGTTAATCCAACTGTTTGGCGTTGTGGCAACACGCCATCGCCTTCGAAGGAAGGTGCACGTGTGGGATCAAACACCACCTCACTACCCGGAAAACCTCCAACAAAGCCATCATCAATAGCTTCACTCAACTCAGAAACATTAACACGTTCATTTTGCTTAAATCGTACTAAGCTATAGTCATAACTAGTGCCAACAATAAACTGGTTCTCTTTACCCATAAAATCTTGGTTAAATGTAAATTGACCAGTCAAACCATAGGTATCTTGTTTGGTGTTAGTTCTATTAAGTACAGAACCAATCAATTCGCACTCCTCACCCGGATCACATGTAAGCGCTGGATAATCTTCCCATGTATCTTCAAACTCAGCTTCATAGCCATCGCCATTCAAGGTACGGCGATTTGATTTCTTATAGTACACATTGCCGGAGAACATCGTATCGTCGTTGAACCAATGCGAACCATTTAACGCTAGCATGTGTGAATAATTATTAGTTTGGTCTGGGCGTGTATTAATTTGATCTCGATCACCACGCAATAGAAACTCTGGTGTTAAGCCATTACCAATCAGATTATTGTCACTACCAATATAAGTCAGATCTAATTTTGTGGTTTCATTTTGCCAACCCGTTTTGGCAAACAGTTGATTAACGTGCGATGGTGAGAACCTTCTCCAGCCATCTTCAGTAGTGTGTTGATATCCAATGATATAGTCCACAGAACCATCTTGCGATACACCACCATATTCTACCAATGCACGTTGACGGCCCCATGAACCCCCTTCAAATTCTATTGCAGCACCTTGATTATCACGACCACTCTTGGTTTGGATAGCAATCGCACCACCCAAGGTATTTAAACCATACAATGGATTTGAACCTGGAATCAGCTGCATATTGCCTATGGCAAAGCTCGGAATCTTGTCCCAAGAGGTCAAGTCACCAAATGGTTCATTGACACGAACGCCATCAATATAAGTGGATAAACCTTGTGGGTTACCAAGTAGTGAAGAGGCAGAATAACCACGGAAATTAATTTCGGGCTGCCATGGGTTACCACCCAACTCAGTTACAGTCACCGACTGCATATTATTAGTCATATAATCTGCAATGGACACACCAGTTTGGTCATTGATTTCTTTTGGCGGCGCGATTTGAATGTTGGCAGGCACTTTGTAAAGAGGTAAGCCAATCCCCTTAAGTGGCGTTGCGCTATAAACTTCAATCTCCTCCGTTTGAATTGTTACTTCTTCCGCACCGACCATCGTTGGCATAGCATATGCCGACAGAACAGCAAGCGCGATTAGTTTTGGTTTTAATTGTGTTTGCATGTAGCTTCCCTTTAATTTTGTTAATACATTGTTTTTAGTTATCTGTGCTTATATGCAAATCGCATTCCAACTTTAACCTTTACAAAAATAACATTTAAAATCAGCTGGTAAAGTTATTTTTCGTTTATGAATTGGTTATTCTATTCGAGAAATTGGCTAAATACAACCACCATAATTGGCTGAATTCAGCCAATTAAATGCTATTTAGTACTTGTTTTGGTGGTTGATTTAAGTAGTCACGCACCACTAACCAAGCAGCTAATGGGATAAGCGTTAGTGCAATTGCGTATGCATATAAACTTAACATGCCATTAATACTGTAGGGAATTTCAAACATTTGCGTGCTGACGTAATACGCGATCAGATTTGAGGTAAGCAAAGCGACAGAGGCTGCTATCAGGGCTATACCAAAATATTCTGCCAGCATCACAGTACTGACTTGTCTGTTTGATGCGCCGAATACCCGCAGCAACGAAGCTTCTTTTGCTCGCGTGTCACGTGTTGCAATCAGTGCTGCATATAAAACTACCAGACCTGCAACAACACATAAAGCAAAGACATTGGAGACGGCTAAACTCATTTTCTGCATAATGCCTCTTACCTGCTCCATCAAACTGGCGACATTAATAATAGTCAAGTTCGGATTTGATTTAACAAGCTGATCTAACAGATGGGTGTCTTTATCATTCAAGTAAAATGCTGTCATAAGACTTTTAGGATAATCATCAAGTGTGTTGGGTGGCGTTACAGCAAAAAAATTAGCTCGCATACTGTCCCAATCAACTTTGCGAATACTAGTAACATGTAAATCCAATTTTCTACCGGCGATATCATATGTCAGTACATCGCCAAGTTTGATATCTAGCGCGCTAGCAATATCATGCTCTATCGACAACATCGGCTTGGCACTGTCCTTGTCTTGCCACCACGTCCCCTCAAGCAGATGATTATCAGCCTGCATTTCTTTCGCCATGGATAGATTAAACTCACGTGAAACCAGCCTCTTTGCTCGCTCATTCTCATACATATCAGCTGATATGCTCTGACCATTATTCGCAATTAGCCGACCTCTTATCATAGGAAAAACCTGTGGCTTATTAACATCCAGCTTCTTGAGAAATGTTTCGATGGATGTTACTTGTGAAGGCTGTATATTAATCGCGAAGTGATTAGGAGCATCTTCAGGTAATGCTTGTTGCCAAGCATTTAACAAATCGTTTTTAACAATCATTAATAAGATAATGACCATGGCACCAATGCTGAAGCCAACCACTTGCACAATTGTTAGTATCTTATTGCGCTTCAAGTTAGCAAGCCCTATTGTTATTAGATTAAATAAACCATGTTGATAATGTCTGCAGGCCTGTGTTAATTGGTAGATCGCATTTGCGAATACATAAGCAATAGCAGCACTTACAAGACAGACCGCAAGCATACCTGCGATAACTACAATTGCTAATTTAATTGATTTTGCCAGTACAATAATAATGATTGCTATCACAATCATAACGGGGATAAATCTAAACGCAGAAGCAGATACTTTCGCATCAACATCTGCTCTAAGAATATTGACCACTGGACTATTTTTGATTGCTTGAATATTAGGAATCATCAACGCAAGTAAAACCAAAAAGCTGATAGCATAGCCAATATAAACTGGTGAAAAGTCAGGTGGTGGCAGTGTATCCAAAAATAATGTGCCCGCTATATTAGCAAGCAAGGCTTGTAATAAGTAGCCAAACAAACAACCCATACTCGCCCCCACTAATGCAATCAGCATACATTGCCAGAGCAATATTTGTTCAATCTGACCTTTACTCGCTCCAAAACAACGCAGCAATGCTGCTGTTTCTATGTTGCGCGATATGTAAGGTCCACTTGCCAATAACATCGCTGCAATAGAAAGTAAAATACTCACCATTGCTGCCAAGCCTAAAAACGTTTCCGCTTTATCGAGGGCACTTTTAATCTCTGGTCTAGCCGTCTTTAAATCTTGGAGCCTTTCTCCATTCTGCAAATTGTCTCGCAACAGCTTTCCAAAGGCATTGACGGAGTCTGCATCGCCCGCAACAAGCAATTGATATTTGACTCGACTACCATATTGGATGAGTTCTGTTTTTGCCAAGTCTGCTGCATTCATCATCAATCGAGGTGCAAAACTAAACATGTCTCCACCTCGCGAAGGCTCACGTGTAATGATGCCTGAAACCCTTAGCTTTGTAGAGCCAACTTCAACTAAATCGCCAATGCCTAATGCTAATAAACCAGCTAATCGCGGCTCAATCCAAGCCTCTCCTTGATGGGGAATTGCATTAATGACTTGTGGCTCTTCATCAACATTGAATTGAACCGTTAAATCTCCACGCAGAGGAAACCCTTCATTCAATGCCTTAATTTCAGCAAGCTGACTTTTATCACCGGCAATTGCCATGCTTGGAAACTCAGCAGTGGTTGTAAAACGAAGACCTTGTGCTTTAGCATTATCGATCGCACTTTCTGGTATAGCATGATCTGCTATTAATACCATATCTCCGCCTAACACCAATCCACCTTCGGTATTCAAATGTGCGGCAATACGACTAGTAAAGAAAGTAACCCCAGTAATAGCAGTGACAGCAACGATGAGCGCAAGCAATAATACACGTACATCACCCGCCCGCCACTGTGCCCAAAACTGTTGCCAAGCCAAACGAATCGCCATTATTCTATCTCTACCAGTTTAAGTTTACCGTCCTGCAGCTCGTAGACTTTCATGCATTGCTTTGCTAGCTGATAATCATGCGTTACTAAGACAAGGGTTGTTGAGGATTCAGCATTCAACTTGAATAACAAATCAACAATCTGCTTACCTGTTTTTTTGTCTAAATTACCTGTTGGTTCATCAGCAAATAAAATAGCTGGCTGCATTGCAAATGCACGCGCAATCGCAACGCGCTGTTGCTCCCCTCCTGATAATTGTTTTGGGTAATGTTTAACCCTATCACTTAAGCCAACAATTGATAGGGCAGAAAGTGCAGACGCTTTTGCATTTTGTTGATTACTCAGTTGAAGCGGAATCATGACGTTTTCTAACGCAGTCAAATTAGGCAGCAACTGAAATGATTGAAAGATAAACCCCATACGCTTACCTCTTGTAGCTGCACGTGCATCTTCATCTAAGTGACTAAAAGGCTTGCCTTCCACTTCAACCGTACCATCAGTGGGTATATCTAATCCTGCCAATATGCCTAATAAGGTTGACTTACCGCTACCTGAGCTTCCAATAATGGCAACACTCTCACCGTTTTTGACCTCTAAATTTAAGTCCTGCAAAATGCTAATTTTGTTACCGGCCTCGCCATACGTTTTATACAGACTGTTTGCTAATAATGTTGGTGCCGTTATCGAACTCTTTGTTTGTTGCGTTATCATTAATAAATCCGTTAATTATTGATTGGTAGATGAAGGTATGCGTTTGGGCACAGGGTTCGTTAAATATATTCTCAGTATTAGTGTTATTTTATCGGCTTTAGTTGCCTCGCCAGCGATTGCCAAGCAAAAAATACTCGTTTTTGGCGATAGCCTTTCCGCTGCTTATGGTTTGGATGAAAAATCAGGATGGGTACACTTGCTGCAAAAAAGACTTACTGCAATAGACCCTGATTATAAAGTAATCAATGCTAGCATTAGTGGGGAAACAACATCTGGTGGTGCAAATAAAATCAAACAGACGCTCGAACTGTATCAACCAGACATTATTATTATTGAATTAGGTGGTAATGACGGCTTGCAAGGGCTGAATTTAGAAATCATGCGAAAGAATCTGACCAAAATCATTGAAGAGGCTAAGCAGAGTCAAGCAAAAGCACTCCTTGTTGGCATGAAAATACCACCTAATTATGGTATCAAATATACCAAAGACTTTCACGAGACATTTAAAGCACTTAGCCAGCAATTTCATACTTCATTTGTACCATTCCTGCTTGAAGGTATAGGCGGCAACCCCGAACTTATGCAGCAAGATGGCATTCATGCGAATGCAAGTGCACAAGAGATGATTTTAGAAAATGTTTGGCCCGGCTTAGAACCATTGCTAATCAAAAAAAATTAATTAACCAGTATGAGGTTGCCAAGAGACTACTAAACCCATTTCATGCTCTCTTGCTACTAACTCGGCATCAATCCCAATGTTTGGAATGATGACTAATGTCTCATCCATAAAGATCAATGGTAACTGTGCTCGCTGCCATGGCGGTATCGCACTAGCCTGCATAACGGTCTTCAGCTGCCTCCTTGGCCGACCAAGTGCGGGTTTAAAATACTCACCACCTTCTCTATTTTTAATTCGCAATTGAATGGCCTGGCCTCTACGCTCGTAAGCAAACCCTTTACCTAATTGCTTGATAAACGTTAATCGTGATTGGTCAGGCAAAAGCAATGTCTCTTCACCTTGCCACAATTGGTTAATACTTGCCACCTTTTTCATTTGGCGCACTATGTATGCATGTCGTTGATATCGCATTACGATTAAATCGTCGGCAACATTTACTTTGATGGCTGCATCAGTTTTCTTTGATTGTAGTTGACTCAACATTTGATTCAGTAATGCTGTGCTTGGCATATTAATCTGATTATTTGCTAACCACCAACGGATTAAATTACCTTGTCTGGCACGACTTAAATTAAATAACGCATCCAATCGAAGTGCTCCAAACTGCTGACTATTATCGATAACCAACTGAGCATCGATTGTTGCTAGCTCATCTAATAAGAGACTGGCATTAGCCATATGCATGGCTGATCTTGAAAGTGTGCTTGATATATCTTGATAGCGCTGATTGAAAGTTGGAATCAAAGTATGGCGAATAAAATTGCGATCATAATGTGTATCGCTATTACTCTCATCCTCTATCCATTGGAGCCGATGTTTTATTGCATAGTCACTTAGTGCCGCCCGATTTATATACAATAAAGGTCGAACTAATCGTCGCTTTGAATCAACTTGTGCCATCGACGCAAGCCCTTTAACACCAGCACCTCTGGCAAGCTGCAGTAAAAGTGTTTCTGCTTGGTCATCCTGATGGTGTCCAAGGCAAATAAAATCTGCCTCTGCATTATTTAGTTCTGCATAACGCGCATGTCTAGCAGCGGCTTCAATACCTAAGCCACTTCCTTTAGCGACATGCACTGTAATAACATCAATAGGTATCGCCAGTTGATCACATGTATATTGACAAAAGACCGCCCAGTCATCTGCGTGCTGGCTTAAGCCATGATTAATATGTATGGCCCTTAAATCAAAGGAGACTGCTTTCTGTATTTGATGTAGAACATGTAACAATACAGTTGAATCAAGGCCACCGCTGTATGCAACAAGAAGTGTGGGATTATCGCGCTGTTGACTTTGAAATAATGTCTCTAAAAATAGTCTTACCTGTTTTTCAAGTGTGCTGTCGCGTTGTTTAGCCACCTTATTTTTTGGCAGTTTCTTTGAACTTTCCATAGCTCATTAAACGGGCATAGCGTGTTTCAAGCAAGTTATCAATCGGTTTCCTTGTAAGGGTATTTAAATTACTTTTTATTGCCTTCTTAAGTACTTCCATCATATCTTGCGGGTCACGATGCGCGCCACCTATGGGTTCAGGAATAATTTGATCAACCAAACCAAGCGCCTTTAACCTTTCTGCGGTAATGCCTAATGTTTCAGCCGCTTCTGGTGCTTTGCTGGCACTTTTCCATAAAATAGAGGCGCAACCTTCTGGTGATATAACAGAATATGTGGCGTGTTGTAACATAAGTAACTGATCAACCACACCTAGAGCCAAGGCGCCACCTGAGCCACCTTCGCCAATAACAACGCCTATGATTGGTGTTTTTAACTCAGTCATCACATATAGATTTCTTGCAATTGCTTCTGACTGCCCTCGCTCTTCCGCACCAATACCAGGGTAAGCGCCAGGCGTATCAATCAATGTGACGATTGGCAGTTTAAACTTTTCTGCCAACTTAAATAACCGCAACGCTTTACGATAGCCTTCAGGTCTAGGCATACCAAAATTACGGTGCTGCCGTGCTTTAATATCACGTCCTTTTTGATGGCCAATAACCATTACTGGCATATCATCTAATCGCGCTATGCCGCCAACAATTGCTGGATCATCTGCATAAGCACGATCACCATGCAACTCTTCAAAGTCAGTAAAAATGTTTTTAATGTAGTCAAGCGTGTAAGGGCGCTGTGGATGACGAGCCACCTGTGATACTTGCCAAGCAGTCAAGTTTTTATAGATATCCGTTAATAGCTGTTGATTTTTCTTTTCTAATTGTGCAACTTCTTTACCGATATCTAAATCGTCATGCTCTTCATGCGCTTCTTGCAAAGACTCAATTCGTTTTTCTAGCTCGGCTATTGGCTGCTCAAAGTCCAAATAGCTTACTTTTGTATCTACTGTGCTTTTGTTAATCATAGTGATAACTCACCTAAACTCTAATTTTAGAATATCGCTAATTATAAAGGATTTTTACATTTTCTTTTGACAACCAGCTTTCTAAATTCAAAATCAACTCATCCTGCAACTCAACGCGCCAGCGATCGCCTAGCATTAAGCTCGCTTGACTTGTTGCATTGTGATATTCAATTTTGACTGGGCAACCTTTATGTCCATCGCTGTCATGCTGACAATATGGCCGCAGTATCGCATTCAACTTTGCTGCATCTGATTGTCCATTACATGCAATTTTTAATATACTGGCATAGACACTTCGTGCTGCAGGTAAGTTATAAATCTTATTGGCGCTCACTCGATTCCCACCAGAAAAATCATCATGGCTAATGCGCCCCTCAATAATCAGTAGTTGATCTTCTTTAATCAGGTCGGCAGACTCTGCCAGCAACTCACCACTGACTATCACCTCCACTCTAGCAATAGCATCATCTAGTGTAACGATTGCCATTTTTCCACGCTGCGTCATTCTCACCCTGACCCCAGTTACTACACCAGCAATTAATTTAGGTTGCTTTTGTGGTGCTAGATCAGCCAGTGAGCCTTGTATGAATCTTGCAATCTCATGTTTATAACCCAAAAATGGGTGGCCGCTCAAATAAAAGCCAAGTGCTGCTTTTTCTTCTTGTAATTGTTGTTGCGTAGTCCATGGTTGCTTCTCGGGTAACTCATGCTGTGGGACAATATCCTCTCCAAATAAGCTGTCTTGTCCTATATGACTGCTGGCCTGTTCAGCTGCACCAATCGCCAAGCTAACGCCAGCTAACAAGGCAGCACGATTAGGCTCTATTGTGTCAAAAGCACCTGCTCTGATTAGCGATTCAACCACTCTTCTGTTTACCTTACGTAAATCAAGTCGATTGCAAAAATCAAATAAGTTCTTGAAAGGTCCATCTTCCTCACGCGCCTTAATGATGACATCAATCGCCGCTGCACCAGTACCTTTAATTGCACCCAAACCATACAAAATTTGTTTGTCATTTAATGGTTTGAACCGGAATTCACTTTGATTGATGTTTGGCGGTAAAACTTCAATCTCATTAGGCGCACAATCCTCAAAAAAGATACGCACACTATCCGTATTATTCATATCAGCAGACATGGTTGCTGCAAGAAATGCTGCTGGATAATGCGCTTTTAGATAAGCTGTTTGATAAGCCACTAATGCATATGCTGCAGCATGTGACTTATTGAATCCATAGCCAGCGAATTTTTCGAGCAAATCAAATAAATCGTTAGATTGTTGTAGGGTAAGTCCGTTTTTCTGAGCGCCGGCATTGAATACTTCGCGCTGTTTGACCATTTCTTCTGGTTTTTTCTTGCCCATCGCACGACGCAATAAATCAGCAGCTCCTAGACTATAGCCTGCAACAACTTGTGCAATTTGCATTACCTGCTCTTGGTAAACGGCAATACCATATGTCTCCTGTAAAATAGGTTCAGTTGAAGGATGCGGATACTCGACACGTTGTAACCCGTGTTTACGCCTACAGTAATCAGGTATTAGGTCCATTGGTCCTGGACGATAAAGCGCAACCAAAGCAATGATATCTTCAAAGCAGTCAGGTTTTGCCTGTTTAAGCATATCCTTCATGCCCTTAGACTCTAGCTGGAAGACTGCTGTCGTGTTGGCTCTCTTAAGCAAGTTAAATGTCGCTTTATCATCTAAAGGTAGTGTATCAAGCACAAGCGGTGTTAGACTTTCCACAACCCTTTGCGCATTTGCATTTTCTACTGCCATATTCAGTATAGTGAGTGTTCGCAAGCCCAAAAAGTCAAATTTAACGAGTCCAACTGCCTCTACATCATCCTTGTCGTATTGACTAACTAAGCTATCACCATTTGCTTGACAATAAACGGCTGAATAATCTGAAATTTTTCCAGGTGCAATCAGTACACCACCAGCATGCATGCCAACATTACGCACTAAACCCTCTAACCTGAGCGCCAACTCTAGTAATTGCGCCACCTCCTCTTCCTTATCTTGGCGTTCTTGCAATTGTGGTTCTTTTTCCAGTGCACTTTTTAGTGTAATGCCAAGTTCTAACGGGATAAGCTTCGCTATACTATCAACAAAATTGAATGGCAAATCCAGTACACGACCAACATCACGAATAACAGCTTTGGCTGCCATCGTACCAAAGGTGGCAATTTGAGAAACTGAATCTAAGCCATATTTGTGCTTCACATAATCAATAACACGGTCACGTCCATCTTGACAGAAATCGATATCAAAGTCTGGCATGGAAACCCGTTCAGGATTCAAAAATCGCTCAAACAGCAAGTTATAAGCTAGCGGGTCAAGATCTGTGATGCCTAAGCTGTAAGCGACTAATGAGCCAGCTCCTGATCCGCGGCCTGGTCCTACTGGTACACCATTATTCTTGGCCCAATTAATAAAATCAGCCACGATAAGAAAGTAGCCTGGGAAGCCCATTTGGTTAATGATATCGCACTCGAAATCTAACCGACGTTTATATAAACTGTACTTCTCAGCTCTTATGGATTCATCTGGATACAGTAACTGCAGCCTTGACTGCAATCCTTTCAGCGATTCCTCTGCTAGATAAGACGGTAAATCTTGCTGATTTGGCGTAGGAAAATTTGGCAAATAATTCTCCCCTAACGTTAGAGTTAAATTACACCGTTTTGCAATTTGCACTGTATTTGCAAGTGCTTCAGGCATATCTGCAAATAAGGATTCCATCTGATCTTGTGTTTTAAAATACTGTTCTTCACTAAACTTTCTGGGCCGTCGCTTATCAGCTAGCATATAGCCTTGCGCAATACAGGTCCTCGCCTCATGTGCCTTAAAGTCATCAGCTGAAATAAACTGTATTGGTTGTGTTGCTACCACTGGTATATCCAATGCTGTTGCAATGCCAACCACTTGTCTTAGCAATGATTCCTGCCGTGTCTGGTTTTCTTCAGTTGCAGCCCTTTGCAACTCTAAATAAAAACGGTTAGGAAAACGTTTAGACCAATCAGCAGTGAGTTTTTTTGCTAATTTGGTATTGTTTTGCTGTAATGCAAAACCTATGTCGCTGTCAGCATGGCCAGATAATAGAATCAACCCTGAGGTATCCCCATCAAGCCATTCCACCTTAACTTCTGGTCGACCATTTTTTTGATTTTCTAGATAGGCTTTACTTATCAGTTCACATAGTAAGTGGTAGCCAACTTGATTTTGTACTAGTAACAAAAGCCGTGAAGGCTGCTGTGGCTTTTTGTTATTTTCCAACCATACATCAGCACCTAATATTGCTTTAATACCATGCTTTCTGGCTGCCTTATAGAACTTAACCGCACCAAATAAATTACTAAGATCGGTGAGCGCTAAAGCAGGCATCCCATCTTTTTTGGCAGCTTCAACATAGTCATTGATTCTTACAATGCCGTCTACAATCGAATATTCGCTATGACAACGTAGATGAATGAACTTGGGTGACTGACTGAAATCTTGCATGCGAATATTTTACCCTTGCTGCCAAAAAAATCATGCTAAAAATAAAAAAAAGCCACTAAAATTTAGCAGCTTTTTTGTAAAGTTCTAATTACATTAGGATTTATTTTTTTAGTAACTCTTTCATCTTAGCAACAAGCTCTTCATCTTGCACAGGTTTGCCAAAGAAAGCATTTACACCAATTTCTTTAGCCATGTTTTGATGTTTATCTGCTGTACGCGAACTAATCATAATAAGCGGTGTGTTTGCAAAACGCTGATCATCGCGAATATTTCTCGATAAACCAAACCCATCCATTCTTGGCATTTCAATATCAGTCAAGATGATATCTGGAACGCTTGCCTGTAGGATTTCCATTGCATCCATACCATCTTTTGCGAGCATGACTTCGTAGCCTTCACGTTCTAGCAACCTACCGAGCACTTTACGCATCGTCAATGAGTCATCCACAACAAGCGCCCTATCTTTTTTAGCGACTTTTTTAACTTTAGACTTAACATGCTTAACCGTTACACCTCCAGCAGACAATACCTCTCTATTTGCAATTTGCACTGGATTCATAATCAGAATAATATGTCCATCACCCGTGACTGTAGCGCCGACAATACCTGGCACACGTGCAAGTTGTGGACCAATTTCCTTCATGACCACCTCTTGATTGCCCACAACCTCATCAACATGCAATGCCACCCTATGCGCACCGCTTCGCAACAATATCACTGAGGCATAAGGCAAATCTTCTATCTGATGCTCTTGATGATCTAATAGCTTGGCTAAATGATGTATTGGATAATGCATATCGGACCAAATCACCTTACCTTCCGCATACGCAGCTACCAAATCATTTCGTTTAATTTTCTGTGCTTGCTCAATCATTGCCACTGGTATTGCATAGACATCCTCTCCAGCTCTTACCACTAGCACTTGTGCAACTGATTGTGTAATCGGAAGATAAATATTAAATATTGAACCCTTACCTGCCTCACTCGACATGTCAATTCGTCCACCAAGGCTACTAATATCGTTTCTTACAACGTCAAGCCCGACACCGCGTCCAGCAATTTGCGTTACGTCATCTGCTGTGGAAAAACCTGGCTCAAAAATCACAGATAATAATGTATCTTCTGTAATATCCTGACTTTCTTGTAATAGATTATTTTTAATTGCCTTTTGTTTAACTTTTTCTAAATCAACCCCACTGCCGTCATCAGTTACTACAATATTAATCTCATCATTTATTGTACGCACGCTGATATTAATTTTACCCATATCAGCTTTACCATTAGATTGGCGATCTGCTTTGCTTTCTATACCGTGTGCAACAGCATTTCGTAGCAAATGCTCTAGCGGAGCACCTATTCTGTCTAGCACACCGCGATCGATTTCCGTTGCCTCTCCATCAATGACAAGCTCTACAGCTTTATTCAATTCGCGTGCCGTCTGCCTTACTATTCGCTGCATCCTTTCGGATATTTGTTTAAATGGCAACATCCGCACACCTAGCAACCCTTGTTGAAGGTCACGGTTCATACGGTTTTGCTGTTGCAGAGCAGCTTCTGTTTGATCCAAATTACTGAGCAAACCGCTTTGAATAGTACTAACGTCATTCACACTCTCAGCAATCATACGTGTCAACTCTTGTAAGCGCGTGAAACGGTCAAACTCCAAAGGATCAAATGATTCGTTAGCTTCCTGCAAAATATTCATCCGAGACTGCATTTGTGTCTCGGCTTCAATTTCTAATTCACGTAAATAGCTGCGCAAACGCACCAAACTATCAGTTAAATCATTTGATGACTGCTTGAAGCCAACCATCTCTCGATCAATTCTAGATCGAATAATGGAAACCTCACCAGCTTCATTGATAAGACGGTCTAAGACTTCTGCACGCATACGCAAAAACTGTGATTTTCTGTCGATAGATCTTGCCACATGTAAAGCATCGTCATCTTCAGTCTCGATAACTTCTGTATCTGTGGAGGTGTCAGCCGTTTCATTATGATTGTCAAAAAAGGTAGCCATTTTATCCAACTCGATAAACATGGCATCAAAATCACTATCTGTAGGTGTTTTTTTACTGATTTTGAGAATAAACTCTTCTAATTCATGCGCTATGGTTCCAATATCAGGCTGTGAAGCCATACGTGCACTACCTTTAAGCGTATGCAATGCACGCTGCAAGGCGTCAGAATGTGTTTTTACTTTTGGTTTAGCCTTCCATGCTCGCAGTTCTGTTCCAATCTCTGGCAAGAGCTCATTTGCTTCTTCAACAAACATTTCAAGCAGTTCTGGATTAACATCTTTTGTATTGATTTTGCCTTCTGAATCAGCATGTGAAATCACTGGTGTAACCTGCTCTGTCGCAGCGTCTAAGTCTGCTTCATGATCTAAGTCAGAGTCTTCTTGCTCTGCATCAGCCACAGGTGTAAAAGTGACTTCTGTTTCACTTTGGGTATATTCGGCAATATCTTCAACATCAATCTGTTCCTCATAGAGCACATGATCAACAATCTCTGAAACTGCTTTATTTTCAGTAGCTTTTTCAGTTGCTTCTTTAAGTAAATTGATAAGCGCTCTTTGCGCTCTGGGCATTTTTAGTTCAGATGCACTCTGCCACATTTTAGCAATAGCTCTAGTGGTATTCGCATATAGTTCTAATAAGTCTGGCGTCCAGTTATGCGTAACCTCATCAAGCCAGTTTTCCAAAGCGCGACATAATTCACCCATTGGTTGAAAACCTGCTGCTAATGCATTACTAGCAAGTGTGTGGATTGCATGCCTTGCTGTTTTTTCAGGGGTTGTAGTTTTTTTATCAGTTAATTTAACGACATCCTGTTCAACAAGTGTCAGGTTATGCATACTTTCATTGAGAAAAATCTCATACAACTGTCGACTGATTTTATGTTTGCCGCTAATTAGCACATACGGCTCAGGCTCCTTATTCTCTGACACCGCATCATCTGCTGTCTTGACCTCAGCATTAACCAAACCCTGCGCTTGCTGTTGCCAATAGGCTTGGTCTACATTTGCTACATTATTGGCTCTAAGTTCTGCTGCCCATTGTGCAAAAGCAGCAGTAATTTCTTCTAATTTTTTTATTTGAGCAGGGTTTAAGATATCTTTTTTGTCTAAAATGCCATTTAGGAACTTTTCAACGCTTGCAGCTACTTCTGCTTGTCCTACCAAACCAACTGTACGTCCACTACCCTTCAGCGTATGATAGCTGCGTCTTACTTCAACTAAAGGCTCATGATCGGTTTCATTTACTCGTAAAGCCTGAAGGTTTTGCGCAATAAGGGCTAACACCTCCTCTGCCTCTGTTAGATAAATATCTAGTAACTCTTCATCAAACGCTTGGTCTGCGAGTGTATTTTGAGGTTGCACTGCTTCTTCGTTAGTTGAAGCAATTAGTTCACGATTCTCTATTGGACTTTCGGGTTTATCTGCATCCTCTTCGAATGCCATACCAGTTGCGTCCAATGCTAAATTTAATCTATCTAGTGCACCTTCAAGTGCTTTTATAGACTCAGATCTGACATTTGGCATTTCATTTGCATACAAGCCAACCATGCTCAGACTCTCAGCGATTAATTCAAAATCATCTTGTTTACCTTGGTAGCCTTCTTGCTGGAAATACTGGATGTACTGACTACATGCCTTGATAATTTTTGTTGGCGTTGGTAGGTTGAGCATATCAAAAATAGCCGCTACTTGTTTTAAAGGCGCTGGCGTTAATGATAATGTTGATTTGCCTTCTGGAGCTCTAAAGTATGTGTCTAATGCTTGCTCAACTACTTTTAATGACGCATTGATATCTTTAACAACAGCAACGATGGTATCCCTATCTAATGCACTTGTAGCACGTTCCGCAGTGAGCACATCATCTAGACCGGTTGCAATTGCATCCAGACGCTTAATTTCAGATTGTAGATGTTGTATAGTATCAGCATCTAAGTTTTGGTAATGTGTCAAGGCACTGTCCAGCTGATGCAAGGCAGTGGCAACTTCTATTAACGCAACCTGTGTTGTTTTTGTTTTATCATCGCGTAGGATAATGCTTGCTTGTAATAATGCATTAAACAAGCCAACAACTGCAGGCTGACTAAGTTTTGCAGTTAGTTCCTGACTATCGTTTAACTTATCAGTAAATTTTGTAATCAGAACATTATCTAAGTCAACTAAAGCATGGTCGGCATTTATATCAATTTTTTCAAAATCGATGCTGTTTGATACATCTTCCCAAATTTCACGCAGTACCTCTAATAAACCTTTAAGCTCTTCGATTACATTGAGTTCATTTTCATCAGATGGGGTTTGCGCTGATAATACAGATGCAGTTTTATCAACAACATCATCTAAAGAAAACACATCTTTTACTTTTAAAACTGTCTCATTATCTACATTACTAATCGCAACATAATACAAAAGGTCACGCAAAAGTGGATTATTGGATTTATTTTCTCCCGTTAGTAACGATTTAAACTCTTGATCTAACCGCCTGCATAGCTTTTTTGCAGATAGGTTATCTGCAATTTGGGGTACGAATAACGTTTGCACAAAGGCACTTGAGACCCACCATAAGGTTTTAACGTTACTTTTATGCTGAGCTGATGTAACGTTACTCAGTGAATCGTACATACTGTTTAACGCGTCTACATCCTTAGTCTGCATCCATTTTAGGAGCGATTTCTGGTATAGCAAACGCTGCTCTGCAATAAATTGATGGTACTCTTCTTCACTGTACTCATTACTTGCCACTTCTTTTGGTACAGAGTTGCTTGTATCAGGGAAAAAAAGTTCGCTCTCCTCGACACTTTCACCCATTACTGTAACAACAGGCTTAAGCACAGGATATAAGCGCAACGGAATATCAGGTGAACCATTGAGTAGTTCTTGAATATAATACTTTAACGTTTTGATTGCCTTAGAAAAGGCTTCAATGGTTTCAGTTGTCGCTGGAAGCTCTTTCTTCTCCAGCCTTGATGCGAGCCGCTCTAGATGGCTACAAAATAATTTACAGCCTTCCAAACCAACCATATCCAATGCACCTGATGCCTGGTATAAGTGCGTTTGTGCAAAACGCAACCCAGAAGTTTCTTCAGGATTTACATTTAAAGCATCAACACTTTCCAATACTGAATCCAGCGATTGGTTAATGTCATCTTTTACCCAAGTTAATGGGCCTATATCAAAGCTATCAGACACCTAAAATAAACTCCAATTTTGCTGATGCAGATTATGACAATTTGAAACCAGCAACTGATTTACGCAAGTCATCAGCTAACGCAGTTAATTGCACAATAGATTCTGTTGTTTGTTTAGTACCATCCGTTGTAAGTGTCGTAATCTCTTGAATCTGTTGCATATTTTTTGTCACTTGCGATGCAGCTTCTGTTTGTGCTTCAGTGGCGGTAGAAATCGACTGAATCAAGCGCGCCAAATTATTAGTAACCGTTTCAATCTCAGTCAATGCTTGTCCAGCAGCATCGGATAATCGAGCTCCTTCAACCACACCTTCGGTACTTTTCTCCATCGCAGCAACCGCACTATTCGTATCAGTCTGAATAGTTTTTACAATTGCACCAATCTGCTTAGTCGCCTCAGAAGAACGCTCAGCTAGGCGCTGAACCTCTTCCGCAACCACCGTAAAGCCTCTACCTGCTTCACCAGCTGATGCTGCCTGAATCGCCGCATTCAAAGCAAGAATATTGGTTTGTTCTGTAATGTCAGAAATCAACTCAACAATCTCACCAATTTCCTGTGAACTCTCCCCTAATCGTTTAATCCTTTTTGAGGTTTCTTGAATTTGCTCACGAATACCATTCATACCAGCAATCGTATTCTGTACAGCTTGAGAACCTTGTGAAGCTGCCTGCAGAGAACGCTGTGCCACTTCAGCAGCTTGGCTAGCGTTCGTAGACACTTGCAAGATTGAGTTTGTCATACCGTTAACAGCTTCTGTCGTTTCAGAAATTTGTTGTGATTGCATCTCTGCAGCTTCTAATAGCGCTGTTGAAGTGCCCTGTGCCGCACCAGTAGCCGCGTTCACCTGCTCAGTTGCACGGTTAATCTCCGTGACCACATCACGCAAACTATCAATCGTATAGTTAACAGAGTCAGCAATCGCACCTGTAATATTTTCCTTCACTTGTGCGCGTACTGTCAGATCACCTTCTGAAAGGTCACCCATCTCATCCAAAAGCTCCAAAACCGCTAATTGGTTATTTTGTCCGTCCTCTTCTAGCAATTTCATCGCTGCTTCCGTTGCAGCAACTTGTCTTTTACCAATAAGATAAATAGCAACTGCAATAACTAGCGCCAGAATACCCAAACCAATCAAAAAGTTTCGAAGCAAACTGTTAGCATTGTCAGCCGTCTGTTTACTCTCTTTTTCTAGGTTTTTAACGAAAGACTGCACGAGTGTATTATTAGTCACATATGCCTTTTCCAACTCCACTAGTGCGCGAGAGGATGTACCCACGAAGCCTGATTGCAGTGCAGGGAGTAGCTGATCTTCATATACAGTAAAGAAGCTTTCCGCTGATGCCACAACTGATTTATATGATCCAATAAGGGATTTGGGCAATGCTGTATTATTCCAACGCTTCACACTCTCTTGGTAACGCAATTTATTTTGTTCGAATTGCTGCTTCAATGTCTCCAAACGCGCATTATTACCATCAACTAAGGCCAAGTGCATGTTTTGCGCAAGCGCATATGGTTCAACAATAAAGAGTGATGGTGGCGATAAACTACTTCGCAAATCATCAACGGTTTTAATCTGATTGAAAATCGGACCATTAACCTGCACTTGTGTAATCGCATAATAAGCAACCAACACAAAAATAATCAAACCAATAATTGGCGTGATAATTTGCATAATGTGGCTATCACCGCTAGCGCCACCCGTATTCACTTTATTCCGTGTGAATTTCGCTTTTAACTTTTCTATCCAATCTTGAAATGCTGCCATGTTATTTCCTTTAGCTCAATAATCTAAATACCACCAAGCATAAAATTTTAGGTTTTTCAAACTAGTTAATTTTTTATTATCACTATTTCTTACACAACACCATCACATCAACTAATATATGGTGTTTCTAGCTCTCTAGAGCTTACAAGCTTTTCACAATCTAAAACACGCCAAGTTTTATTTTCGCTATCTTCGTATATTTCAGGTTTAAAGAAAATACTCTCTTTATTTTCAACTTGTCTCGTTTCAAAAGCATCCATCTGCCTCAAACCAACCAAGCGATCAACTAAGATACCAATATTTGAAGAAATATTATTGTTTATCAATAATATACGTGTGTCTGACGACATCTCTGTCAAATGATTATTCAACATCTGACCTAAGTCATTAATGGCATACAACACCCCCCGCACATTAGACATCCCCAAAAACCATGGCTTCACCAAAGGTACAGGTTGTATCTCTGTCACCACCAATGTTTCACTAATGTCTAAGAGGTTTACCAATACATTGTTACCGCCTATTTGCACACCTAAGTAACTCTCGACAACGCTAGATGCATCTGATCGGACAATATCTAACCTGTCCAGTATACTTTTCTGGTAGTCTCTTAATTTAACTTTCTCAGCCATACTTATTTTCAATTAGGTACTGCTAAAGGTTAGCAATCATTTCTTTCAGTTCAGCAATAGCAATCGGTTTTTGAATACAGTTTTTTGCACCCATTTTTGCAGCCCATGTATGATCCGTCACTTGTAACTTTCCTGAGCATAAAATAACAGGAATGTTAGATGTAGCAGGATCTTTACTCAAAGAGCGTGTCGCTTGAAAACCACTTAGCCCTGTCATGATAATGTCCATAATAATTAAATCTGGTTTGATTTCTGATGCTTTTTCGACACAGGCTTCGCCGCTTTCTAATGCAACAACCTGAAATCCATCGCTTTCCAACAACTCAGTGAGATAAAACCGGTCTGTTGTTGAGTCATCTACTATCAATACTTTTTCTATTGCCATTTTTTTCTCCTGAAATCCTTAGCCTATGGGCTAGATACAATCTATTCTTTTTTTACATATAGATTAACTGCTTCTACCAAACTTTCTTGTGTAAAAGGTTTAGTCAGATATTGATCTGAACCAGCCATGCGTCCGCGCGCCCTGTCAAATAAACCATCTTTACTGGATAGCATAATCACAGGCGTAGTATTAAAGCGATCATTACGCTTGATGAGTGCACAAGTTTGATACCCATCTAATCTAGGCATCATAATATCGACAAATATGACATCGGGATGCTGTTCAGCAATCTTGCCCAATGCATCAAACCCATCTTCTGCTAATATAACTTCACAGCCCGCCGCCTTGAGGAATAGCTCCGCACTGCGTCGAATTGTATTACTGTCATCAATGACCATCACTTTTATGCCAGTCATTTCTGCTTGTGCCAATTTAACTTTCCCCTTAAATCAAAATTGTTACATCCAGTTAAGATTTGTTACATTTATGTTGATTTCAACGTCGCGCTCAGCGAGAAATTGCGCGTAAAATCGCAAAAATGCTTTACTAATAATACGCATATTGTAATACTTTGCAATACATTGCAATACCTTAGCGTATATTTATGATAAGGTACTTTAATATTAAGACATAAAAACGACACTTTGTTAAGATTTTGTAATACGCAGATATTTTGTGCGCGTCATTAAGAAATCTTAGAGAATGATTAGGGCGAATTTTCGCGAGACCTTTATTAACATAGGGATGAAAGAAAATGATTATTGTTCAAGAATCCATCGATTCAAAATCAACAGTAAAGGATTTAACAGGGGCATCTCCATTAGTTGCTGCAAACTTGGTACTTGTATTCAGCTCAGTAAAAAGATTCAATGAAGGAAAATTACAGTCTGCGCTAAAGCAACGCTATCCCACCGCACAGATTATTGGCTGCACAACATCAGGAGAAATTAGTCCTAATGGCGTTTTTGATGACAGCATACAAATTACAGCTATTCAGTGGCAAAAAGTAATACAGCGTGTTGCACAAAGCAAATCTTCAAACATGCAAGATTCTTTTGAGACAGCGGTTAATCTAGCAAAACAATTAAAAGCTGACTCTCTGCGGACTGTACTTGTGATTTCTGATGGTTTAAATGTCAATGGATCTGAATTAATCAGTGGTTTTCAATCAGTATTGGGTGATATACCGATTATCGGTGGTTTAGCAGGAGATGGTGGTGAATTCGTCAAAACCTTGCAATTATTCAACGACACGATATCTGATCGCATGGTCATTGCAGTAGGTTTGTATGGTGATGCATTGGTAACGGCCAGCGGCGCTCTGGGCGGCTGGCGCCCTTATGGCCCTCCACGTAAAGTCACAAAATCTAATAAAAACGTCGTCTATGAACTTGATGGCAAACCAGCACTATCGCTTTATCAAATGTATATTGGTGCAGCTTTCTCCAAAGGCTTACCTGGTAGCGGATTAAAGTTCCCACTAGCAGTTATTGAAGAAGGAAAAAGAGATGTGGAAAGAATTCGTACATTACTGGCAATTGACCCCAAAGAAAATAGCTTAACTTTTGCAGGTAATGTTGAAGAGGGCATTACTGTAAGGCTGTGTCAAACCAATCATGATAGATTGGTTGAAGGTGCAGGCGCAGCAGCAAACTTAGTATTAGATGGTTTGGATGCACAAAAAACCAATCAACCAGGTTTAGCACTTTGTGTCAGTTGCGTGGGTCGTAAAGGGGTGATGGCTGAACAAGTAGTTGATGAGGTTAAGTTAGTACAACAGATTTTGGGTGCGCAAACTTCAGTTGCTGGATTCTATTCATATGGAGAGATCGCGCCAAGACCCAATACGACTGACAGTGTTCTACATAATCAGACAATGACCATCGGTTATTTAAGCGAAACACTTTAAAACGTTATTTTACTTATTTGCAAAAAGCACCTGCACAGTAGGTGCTTTTTGTTTTATGATGATGGTTAAAAGAATCAATCTGATATAACAATTTAAAAGGAGGCGACAATGTCAAGTTCAGTTATGCTCAAGGGCAACCCTGTCGATGTTGCAGGAAATTTACCACAACTAGGAAGCACCGCACCAAACTTTACGCTAGTCAACTCAGATTTGGCGGATGTCACATTAGATAGCTTCGCTGGCAAACGCAAAGTACTAAATTTATTTCCTAGCGTTGACACACCAACATGTGCCAGTTCCGTGCGTGAGTTTAACAAACGTGCCGGAAGCTTGAACAATACTATTGTAATCAATATTTCAGCTGACTTACCTTTTGCGCAGAAACGATTCTGCGCAGCTGAAGGAATTGAAAATGTAGTTAATTTATCTACGATGCGTGGACGCGACTTCTTGATGAATTATGGGGTTCTATTGTTCAGTAGCAAACTAGCTGGTTTGGCTGCGCGCGCCGTCATTATTCTGGACGAAAATGACGTCGTTAAATATATTGAATTGGTACCTGAAATTACACAAGAGCCTAACTACGATGCTGCAATTGCGGCATTAAAATAGTATTAAATTCTTACGAGAAAGCCCAGCATTGCTGGGCTTTTTTATTCTAGTTTATTCTGCTGGTTTGATAAAATCGCCTTTGACTGCATGTGTAAGAAGCGTTAATAAATCGGCTGTTTTTAATGCTAATGCATATCCAAGTACACCACTACCAATGACGACCTTCTTAAAATGATTCACGCTATCATCAACCAAAATATTGATGTCTTCTGGCAAAGCAATCGGTGGCACTGCGCCAACAACATATCCAGTTTTCACTGAGACTTCATCAAACTCGGCCATCCTGAGCTTACGTTCGCCTAATTGTTTACGTAATACACCCCAATCTGCGCGACCACCACCAGCTAAAGCCAACATAAAAAACTGATCAGAGCCGCCACGAAATAGAACACTTCTAACGACAGCACCAGAATCTAATCCCATTGAGGGTAAAAGCTCCTCTAAATGCCTAACAGGCTTCTTGTCCTCTGTCAGTGGTATCTCTATTACATCAAATGAAATTTGATGTGCATTAAGCAAATCAGTCACTGCAGATTTCAAGATTTGTTGCACGACCTATCACCCTCTTAAGATTCATTAATAGATGGACTAATACTCATTGATATTCTGTATATTTTGCATTACTCCCCCTAGCTTTTTCAACGGGATATTTTTTTGCATTTAAATCAATCTTGTCGTTTGCTGCTGCAATCAAGTCAATGCCGCACACTTCAGCAATTCGAAGCAAGTAAACAAAGGTATCTGCCAACTCTTGTCCAACTTCTAGCTTTTTATCATCGCAAAGGTTTAGGCTTTCCTCTTCAGTTATCCACTGAAAATGCTCAACAAGCTCAGCTGCTTCTACAATCATTGCCATTGTTAAATTTTTAGGTGAATGAAACTGCTCCCAATCACGCTCCTTAACGAATTGATTTATACGCGCACGCAAGTGATCTAATGAGTCTATCAATGTTAAATCCAACTATTCATGAAAAATCTATACCTTATACTCTTCGTTTTCTTTCAGCAATACGGCAAAATCATCTGGATAAAGTGGGCGACTAATATAAAATCCTTGTATCTCATCACACGCACACTCTTTTAAGAAATCAAGCTGTTCTATGGTTTCTACGCCTTCTGCAATCACATTAAAGTTCAAGCTGTGCGACATTTTAATAATAGCCGTTACAATAGCAGCATCATTCATATCCATCTTAACGTCTCTTACAAAACTCTTGTCAATCTTAACATTGTTAATAGGCAAACGTTTAAGATAAGACAAGCTAGAGTACCCAGTACCAAAGTCATCAATTGACAATTTTACACCCATCTCCCTGAGTGCAAACAAGTCTTGAATACTTTCCTCATTACTATCAATTGCGACTGTCTCAGTCACCTCCAATTCCAAAAACTGCGCATCCAGACCAGACTGCATTAATGCAACGGATACTTGATGCAAGTAGTTAGTCCTTTTCAACTCTGCAGGAGAAACATTGATGGCAACAGGAATTGTAGCTAAACCTTCATCCTGCCAGCGTTTATTTTGTTTACATGCTTCCTCTAACACCCATTTACCAATCAGTCGAATAAGGCCAGTATCTTCAGCAATAGGAATAAACACATCTGGTGATACTAAACCTCTCTCTGGATGATGCCAGCGGATAAGAGCTTCAGCACCAACAATCTCCCCTGTTTTCAATGACACTTTTGGTTGATAAACAAGCTTGAACTCATTTTGATTAAACGCTTTGAATAAACTGTTTTCGAGTTCTACTTGCTCAGCAATTTTTTCGCTTAATTGTTTAGTAAAAAATTGATAATTATTTCGGCCTAGGCTTTTTGCGTAATACATTGCCGCATCAGCGTTTCGCATTAATGCATCGGGGCTGGTTCCATCTTCGGGGTACATTGCAATACCGATACTGGCCGATACATTGAGCTCATGCAACCCCACTTGCAGTAATGTATTGGTTTCTTCTAATAATTTATTTGCGATATTTGCTGGCGTACTAGGACTATCA
>JBLLNR010000001.1:0-276022 GCA_048058875.1 Methylotenera sp. | reverse complement strand
GCTCTCGATGTTCTGCTCGATTGGTAGTACATCTCAATCAAAAAATTTTGAAATGTCATCATTGCGGCAACACACAAAAAATACCAATACACTGCCCAAGTTGCGGCAATACTGATATAAGCCCAATTGGTCAAGCAACGCAACGTCTCGAAAAAACCTTAGCCGATTTATTTCCTAATGCGGCCATTGCAAGAGTTGATAGAGATAGTATGCGTACTAAAGGCGAACTCGCTAAGCTACTCAAAGCAGTCTATGAAAAAAAAATTGATATTTTAGTCGGTACACAAATGCTGGCAAAAGGACATGATTTTCCACACTTAACTTTAGTTGGCGTCATTGATACAGATACTGCACTATTTAGTCCAGATTTTCGTGCTAGTGAGCGATTATTCTCTCAATTAATGCAAGTGTCTGGCCGTGCCGGACGAGCTGAAAAACCTGGTGAAGTCTTGATACAAACAACATTTCCACAGCATGTACTATTTGATGCTATCAGAGAGCAAGATTATGAGCGTTACGCAGAAACCTTGTTGAATGAACGTACTGCTATGCAGTTTCCACCAACAAGCTATTTCGCATTAATAAAAGCAGAGTCCATGGATTATAAGCAAGTACTCACTTTCTTAAATGTTGCAGTCAAATATGCAAAAGAAATTGAATCAGATGTCATGATATATGATCCACTAAGACCACAGATGGAGCGTTTGAAAGGGATGGAGCGAGGCCAGTTATTGTTACAGGCATCAAGCAGACATGCGCTGCAACAACTATTAAGGCGGTGGATGCCAATGTTACGTGCTGACAAAGCAGCCACTAAAGTTCGCTGGTCATTAGATATGGATCCGCTGGAGTTTTAATCAATTAACGCATGTAATTCTTTGGCAAAATAGCATAGCCAACGATAAACAGGCGAAGTAGAATAGCGCATTGTTGCGGCTGTAGTTCAATGGTAGAACGCTAGCTTCCCAAGCTCGATACGCGGGTTCGATTCCCGTCAGCCGCTCCAGTGAACGATTTACAATATTATCAATCTACTGCAACTCCATATAAAATGAAGTAATATACTCATTATATATGGCGCATTTGTGGTCTTATAAAAGCTAACCAGCACTTTAGCTGCCATTTCTTGAAAGAAAATATGATAACAACTCCTCCTTGTGTAATGACGTTTTCAGCAACTGACCCGAGTAGCGGAGCAGGTCTGCAGGCAGATGTGCTTACATTGGCAAGTATTGGCTGTCATCCAGTCTCTGTTCTAACTGGCTACACAGTTCAAGATACTACAGGAGTAGAAAATTTGACGCCATTAGATGCTGAATGGGTCAATGACCAAGCAAGGACAATTTTGGAAGACGTGAAAGTTTCTGCTTTTAAGTTAGGAGTGCTTGGTAGCATAGAAAATATTGCAGTGGTCGCAGAAATAATGGCGGATTACCCAGAAGTGCCATTACTCATCGATCCCATTCTAACCTCGGGACGTGGTGATGAGTTTAGTAATGATGAAATGCAGGCAGCTATGTGTGAATTGTTATTTCCACAAGCTACTTTAATTACTCCCAACAGTATTGAAGCACGCCGCTTGGCTTTTTACGATGAGGGAGAAGAAGTCAAATTCAGTTCGCTTGAGGAGTCTGCCTTGCGTTTATTGGCAATGGGGTCGGAATATGTCTTGATAACAGGAACGCATGAAAGAACGACCGATGTCGTGAATATGTTATATGGAACTGAAGGCTTGATTCAGGAATATCATTGGGAGCGTCTTAAAGCCAGCTATCATGGATCTGGCTGCACACTGACGAGTGCGATAGCTGCCTGTTTAGCACACGGACTAACAATCCAAGAAGCACTGCAAGAAGCACAAGAGTATACTTGGCAAACACTTAAAAATGCCTTTAGGCCAGGAATGGGCTTGTACATTCCAGATAGATTTTTTTGGGCGAGGGACGAGGTAGAATCATTTGACAGCGATACCGATAAACCATCATCAATCCAACATTAGTGGTTTGTATGCAGTTACACCTAATGAATTAGATACAAAATTATTGGTAGCTAAAGTTGAGGCTGCGCTTAAGGGTGGCGTACGACTTGTACAATACCGAAACAAAGCAGCTGGTAAATCGCTATTGCTCAGACAAGCTACAGCGCTGCTGGCTGCATGTCGCGCCTATGGAGCGATGTTAATTATTAATGATCATTTAGATTTATGTGCGAAAATTGATGCTGATGGCATACATTTAGGTGCTTCAGACTGCAAGCCTGGGCCAGTTAGGCGGCTGTTGGGTGCAGATAAAATCATAGGGGTTTCTTGTTACAACCAGCTCAATCTAGCACATGAAGCGGAGGCTGAAGGAGCAAACTATGTAACATTTGGCGCAATTTTTTCATCCGATATAACATCCAAATCAACTGATACATTACTGACGCTTTTTCAACAGGCAAAGCAAACACTCAAAATACCTGTTGTCGGCTTTGGAGATATTTCAGTTGATCATGCGCAACATGTTAGAGCTGCAGGTGCGGATGCAATAGCTGTGATTGAATCATTATTTGATGCAAAAAACATCACAGTGCTTAGTCAGCAATTTAATGCAGTTTATTACTAAAAAATTATTTCAATTTAATCACTATAAGGCATTATGACTTCACAAAATCAGATTTTATTCGAAAAGTCGCAACGACTCATTCCAGGTGGTGTTAACTCACCTGTACGCGCATTCCGCAGCGTGGGCGGTACGCCTATTTTTTTCAAAAAGGGCTTGGGTTCAAAGCTTTGGGATGTCGATGGGAAAGAATATATTGATTACATCAATTCATGGGGCCCTATGATTTTAGGTCATGCACATCCAGAAGTGATTGCGGCAGTACAAGAAGTAGCGGCAAATAGTTTGTCATTTGGTGCGCCAACAGGGTTAGAGTTAGAAATGGCAGAGATGATTAACAAACTCGTGCCAAGTATGGAGCAAGTGCGGCTAGTCAGCTCAGGCACCGAGGCAACGATGAGCGCAATTCGCGTTGCGCGTGGATTTACAGGACGCAATAAGCTAGTCAAATTTGAAGGTTGTTACCATGGTCATGCCGATGCTTTACTAGTAAAAGCGGGTTCTGGTTTGCTCACATTTGGCGAGCCTGATTCAGCGGGGGTTCCAGCAGAAGTGGCAGCAAATACCCTCACGCTAAGCTATAACAATGTTGAGCAATTAGAGGCTTTATTTAAAAAATCTGGGGACGAAATTGCCTGTGTCATTCTAGAGCCAGTCGTTGGGAATATGAATTTGGTGAAGCCAACTGAAGTATTTCTTAAAACATTGCGTGCTTTGTGTACACAATATGGCGCTGTTTTGATATTTGATGAAGTGATGACTGGTTTTCGTGTGCATTTAGGAGGTGCGCAAGCCTTATTTAATATCAAACCGGACATGACTACTCTAGGTAAAGTGATAGGTGGTGGTTTACCTGTTGGCGCTTTTGGTGGACGCAAAGACATCATGTCAGGACTGGCACCATTAGGAAAGGTATATCAAGCTGGGACGCTGTCAGGTAATCCAGTTGCGGTAACAGCTGGATTAAAAACATTAGCGTTGATACAGGCACCAGAATTCTATGAAAAGTTATCGTTACAAACAACAAGGCTTGTTAATGGTTTGATAGGTGCAGCAAAGAAACTAGGTGTGAAGTTTAGTGCGCAAAGTGTTGGTGGTATGTTCGGTCTATATTTTAGTGAAACGTGTCCTAGCTCTTTTGAAGATGTCATGGCTTCTGATAAAATCGCATTTAATACCTTTTTTCATAGTATGTTGGATAATGGTATCTATCTAGGACCTTCCGCTTTTGAGGCTGGATTTGTCTCCGCTGCCCACACGGATGCAGACATCACGGCAACAATAGTAGCCGCAGAGAAGGCTTTTCAGAAAACGTTGGAAGTAAAATAGCACCAAAATATTGCCTTGCCTGATTGATAGCAGGTGTTTTTAACGGTATTATTTAAGGTTCCGCTAAATGTTTAGTAATGCTTAAGAGTATGGTCATGAATACAGATAAATCAATTAATCCGCATAATGTGCAATTAACTGGCTCAGTACCAGCGAAACAAGGTTTATATAACCCAAAGAATGAGCACGATGCTTGTGGCGTAGGCTTTGTTGCTCACATCAAAGGCAAAAAAAGCCATGAGATAGTACTGCAAGGCTTACAACTACTGACTAACTTAACCCATCGTGGCGCGACGGGATATGATCCAAAGCTTGGCGATGGTGCAGGTTTACTAATGCAAATCCCAGACACTTTCATGCGTGAAGAAGCAGCTAAACTAAACATTAAGCTTCCAGCGCAAGGAAAATATGCCGTTGGCAATCTATTCTTACCGCAAGTATCGAGTAACAGAGCGCAATGCGAAGGGATAATAGAAAACATCATTCGTGAAGAGGAGCAGGTGCTACTAGGGTGGCGCGATGTGCCTGTTGATAACAGTAATATTGCTCAAGCAGCACGTGATGTTGAACCCAGAATGCGTCAAGTGTTTATTGGTAGTACTTTTGAAGATGAGCAAGAATTTGAGCGCAAGTGTTTTGTTATGCGCAAACGGATTGAGCATGCGGTTCGCAGTCTGGAGTTGCAAGATAACGCCTATTTTTATGTACCATCACTGTCTTGCCGAACAATCGTCTACAAAGGGATGTTGCTGGCTAATGAAGTAGGTGTTTACTACAAAGATTTAGTTGATGAGCGCGTGGTTTCAGCACTAGCATTAGTTCATCAACGTTTCTCAACAAACACATTTCCATCTTGGCATTTAGCGCATCCATTCCGAATGATTGCACACAATGGTGAAATTAACACAGTTCAAGGCAATGTAAATTGGATGACAGCACGGCATGCAGCCATGCGATCAGAACTCCTTGGAGATGATTTAGAGAAAGTTTGGCCACTGATTGTTTCAGGGCGTTCTGATTCTGCTTGTTTTGATAATTGTCTTGAACTGCTAGTCGCTGGTGGTTATAGCGTGCCACATGCCATGATGATGATGATTCCGGAAGCATGGAACAACAATCCCCTCATGTCTGAAGACAGGCGAGCTTTCTACGAATATCATGCGGCGATTATGGAGCCATGGGATGGCCCTGCAGCAGTAGCTTTCACTGACGGTAAAACGATCGGCGCGACATTAGACCGTAATGGTCTGCGACCAGCACGGTATTTGGTGACAGAAGACGATATCGTCATGATGGCATCAGAAATGGGTGTGATCACTTTTCCTGAAGAAAAAATTGTCAAAAAATGGCGCCTACAGCCAGGCAAGATGCTCATGATTGATATGGAGCAAGGCCGCATCATTGATGATGAAGAGGTTAAGAGCAAGCTGGCAACCGCTAAGCCTTACAGAAAGTGGATTGATCAAACAAGTTATCATATCGATCGCTTACCAGAAGTGAAAAAGACGATTGAATTAAATGAGAGTTTACTCGATACCCAGCAAGCGTTTGGCTACACGCAAGAAGACATTAAATTTGTTCTGGAGCCGATGATTACAACGGGTCAAGAAGGTGCAGGCTCAATGGGTAATGATGCTGCCCTACCCGTCTTATCAAACAAACCAAAGGTGTTGTACAACTACTTTAAGCAACTATTTGCACAGGTTACAAACCCACCGATTGATCCTATTCGCGAAGAAATGGTGATGTCATTAGTGACTTTTGTAGGGCCGAAACCTAATTTATTGGCGGTAAATGATACTAATCCACCAATCAGGTTAGAGGGTAGTCAGCCAATATTGAGTGAAGAAGCTTATGCCAAGATACTCAATATCAATGCAGTGACTAAAGGTGCTTACACATCAAAATCAATTGATATTTGTTATCCAGCAGCGACTGGAACTGCTGGGATGAACATTGCACTGACCGATATTTGCGCTAAGGCCGAGCAGTCAGTCAGGGATGGCTATAATATTATTGTTTTAGATGATTTGACACTCGACAAAAATCAAGTGGCTATACCAGCATTACTCGCTTGTTCGGCTGTGCACATGCACTTAGTGAGAGAAGGATTAAGAACGAAAACTGGCCTAGTTGTTTCTACAGGTTCTGCAAGAGAGGTGCATCATTTTGCCTTATTAGCAGGCTATGGAGCAGAAGCTGTGTTCCCTTGGTTAGTATACAAAACCATCGAGAGTATGACTGACAATGCACAAGAGGCTAAGCAAAAATTCATCAAAGCAATCGGCAAAGGTCTCTACAAAGTGATGTCTAAGATGGGCATCTCTACTTACCAATCATATTGCGGTGCACATATTTTTGAAGCTATTGGCCTTAATTCGCACTTTGTTGATGAGTACTTTACCGGTACAGAATCAAAAATCGAGGGTATCGGTCTAGAAGAGGTTGCTGAGGAAGCGCTACGCTTACATCAGGCTGCTTTCGGTAATGATCCAGTGCTGGAAAATGCATTGGATGCTGGCGGTGAGTACGCATTCAGAATTCGTGGTGAAGAACATATGTGGACACCGAGCTCTATTGCCAAATTACAGCATGCAACAAGAGCTAATCAATATGAAACTTATAAAGAATATGCTGAATTAATTAATAATCAATCCCGTCGTCATATGACATTGCGTGGTTTGTTTGAAATTAAAAAGGCAAAAAACCCGATTCCATTGGATCAGGTTGAACCAGCAAAAGAAATTGTTAAGCGTTTTGCAACAGGTGCCATGTCTCTAGGATCAATATCAACGGAAGCGCATGCTACCCTAGCGATAGCGATGAATCGTATTGGCGGAAAATCCAATACTGGTGAAGGTGGAGAGGATAAAAAACGGTTCATTCCAGTTGCATCTGACACCAGTATGTCAGCAGTGTTTGGAAAAGAGTATATTGAGGCAGATGTTGCATTAAAATCTGGTGATTCAATGCGTTCACGTATTAAACAAGTAGCAAGTGGCCGCTTTGGGGTAACAGCAGAATATTTATCAAATGCTGATCAGATTCAAATTAAAATGGCTCAAGGCGCAAAACCAGGTGAAGGTGGTCAGTTACCGGGTCACAAGGTCAGTCAGTATATTGCTAAACTTCGTTTCAGTGTGCCAGGTGTCGGCTTGATTTCGCCACCACCACATCATGATATTTATTCTATCGAAGATTTAGCACAGCTAATCCATGACTTAAAAAATGCTAATCCAAAGGCTTCGATATCGGTGAAACTGGTATCAGAAACTGGTGTAGGTACTGTTGCCGCTGGTGTAGCTAAAGCTAAATCAGATCATATTGTTATTGCAGGCCATGATGGTGGTACAGGCGCATCACCATTGTCATCAGTAAAACATGCTGGGACGCCTTGGGAGTTAGGGCTTGCAGAAACACAGCAAACCTTGGTGCTCAATCAGTTGCGTGGCCGTGTGATCGTGCAAGTAGATGGTCAAATGAAAACAGGCCGCGATGTTGTCATTGGCGCATTGCTAGGGGCTGATGAGTTTGGTTTTGCAACTGCACCGCTCGTGGTAGAAGGTTGTATCATGATGCGTAAATGTCATTTGAATACTTGTCCAGTGGGTGTCGCGACACAAGACCCAGAGCTACGTAAAAAATTTACAGGTCAGCCAGAGCATGTGGTGAATTTCTTTTTCTTTGTAGCTGAAGAAATTCGAGAATTGATGGCAAGTATGGGAATTGCTAAATTTGATGACATTATTGGTCGTGCAGATTTATTGGATATGCAAGCTGGCATCGACCATTGGAAAATTAATGGTCTAAATTTTGAGAGAATTTTACATCTGCCTGAAATGCCAGCCTCTGTTGCCCGCTACAACATCGAAGAGCAATACCATGCATTAGACAAAGCGCTAGACAATACATTGATTACCAAAGCAAAAGAAGCGATTGAGCATGGTAAAAAGGTTGTCATTGACTCTCCAATTGTGAATACCAATCGTACAGTTGGTACTATGCTGTCACATGAAATAGCAACCAGATATGGTAATGAAGGCTTACCTAACGATACCATCCAAGTTAACTTTACAGGAACGTCCGGGCAAAGCTTTGCGGCATTTTTAGCTAAAGGCATTACTTTTACCTTAACGGGTGAAGGTAATGATTATGTTGGTAAAGGTTTATGTGGTGGTCGTATCATAATTAAACCATCTACATTGTTCCGCGGTGTCTCGCATGAAAACATTATTGTCGGTAACACGGTCATGTATGGTGCTACAACAGGTGAGACTTACTTTAGTGGAGTAGCTGGTGAGCGTTTCTGTGTGCGCAATTCCGGTGCATCTTCAGTAGTAGAAGGCGTAGGTAATCACGGCTGCGAATATATGACTGGCGGTACTGTTGTTGTACTTGGTTTAACTGGTCAAAACTTTGCAGCAGGTATGAGTGGTGGAGTGGCTTATATCTACGACGTTGATGGCATGTTTGATAAGCGCTGCAATATGAGCATGGTAACGCTTGAAAAAGTGGCACCTGCAGATGCTGATATTGGTAAAGTCATGCACTTAAATCAACCAGATGAGATTATCTTGAAAAGGCTGATTGAAAACC
This sequence comes from Methylotenera sp., assembly GCA_048058875.1. GTDB lineage: Bacteria > Pseudomonadota > Gammaproteobacteria > Burkholderiales > Methylophilaceae. The sequence goes on along the minus strand of JBLLNR010000001.1, from coordinate 267,497 downwards.
ATGCTAAGTTTACTGGAAGTCCGCGCGCAAAAGAAATTTTAGCTAACTGGGATACCAGTCGCGAGAAGTTTGTAAAAGTGATGCCTAATGAATATAAACGTGCACTAACAGAGTTAGCTGCAATATCAAGTAAGGAAGCAGCATAATGGGTAAAGTGACTGGATTTAAAGAGTTTGAACGACTTTATGAGGCTAATCTGCCTGTTCAGGATCGCGTCAAAAACTATAAAGAATTTGTACTGCATTTAAGTGATGAAGAAGCTAAAGTGCAAGGTGCTCGCTGTATGGATTGTGGCATTCCATTTTGCACAAACGGATGTCCTGTTAATAACATCATCCCTGATTTTAATGATTTGGTGTATAACCAAGATTGGCGTCAGGCGATAGATGTATTACATTCTACCAACAACTTTCCTGAATTTACCGGACGTATCTGCCCAGCGCCATGTGAAGCAGCTTGTACCTTAAATATCAATGATGATGCAGTAGGTATCAAATCTATCGAGCATGCCATTATTGATAAAGCTTGGGAAAATGACTGGGTTAAACCGCACATTAATCCAGACAAAACGGGTAAAAAAATTGCTATCGTGGGTTCAGGCCCTGCTGGCTTAGCTGCTGCACAGCAATTGGCGCGCGCTGGACACAGTGTAACTGTTCTGGAGAAAAGCGACCGTATTGGTGGGTTATTACGTTATGGCATCCCAGACTTTAAGTTGGAAAAATCACATATAGACCGACGTATGGCGCAAATGGAAGCAGAAGGCGTCACGTTCAAAGTAAATCAATACGTTGGCGAGAATGTGAAAGCCGATGATGTAATAAAAGAATATGATGCTGTTGTGCTGGCTGGCGGTGCTGAACAGCCGCGTGATTTACCAGTACCTGGGCGTGAATTAGATGGCGTTCATTTTGCAATGGATTTTCTGACACCTAACAACAAAGCTGTTGCTGGTGATCAAGTACCTAATCAAATCAAAGCAACAGGAAAACATGTAGTAGTCATTGGCGGTGGTGATACTGGCTCAGATTGTGTTGGTACATCAAACCGTCATGGTGCAGCTAAAATTACACAGTTTGAATTAATGCCTCAACCACCAGAGCAAGAGAATCGGGCACTCACTTGGCCTAACTGGCCGCTGAAATTGCGTACTTCAAGCTCTCACGAGGAAGGTGCAGAGCGCGATTGGTCAGTTGCAACAAAAGAACTGATTGGTGAAAATGGTAAAGTGACAGGCCTTAAAGCGGTCCGATTAGAGTGGCAAGGCCGTGAAATGAAAGAAGTGCCAGGTTCAGAGTTCACAATCAAAGCCGATCTTGTCTTACTAGCAATGGGCTTTGTATCACCCATGCAAAATGTGCTGGATTCTTTTGGTATTGAAAAAGATAACCGCAATAACGCGAAAGCAACCACAGATGGTGAAGGCTGTTATAAGACCAATGTTGATAAGGTCTTTGCTGCTGGAGATATGCGACGAGGTCAGTCATTAGTGGTATGGGCTATTCGTGAAGGACGTCAGTGTGCCAAAGCGGTAGATGAGTTTTTAATGGGCACTTCAGTGTTGCCGCGTTAGTCAACGATAGTTGCAATACAATAATGGGGATACTGCTTGTATCCCCAATTTTTTGAAAAGAGCAAATTATGCAAACACTTCAAAATGACCAATTCTTAAAGGCACTCAAGCGTCAATCGACAAACTACACACCAGTTTGGATGATGCGACAAGCTGGTCGCTACCTGCCAGAATATAAAGCAACGCGAAAAGATGCAGGTAGTTTTATGGATCTATGCAGAAATGCACAGTTTGCAACGGATGTCACGTTACAACCGCTAGATCGCTATCCTTTGTTAGATGCTGCGATTCTATTTTCAGATATATTGACCATTCCTGATGCGATGGGTTTGGGTTTAACTTTTGAAACGGGTGAAGGGCCTAGGTTTGCACACACACTACAAGAAGAAGCTGATATTAAAAGACTTTCAGTACCAGACATGCAAGATTTGCAGTACGTATTCAATGCAGTTTCTAGCATTCGGAAGGCGTTAAATGGCCGCGTCCCCTTGATTGGGTTTGCAGGTAGCCCTTGGACCTTAGCAACCTATATGGTTGAAGGAAAAGGTGGCACTGATTTTTTAACAACAAAGAAAATGGCCTATGCACGGCCTGATTTATTGCATCATATATTAGATATAACAGCACAGACTGTAACTCAATATTTAAATGCTCAAATTGAAGCAGGTGCACAAGCTGTCATGATATTTGACTCTTGGGGAGGCGCTTTATCTCATCAGGCTTATATTGAATTTTCATTAAACTATATGAAAAAAATTATCGCAGGTCTCATCAAGTCATCTGATAATCGAGAGGTACCTTGTATTATGTTTACTAAAGGTGGTGGTTTATGGTTGGAAGCGCAAGCTGAAGCTGGTGCTGACGCGCTTGGTCTGGATTGGACGATTGATATAGGACAGGCACGTGCGCGCGTTGGAGATACCGTAGCGTTGCAAGGGAACCTTGATCCTGCTGTATTGCTTTCAACACCAGAAGCAATAGAAAAGGAAGTAGTCAATATTTTGTCTAGCTATGGTCATGGTCATGGTCATGTATTCAATTTAGGTCACGGCATTACACAATGGACCCCCCCCGAAAACGCAGCCTCGTTCTTAGAGGCTGTGCGTAAACATAGCCTACAGTATCATGTTTAGATAATATTAATTATTATGGGAAGTTTCGGTGCAGACTAAGCTTCAGGTTGTGATGTAACTAATTTCCTGCTGCCTTTTTAGAGGCTGTAAAGAAATGCATCTGGCAATACTGTGTTTGATGATTATTTTAGCCATAAAAAAATGGCCCTATAAAAGGACCATTTCAATTGAGGTTATCAAGCCTCAGGTTTAGTAGTAACTAAGCTTTTTGAATATTAGAAGCTTGTTTACCTTTTGGACCATCAGTAACGTCGAATGTTACTTTTTCGTTTTCTTTCAAACTTTTGTAACCTGTATCAACGATTGCTGAAAAGTGAGCAAATAAATCGTCACCACCTTCATCTGGAGTAATAAACCCAAAACCTTTTGAATCATTAAACCATTTTACTGTTCCTGTTGCCATGTTTTATATCTTTCATACTTTAAATAGGGAGGCACCCTGAAAACTTGGGTTTTAAAATCTAATGCCTTACTGACTTAAAATTGAAAAATCCAACGCCTAAGTACGCTTTGTACACGCTAATTGAGATAAAAACAAGAGCAAAATACATATTTTTGCAAGAAAAACACAAAAAAAAAGCATTTTTTGGTGTTTTTGTTGCTAAACGTGTCTTCTAAGCCTATACTGCGTGCGTTATTAAGGATGTAAACTAATTATCAATGATGGAGATTATATTTGGCTAAAGAAGAACTTATTGAAATGAATGGTGTAGTAACTGAAGTATTACCTGATTCCCGTTATCGTGTAACGCTGGAGAATGATCACGAATTGATTGCTTATGCGGGTGGCAAAATGAAAAAAAACCATATTCGTATTTTGGCAGGTGACAATGTTACTTTAGAGCTATCACCTTATGATATCAATAATGGTCGTATTACATTTAGACATATTGAAGCTGGTAGCAATAATTACACCCCAAGAAAAAAGCGATACTAATACATATTAATTAATTTTTTAAGTGGTGTTAAAAAAGCTCCAGAGAGAGCTTTTTTGTTTTAAGGTAGCATCCTCTTCATAGTATCATCTTTATCGATGAATTTATGCTTTAATGCCCCAGTAATGTGTAAGATGAGAAGCAACACCAAAACTAGGCCTGCGATTTCATGCACCTCGTGAAAAATTTCACGCAATGGCTTGCTATCAATACCAGCAATAAAATCTAAACCAAACCACTTAACACCGTATTTGCTAGCGATTGACATGATCAGTCCGCTGCCAGGAATCGCGATTAATAGCAAATATAAAAGGTGGTGCGTACCAGTGGCTAGTTTAATTTCCCATGGCTTGTGTGATGTCAGGGGTGCTGGTGGCTTGTGGCCTATTCGCCAAATAATACGAATGATGATTAGTACAAGCAAGGTTATGCCGATTGATTTATGTAAGTTAAAGTAAAAAGTTCTTGGCGATGCTTCTTCGGTTAATTGCCAAGTATAGATGCCCCAATTGAACAAATCATAAGAAAGCTGTTTTGGCGCTTCGCGTGGGAGATCTGTCATAAACCAACCCAGTGCTAACATGCCGAAAATACCTAATGCAATCAGCCAATGTAAGATAATGGCAACTTTTGTATAGCAATTATTCATGTACCCCCCCCCATCAGTTGTTTCTTGATTATTATAAATTAAAAGAGTGTTATTGTTTTGTGTGACAATGATCACTACATTAATGTTCACTTTAGCAGTAGTATTCTAACCGTAAAAAACGAAAAGAGATGAATGATGCGTGGATTATTGCAAATAATGATTTTGTTACTTCTCAGCAGTTGTGCTAATGGTGAGATATTAGAGAGTAAAGGCTTTCTGAAGGATGTAGGCGGTGGCATCTATGTGCATCATGGAGAACACTTAGATATTGATACAGGTTACCAAGGTGATATATGTAATATCAGTGTTGTAATTGGTAATAAAGGCATTGCTGTAATAGACACAGGTGGTAGTTTAAAAGTTGGTCAAACTTTGCATGCTGCGATTCGTAACATAACAAGTTTACCTATCCTGTATGTTATTAATACCCATGTGCATCCAGATCATATATTTGGCAATGCTGCATTTGTTACAGATAAGCCGACATTTGTAGGACATGAAAAATTAGCAGAAGCGATGCAATTGCGAGCAGAGGCCTATCAAAAATTAAATGCGCAATATTTGGGTGAATATGCCAAAGGTAGTGAGATAGTTATACCAACAGTACTAGTCAAAGATAGTATAGAGCTTGATTTAGGTGGACGTAAGTTAACACTGCATGCTTATCCAAATGCGCATACCAATACGGATATTACTGTTATTGACTCAGAAACAGAGACACTCTTTGCAGGAGACTTACTGTTTATTGAGCGTACGCCAGTCATAGAAGGTGATATTAAAGGGCTCATCAGTGTGTTAGATGAGTTAAAAACGCATAAATCTATCAAACAAGTTGTTCCTGGCCATGGTCCTGAAACAAAAGATTGGATTACTGCAATCAATAACGAGTTACGTTACCTAAATCTTTTACTTAAAGACATTAGAGCGGCTATTGAAAATGATGTTGGGCTGGAAGCAACCATGAAAACAGCTGCTGCTAGTGAAAGGGATAACTGGGTTTTATTTGATGTAGCTAATCGGCGTAATGTGAATATGCTGTATCCCGCACTAGAGTGGGAATAAAAAAAGCGGCAGTTGCCGCTTTTTTTATTTGCCGAAAGATTATTTTTTAAGGTTGTCTAAGCTGCAACCAGTTTGTGGGTGTAGGCTAAGCAACAACATGCCGCCAGCAATACCAATATATAAGAAAAATACTTCAGGTATGACACGGCCTAATACGATAGCTAAGAAAATTGATAACACGGTTAAGACAAGTGCGCAAATTTTGGTTTTATAACCCAAGAGTAAGCCAAAGCCAGCGATGAGTTGAACTAATATTAAGACTGGCGCAAAAACTGCTGGCAAGCCAAATTGACCTAGTGTCACTTGATACTGCACATATCCATCTGGATTATTCATAATACTGCTTAAACGTAAGAATACTAGACCTAAGAAAACAAGTGCGAGTAAGATTCGTGCTGTTGCTGTTTGATACTTTTGCATCATTTATCCTTCTGGTTCACATACTAAATTTATGCATGCATAATGCCTGTATCTATTGTGGACTGCAAGCATTACAAAATTGAAACAGGTATTTTATATTAAACAGGTTGCTTGGTCGACTCATGAGGCTGAACTACGATTCATACGAGAGTCAGTATTTATTAAAGAGCAGTCAGTACCAGAATCTTTAGAGTGGGATGATTTAGATGCAGATGCTACGCATTTAGTTGCCATAGACAATGAAAATCATGTGCTAGGGTGCGCGCGTATTGTCAATCAAAACAGCATTGGCCGGATGGCGGTAAGCAAGGAAAAGCGTGGTTTGGGCATTGGGACTTTATTATTGAAAGCAGCAGTTGGGTTTTGTCGCGTGCGAGGGCAACAGATGGTTAAATTGTCTGCACAAATGCATGCTGTGACGTTTTATGAAAAAGCAGGCTTTGCTGTTTGTAGTACGCCCTATTTAGATGCCAATATTTGGCATGTGGATATGCAAGTTTATATTTAAGTCAGTTTCTTTAAATTGTATAATCGTATCAATCAAAAAGACTTTATTATTAATTATTAAGGGAAACTATGTCAAAACCAGTTATTTTTAAAGCAGGCGAAGCAACACTGTATACAGAAGGAAAAGATACCTCAGCAGCAATGCCTGAAATTCTTATTGGTGCAGTTGATGGTCCAGTAGGTCAAGCATTTGCTAACTTAATGCAGCAATCAAAAGGCCATACGGCTATGTTTGCAGTACGCGATCTAAATCAAATGGTACGTCCTGTTTGTATGACGGTACCTAAAGTAACACTAAAAGATTCTGCTAATATTGAGTTGTTTGGTGGTTTAGTGCAGGCAGCAACTGCAGATGCGATTTTAGATTGCGTGATCGAGGGTATTATCCCTAAAGATCAGGTAAACGATTTATGCATTATTAGCTTGGTTTGGATTGATCCAGGTGCAGCAAAAGATCCAAATCTAGACAAAAAAGATATGTATAAAAATAATTATGAAGCGACAAAATTGGCGATTAAACGTGCAATGAATGATGAGCCAAGTATTGATGAGTTAATTGCAAACAGACATAAAATTAAACACTGTATGTGGGAAGATAGCTGGGATCAAGATTAAGTCAGTGGCATAATCTGTTATAGTGTTTGTAGTAAGGAGGCAATGATGGCAGAACATAATGTATGTAAAGAAGCTTTTGATAAGCTTTGCGAAGATATTAATGCCGATGGCAAGTCTGAAATTAAAGAGTCGGATTACTGGCTATTTGAGCTAGGCTTTCGTTCGGCAATTGAAGAGCTACTAACCATTGCAGATGCAGGGCAGCAAAGCAGAAAATTTGTGTCACCGCGCTTTCAAATGTTAGCAGAGCGTATTCTGCACTCACGGCCTCATTAAATTGAAAAAAGTAGCTTCGGCTACTTTTTTTATACGTTGCGTTTCTAAATCAACAATATGCGAAATTTTATTAGTATGAAGGTGGTCTGGCTATTATGGATAACCTTTACCCTGCTTGCATGCAGTAATGAGCAGAAGCTAGCAAGCATACCGCCAGATTCAACAGTATTGATTTTAGGTGATAGCTTGAGCTATGGGACAGGTGCGACTAAAGGGGAAGACTATCCCACCTTATTAGCACAGAGTACAGGTTGGCAGATTATTAATGCAGGCGTGCCTGGTGATACCACAGAGCAAGGCTTAGCTAGACTGTCTAATTTATTAGTAGAACATCAGCCAAGTTTGTTAGTTGTTGAACTTGGTGGTAATGACTTTTTAAAAAAAGTACCAATTACACAAACAGAAAATAATTTAAAAGCGATAATTGAACATGCAAAGCATAATCAGATAAAGACGCTATTAATTGCGATACCTGACTATCAACCTGTTAAAGCGGCGTTTGGTGGTTTGTCTGATCACAAACTATATGAAAAGCTATCGCAAGAAACAGATACGCCTTTAATTGAAGATATTTTTTCTGAGGTGTTATCTAATAATGCGCTTAAAGCAGATTACGTTCACCCAAATGCGATGGGTTATCGTCAAGTGGAAGAGCAGCTGCGTGCATCGTTAATTGATTTAGGGCTGCTAAAAAACTAGGCAAGTTTAAGCCGTTGATTAGGTTATATGTTGTCACATACATGTGATGGCTTACCATCAGGCCCTTCTTGAATCGGGGAGTAAGGTTTGGGCATCATGCCTTGCATCATTTCACCGCATTTACTCATTTCTTTCAGTGCGGGGTCATTCTTCATTTGCATGCTATATTCCATCGCTGTAGTCATGGCTTTATCACGTTTACCAGCTTTGCATAGCGCTTGGATTTCAGCCTGCATTTTCTTGCCTTTTACTTCAAGTGCTTCCAGTTTGGATTGATCAACTTTTTCCATACAAGCTTGTGCTGCCTCTGCTTGTTTCATCATTTGCTGCATTTGTTCTGGACTCATACCAGTTGGATTTGCCTGGACAAAATTATGAAACACTAATGATAAAGCGAATGCTTTAGTGATAAAGACAAGTTTGAGCTTCATGATGATTCTCCGATTAATTTATACCAAATTCAGAAGATTATATGATGAGATTTCAGTATAGATATGATTTTTTTGTAATGTATCTGTGCAGTAGCAAATTTATACACCCAATTGATCTCTCATATGGTACCAAAGTGCGCCCAGTGCTGTAAAAGGAACACGGAAGAGCCGACCACCCGGGAAAGGGTGATGGGGTAGTCGGGCGAATGCATTGAAGCGTGTTGTATCGCCTTGGATAGCTTCGCTCAAGATACGACCAACTAGATGGGTAAATGTGATGCCATGACCAGAGCAGCCCTGAGAATAATAAATGTTCGGTGATAGGTTGCCAACCTGCGGCATGCGCGAGAGGGTCAGTAGAAAATTGCCTGTCCATCCAAAATCAACCTTCACCCCTTTTAGCTGCGGGAACACTTTTTCCATATTCGGACGAATAAGCGAGGTGACTTCTTTGGGATCACGCGCACCGTAAACCACGCCCCCACCAAACAGCATGCGCTTATCGCCCGTAAGGCGGAAGTAATCGAGTAAGAAGTTATTGTCTTCCACACAGTGATCTGAGGGGATAAGTTCATCTGCCAGTGCGCCGAGCGGCTCGGTGGCGATAATTTGCGTGCCGCAAGGCATAGACTTGGATGCTAGCTTTGGCTCCAGATTGCCAATATAGGCATTACAGGCCACGATCACATAACGTGCACTTACCCTACCTTTCTCTGTGTGCACAGTGGCGGGTTCACCACGGTCAATTTTCACCACAGCACAGTTTTCGTATATCGTGCTGCCTAAACTTTCTAGCGCAGCAGCCTCACCTAATGCTAGATTGAGCGGATGAAAATGGCCACCAGTGGAATCGACCAGTAATGCTGCATAGCGGTCGGAGTTTACATATTTACGCACATCCGCTGGTGTATCGACTAAAGTTAGACCAGGGTGCCCCCATTGTTCCCAGAGCTTCTTTTGCGCTGCTAGTTCTTTCGCTTTGCGTGGGCTAATCGCTGCAAAAATACCCCCGTTTTTTAAATCGCAATCAATATTGTATTTAGACACGCGCTCACGAATGACCTGCGCACCTTCAAACATCATGCGCGCTAGCGGATCCGCTACAGCTTTGCCATAGTTACGCTCAATCACATCAATGTCACGCGAAAAACTATGCACAATCTGGCCTCCATTTCGACCCGAGGCACCCCAGCCTACTTGCGCTTGTTCTAAGATAACCACTTTTAAGCCTGCTTCAGCTAACGCGATACCTGCAGAGAGGCCAGTGTAGCCAGCGCCTACGATGCATACATCGGCTTGGGTGCTGCCTTGTAGTGTTGGCCGCTCGGGAGACTTGTGCGCAGAGTAAGCATAGTAAGACGGCGCGTGTGATGTCTGATTGCTAGTGGTAGTTGAAGTGACCATGGAGTATCCAGAATGATGGTTGATAAGTTTCTGTTTCTATAACATATTACATAAACTAATGCGTGCTAACTTGTTTGCTGATTTGGAACATCAACCGAAAACTAGTCCTAATTGACTCATTTGTTAGTCTATATTTCTTCAGCATCAAAGAAATCATTATCCACAGCCTTCACTTCATAAATACTCTTAGTTTGAACACCAACATTATACTTATGCATCAGGTCAACTAACTTAGAGCCATCTAACAGGATTATTGTATGGTGAGCATTTTGGGCTTTATTTTTTGCTTTCTCATCAAATGATGAAGTGGTCACAAAAATGCCTTTTCTTGTATCCCCACTCATTGCACCAATGAAATTTCTAATATCCTTTTCTCTAACTTTAATTTCGGAATAGCGCTTAGCTTGAATATAAATTTTCTCCAGTCCTAACTGATCTTCGTTGATGATTCCATCAACCCCTCCATCACCCGACTTTGAAGTTTCGATAAAGTCACCATATCCCATTTTCTTAAGCAAAATTAAGATGATTTTTTCGAAGGCGTACGGGTCGACTTCTTTCAATTTTGATAGAAGCATATTTTTAACTTCTCGTTCAATTTTTTCAAATCCAGAATCTATTAAGTCTTGTGGACTTGCACTCCTTTCAATTTCTGTCTTTGAATCAACGGATTGATTTTCAGCTTCGTAGAATGTAATAACATTAGATTGAATATTTTCTAGGTTCACATTTTCAGTACTTGTGGATTTACCCTTCTCAGTTATCTGAACATAACCTCTTTGTGGGTAGTGAACTAGACCACCCTTTTTTAGGTATGACTTACCCCATGCAATACGATTTTCAATTAAGCGATCACCGCTTTTTGTTGTTTGCTGAAGCAGTTCATATGGAAGATCTGAATAGAACCTGTCTACTACGAGCCTTATTAAATCACGACCTTTTATGGCATTACCATCTTTAAGTACTTCCAAGATTGGTAAAAAAGTTTCATTAAACTTAGGTAGTTCCATTTTCTTCTCTTTTTTTAACCAAGTCGAACAAATATGCCTAAAAACTGGTCATGAGGTACTTTTCTTGCATAATAAAAATATTGCATGGCTTGTTTTAATAACATTATGATTTATTTCGATAAGTCATTTATGCATCAAGTATGAAATGCTGGAATCAATCCAAAATAATCACAGGTAATATTAACTAACTTTAACATTTTTTGATAATGTTAAAAGCCCTTAATTAATATAGTTTTAATAGAATGTTTCTCACTGGCGTTGGGATAGCTGCCCCAATGGCATCCTCAATTGGCATCCAAATCGCATTGGGAGCTCTTTGTTTATTTGTACTGATTACTGTAAGCGGTTGTGGTGTGATTGCTAGTTTGTAATGGGTAAATGCATGGTTGACGATAGGTAGCGTTTCTTCTGGTTCTGTTTCTAAACCAAATAGTTGTTTTACCGCTTCAGATGCAATGGCATTTACGTTGATTTCAGGCAGACTCCATAAACCAGCCCATATGCCTTTTTGTGGGCGTTTTTCTAGTAAGATTTCTTTACCCATGCGGATAATCAGCATGGTAGTTTCTTTTTCTGGTAATGCCTTTTTAGGTTTAGGGGTGGGTAATATATTGGTTGTGTTATGTGCTAATGCTAAGCAGCCAACATTTAGCGGGCACTGATTACATTTGGGTTTGGAACGTGTGCAGATTAATGAACCTAAATCCATTAGGCCTTGCGTGTAAGCGATGGCATCTTCACTAGGATTTTCGCGTTCGGCAATTGACCATAGTTTATTTTGTATCGCAGGGCTACCAGTCCAACCGTCTAATTCGAAATATCGGGCAAAAACACGTTTTACATTGCCATCTAATATGGGTTGCGGGTTGTTGAGTGCAAAGGTAGAAATTGCCGCTGCAGTAGAACGGCCAATACCTGGTAAGTTGATAATATCTTCAAATTGTTGTGGAAATATGCCATTGAAGTCATCAACGATGATTTGTGCCGCATGATGTAAATTACGCGCTCGTGAGTAGTAACCTAGGCCACTCCAATGTTGTAATACTTCTTCTTGTGTAGCTTCTGCTAAGGCTGCAATAGAAGGAAACCGTTGCATAAATAGGCCATAGTAACCAATTACTGCAGAAACTTGTGTTTGCTGTAGCATAATCTCCGATACCCAAACAGCATAAGAGTCTTGGGTGCTTTGCCACGGTAAATGATGCCGCCCATGTTTTTTTTGCCAACGAATGATGGCTTGCGATAACGCGCCCATACAGTAAATGGCTAAAACTTGAGAAGGTCTTTGAGTCCTTCTTTGGCTTTGTCTTCTACCGATTTCGGTTTTTCTTCTGCGGGTGATTCAGTAGCTGGATTTGATGTATCAGCAGGGGTATCAGTCTCTGAGCCCTTGTTCTTCTTACCAAGTAAACCTTTTAGTGCATCGACTTTGTTATCACCTTCAAGTAACTCTTGTACGGCAGCACCCTTTTCACCCCCTACTTTTTCTAAGACTTTTGCTTTGGCTAAGCCTGTGGCAATTGCTTTGGTATCAAGTCCAAATTTTGGGTTAGTAAACGTTCCTGATATTTTGAGTGGTACAGCGATACCTGCAAGCTCATCTAAATTTTCACCACCCTGTCCTTTAATCGATTTAACGATGGTAGGAGTTGCTGTGTAATTGATGGTTTCATTGCCAATATTAATATCGCCACGACTATCGCCTTTTGCTAGGCGCAATATGGGTGCTTTCATGGCTAAATCTTCATTGTGCGCAACGCCATCTTTGATGGTAAAGCTGGCGGTCAGCTCGCTGAAATCGGTTTTTTTGGTTTCATCTGAAGCCGTTTCAGCAGTTTGGCCTTTGAGCATATTCACTTTATTTTTAATGCCACGTATTTGGCCAGCTATATCAATGCCTTTAATGGCGCCGTCGGCTAATGCTAAGGATGAGGTTCCGCTTAGACTCTTTTTAAACATGTTCACTGTATTACCTTTGGTATTGATATCAACATTGAGCGTGCCCGTGCCAGATAACATATCGTTATTGATGGTATCTTGTAATAACGGTCCAATAGAGACGCTGGTCATGGTTTGTTTAAAGGCGATATCTGGCGTACCACGCGCATCTAGCCTAAGTGAACCTTTCATTGCTCCATCATACAGGTTGGCTGATAGAGGTGAAAGTGTCGCTACGCCATCATCCGCTTTCAAATCGATACGTACATTAGACACTTTGGTTTTGCCATAATTGAGTTTACCTATACGTAGTGAGCCATTTGCATTCAATGCTTTTAGCGCGGTCAAATCAATGACTTCATCTCCAGTTGATTTTTTCTCGGCGGGCGCTTCGCTAATATAGTCATTCAAATTCAATTGGTCTATATCAAGGTCAAATGTATATAAAGGTTTTGCAAACTGGCTAATGCTTAAAGCACCTTTAATTTGACTCTCATTTACTTTTACATTCAGGCCATTAACAGCTAATTTTTTCCCATCTGCTTTTAGGGCCAAGTTAAGTCCACTGATTTTATGTTTGTCATATAGAATGCTATTGATTTTGATTTTTCCATCTAATAGTAGGCTGTTGAGCGCAGATAAATCAGCTTGCTTGCTTACTTTAGTGTCCGAGTCACTAGCCTTCTTAGGCGCACCTAGTAGCTTGTTCAAGTCTAATGTATCCGCATTTAAATTAAATTTAATGTTTGGCTGTTTAAAGCTTGAGACGGCGACATCACCATTGAGTTTAGTATCTGCAAGTACTAAATCAAACTTGCTGTTTGCTAGCTCATTCTTAATTTCAGCGTGTGTGCTGAGATTGAATGTTCCTTGCATCGCGCCATTTGGCAGGCTTGGATCTTTAATATTCACTTTACCAATGAGTTTGGGAATATCAAATATCAATGCTTCTATATTGCCTGTAAATGGTGATGAAAATTCACCTGTTACGGTTCGATTGCCCTGCTCCATGGAGAGGTCACCTGTAATGCCGCTACTTTTTATTGATTTTGGCGAGCCCTTCATATCAGCAAGCACCATATTTACTTTTAAATCCCCATCAGCTTTATTTTGTACTAAGCTAACAGTCACTTGATTACTACTTACATTGTCTTTTTCGATGTTGATGGCTGGTGCTGTTAAATTGACTGTTTGTTTGACACCATCAAAATCACCCGTTAAAGCGAGTTTTAAATCATCAACCAAGAATTCCATACTTTCAGTTTGCGCATCAATATCGCCTGTGGCTTTAATGACGACATTTTTACCATTTAGCAAGTCACCTTCGACGGCGCTGTCTAGGCCATTTACTTTAAAGCGTTTCGTTTCAGGATCATATAAGAAGTTACCTTTAACGCTTGTGTTTGCAGAGACCAGCGGTTTATCCGCTTCAACATGAAAGCTTGTATCAAGATCAAATGCCTGACCTAATGCGATATGACCAGCTTCCATATTAAATTCATTGATTTGATAACTGGCCTCTTGTGTTTCATCCGTGTAATTGATTGCTGAGTCTGTGATATTGACGCCTTGCACATCAAATTTAATATCAGATGGCTCGGATTCGTCTTTGCTCATCAAGTCATCGTAATTCGTCGTACCGTCTTTATATTTGACAATATTCGCCTTAGCACCATCAATGTAAATGGTGTCGACGACTAATGAATTCTTTAATAACGGTAAAACTGCAAGTGCGACTTTGGCACTATTAATGGCCGCAAATTCTTTATCGGATTGATGTTCAGAAATAGAAACTTTGCCGAGGTTCGCGCCTAGTTTTGGCCAGAAGCTGAGGCTTATGTCTCCGTCAATAATAAGTGTACGCTCTTTCTTTTCTTTGACTAGATCAATAATTTGTTGTTTGTAGTCATTGGGATTAAACGTAGCAGCAAAATAAGCCATTATTAGAGTCACGATGAGGATGAAGCCACCAATGGTAAAAGCAGCATATTTTAAATATTTATTCATTTATCCTCCTCTACTTACTTACTAATTTTAATATGTAAATACTTAGATTAAGTATTTAACTATAAAGTTTACCAATAATAAAAAAGTACAATTGCGCCAAACACAATTCTATACCATGCGAATGGCGTAAAGTCATGATGCGCAATATAACGAATCAGCACCCTGATAACAATTAACGCAGAGATAAATGCGGTCACAAAACCAATGAAGAAAATGAGCAAGTCATTTGCTTGAAGTAAGTCTCTGCTTTTGTACAAATCAAAAACGGTTGCTGCAAACATCACTGGTATTGCTAAGAAGAATGAGAACTCAGTCGCAACGGTGCGCGATAAGCCAAAAATCATACCGCCCATAATGGTTGATGCTGCCCTAGAAGCGCCTGGTATCAACGCAATCGCTTGGGCAAACCCCACTTTTAATGCCAATTTCCAATCCATGTCATCAACAGAATAAATCGTCACTTTTGGCAGTTTTTTCTCAATCCAAAAGATAATAAAACCACCAACAATCAATGCAATCGCAACAGATTTCGGGTTAAATAATAATGCTTTAATTTGATGGTGAAAAGTTAAGCCGATTAGTGCAAGTGGTAAAAATGCAATAAATAGATTGACGACTAACTGACGAGATTTGTCTTCATTTAAATGCGATATAACATGCGTCACTTTAACGCGATATTGCCATACTACCGCTAGAATGGCACCTAATTGGATGATAATTTCAAAAACATCGCGTTTTTCTTTGGTCAAAAATCCAAGCCAGTCTGCTGTGATAATGAGGTGACCAGTGCTGCTTATAGGTAGAAACTCCGTTGCACCTTCAACGAGCCCCATTACAATTGTTTTTAGTATTAGAATAAAATCCATAGTGTCTTATCAGTTAGTTAAATTAAATGACTGCGTAAACCTATTTCATCATACTCATCACAACTTTAAATAAGTCGTTAGAGTGTTTACTCAGTTCACCGTTGGGCGTCATTTTGTCGACTACTTTTGGTAAATGTTCTGCCAGCTGGGTACTCAATACAGTTGCATCAAGATCAAACTTTTGTGCCATCTGTTTAATGGTATCAGCACCTAACACATCAGTAATTTGTTTCGATGATATTGGCTTGTTTTCACCCGTTCCTACCCAAGATGCAGCAATATCTGCCAGACCATTTTCTTGGAATTTTGCCAGTATTCCACTAAGCCCACCATATTGATTAAACATCTCTATCGCCATTTTTGCGGTGCCAGCCTTTTCACCAGCCATCTGGTCTAATACTGACGCTGCAATACCATCAAAAACACCCATCACTACCCTTCGTTATAAAAATTAAAAGCTTAAATTAAAATTGCTCGTTTGGGCCCAAGTAACGCCATTGACCAACGGGTAACTTACCCAGATTGACACTGCCAATGCGTACCCTTTTCAGACCAACCACATGTAAGCCTACCATTTCACACATGCGTCTAATTTGACGTTTCTTACCTTCGCGTAATACAAAGCGAAGTTGATCTGCATTTTGCCAACTCACTTTAGCAGGCTTTAACTGCTGACCATCTAGAGTTAAGCCATGATTAAGCAACTGAAGCCCATTGTCGTTGAGCTTCCCTTCTACGCGAACCAAATACTCCTTCTCAACACTTGAGTCCTGACCAATTAAATGGCGGGCAACACGTCCATCTTGTGTGAGCACTAACAAACCTGTTGAGTCAATATCCAGACGGCCAG
The DNA here is from genome assembly GCA_048058875.1 of Methylotenera sp. Classification (GTDB taxonomy): domain Bacteria; phylum Pseudomonadota; class Gammaproteobacteria; order Burkholderiales; family Methylophilaceae. The sequence continues at coordinate 251,122 of JBLLNR010000001.1, read as the reverse complement.
CAGGCGCCAAGCCTTTTAAAAAACGGCGCTGGAAAGTCTTTGGTGTTTTGTTATTAGGAGTACCATCACGCCATTCATTATCTGGATGAATTAATACGATTGCTGGTTGATAACCATCTTCTGCTTGCCCGCTGACATAACCCACAGGTTTATGCAGTAGAATAGTTACATTTTCTGCTTGATGCTCTTGTGCATAGCCGCTGACGACAATTTCAGCATCAGGGCTTACACGTGTTCCTAGTGTATCGATGACTACACCATCGACTTTAACCCAGCCATTAGCAATCCACTCATCAGCTTCACGTCGAGAGCAAAGCCCCAACTCAGACATTCGTTTGGAAAGTCTAGGAAGTTGGTCATCTTTCTGTTTTGTTATGTTTGTCGGATTTTTTTTATTAGCGCGGTTTTTATCAAACTCGCTTGCCACAAATCCATCTCTTGCTTTTCCTCCGCGCCTAGGTGGGTTGATATATTCGCCTTCTTTATCTTCTATTTTTCTTCTATTTTGGTTGGTTTGATATGGCTTCTGTTGCGGTCGCTGATGACTGCTACGGGCTCTTGATGGATACTCACTACGCAAAATAGGCTTGTGATCGTTTAATACATCGTCTTTAACATGATTCGTTGTTGGCTCTTCAACTGGCTTACTTTCTACTGACTTTTCTTTCGCTTTGATACTTCTGTTTCTTTTACTCGGGTCGATTGGGCGAACAGGTTTCCTGTTTGCATTTGATTTGTCCGTTGGTTTTTTGTTTAGTTTAATTGTGGTCAAAATAGTATCCTAATCTGAGCGATATTCTAACAGACTAAAGCACGTATATTACGTGTGACGCAAATTGGACAAAAAATAAAAGCCGTAGCATTTGCTACGGCTTTTAATGCTGCTATTAGCTACTTATCATCTTTACGCATCTTGCTAAACCAGTACTCAAGCTGTTTACCAGCAGCATCGCGGCCACCTAGACCAAACGCTAATGCGACTGCGACTGCGACTGAACCAAGGGTTAAGCCAAATGCCATATTGACAATATCGTCGGCAATGCCCATGGCTCGTAGGCCCATGGCAATAACTAAACCAATAATGGCAACTCGCGCAATACTTGCAAGGCCCGATGTTTTTTTTCCGCTTGCACGATCAATTGCGTTGTAAGCGAGATTAGATAACCAGAAACCGACAATTAAAATGACAGAGCCAAGCAAGATATCACCGCCAAATTGGATGAAGATGCTTACAATATCGCTGACCTGTCCAAAGCCTAAACGGTTAGCTGCTTCAACTGTTGCAAACAACATCGCAAAGAAAACGAGCACTTTACCAACAAGGTCAGAAATGGTGCAAGATTTGGTGAATGTATCTTTAAAGCCTAATCTAGCAGGTACTTCATTAAAGCCAATGCCACTGAGCAAATTCACTGCTAAAGAAGCCACAAATTTAGCAACATAATAGGTGATGGTTAAAATAATCGCTGCTGCTAAAATGTTCGGTACAGCTTCAAACATTAAGGTCAGCATATTGCTGGCAGGTAGCGAGATTGCTTCCATTTGTAGTGCATCCAAAGCAGCGATTAGGGTTGGGATAAAGACAAAGATAAAAACTAACATACCAATCACATTGGATAACTTAATAGTATTTTTGCCATCCTGATCAACGGCTTTTGAAATATTATCAATGCCACTGGTTGCCAAAATATTAGTCACTAAGCCCCGCAGAATTTTAGCTACAATCCAGCCAACCAGTGCGATAACACCACCAGCAAAAATATTGGGCACCATCGCCAAAAATTCATCTACCATACCTTGAACAGGTGCGAGCAATCCGTTCAATTCAAACGTGGACAATAGTGCTGGTAAAAACATCAAAATGATAATCCAAAACAACATATTGCCAACATTGTTGCTCATGGGCTGCATACCAGCTTCTGCACTCAATTTTTCATCCAGTTTTGTGGTTGAAAGTGCCTTTGTGGTAACTAGTCGAACTAGCGTTGCGATCGCCCATGCAATCGCGAGTAAAATCAGACCAGCAAAAATACGTGGCAAATATTGAAAAATTTGCGTAACCATTACATTAAAGGGTTCAGACACTGCTTGTAGGTTTAAGCTGCTGAAAACACCAATTAACGTAATCAATAGAATCAATATAAATGCACCGAGCGAGATCCCCGATGCAATGTCGACCTCTTGGCCTGTGCTTTCCGAAATACGCTTGTTGATGCCAATCATATTCAAAAAGCGGTTTAAACCTGCCCGAACAACTACGGCAATTAACCAACCTCCGATTAAAACCGCAAGTGCACCAAAGATACCAGGAAGATGCTGTCCAAGTTGACCCTGTAAGCTATTGAAGAGTGTTGAAAAGTCCATTTTATTCCCCCAGAATTATTTGGAACTACGGGTTTAGTGTACATCGAAACGCAGATATTACAAGTCTTAGAGGCATTTTAACTGGGCTAAGTTGACTTTGATGAGACTGAATAGTAGGCCAATATGATTAATATTTTCCTATGAAATAGTAGCTAAAGTTTAGGGCAGAAGCCCTAAACGTTGATTCTATATTATGTGCGCCAAGGATGTTCCGCCATTTCGCACTCGCCACATCTTGTTGCACCAGCAACGGCGACAAGATGATCATTTTCTACGGTATCACCACTAACGCCAACAGCGCCAATGAGTATGCCATCTTTGTCAACAATGGGTACGCCACCTGGAAAACTGATGAGACCCTCATTGGAGTGTTCAATGCCATACAATGGTTTCCCTGGTAAGGAAAGTTTGCCTATTTCACCGGAAGGCATGGCAAAATAGCATGCAGTTTTTGCTTTTTTGATAGCGATATCGCTACTACCTACCCAAGCATCATCCATTCTTGCAAAGGCTTTAATATTGCCACCAGAATCTAGAACAGCAATACACATTTTAAGGTTTAACTCTTTTGATTTTTTGACTGCGCTATCGATGATTTCTTGTGCTTCTTCAAATGATACGTGCATTTAGCTCTCCAGTTTGATTTAAGTATCCATAAACCCATCACAGCTTCAATGGTTGAAATATATTTAAGTTTAAGTCTGCTTACATTGTAACAGACCCACTCTGGGAGACTGTCGAGAAGCTTATTCGGTGCGATGTTTGATAGCTCTAGCTGGCATACCTACTAATGTGACGTTATCTCCTGCACTAGCTGTAACGACAGCATTAGCGCCAACTTTTACATGATTACCAAGCTTTAACGGACCGAGTAATTTTGCACCAGCACCAATATCAACATGTATGCCAAGCTCAACAACGCCAGCTAAAGTTACTTGTTGAAAGATAAGACAATTAATGCCAATAACAGAATCAGGGTGAATAACAATACCGTTAGGGTGTGGAATTAATAAACCACCGCCGATTTGACAGGATAAATCAATTTCTGCACCCGTCACCATGCTCCAAAATCGGTATCTCACGACGATCAATTTTGAACAGAATCGAGAGAACAGACTACTTGATTTTTTTAGTTTTTGATAATCTCGGATTGACTTCAATAATTTACGACTAGGGTCCCAAAATTTTCTGGGCTCTTCTCTGCTCCAGTCGGGTTTACTCCAGTCAATATTCTCATCAATATCAACTTTGATAGTACGATTTTTTGGTGATTTATGCTTACTTACTTGTAGCGTATCACTGTGTTTTTTAATCATTCTTGTTGCCTATCACTTAAGTGAATTCTCATTGGTAGAAAAAGATTTATTGCATCATACAGCTGTGTAGTGTTATAAATCTATTTACGCAAAAATTCATGGGTTTGACTTAAGGTTATTATGATCCTTATTGCAATATATTATATTGTCGCAATCGTAGTGTTAACATTACATTTTACTGGGCATCTAGAACGATGGAACTTGGAATGGCTCGTTTTTGTACTTGCTTTAACAGTCTTTCCAGCGGTGCTCTATTTATAAACACTAGTTGTTGGCGCCTTTATCTAAAAAAGACTCCGCCAATTTAGTTTGTTTTTTCAAACCCAAGTTAACCAACTTGGGAGCTAAGCCATTTAACCAAGCAAAAAAGCTTTCTGGCTGACCAATAAAAACTTCTTGTTTTTCTCGTTCTAATGCTTTTAATACCAACTCAGCAACTGTTTCAGGGCTGTCCATTTTGCTACCTGACTTCTTCGTCATCGCAGTAGCAGCTTCATTATTCATAGGCGTTTTAATAAATCTAGGTGCTACATAGGTAATACCAATGTTGGTATTAACTAACTCTCTTCTTAATGCTTGTGAAAATCCATGAATCGCAAATTTACTTGCACAATAAGTTGCATAATGTGGAAAGCCAAGCGAGCCGAAAATTGATCCGATAAAGAGCAAATGACCTGTATTGTTTTTCTTAAAATAATGCATGGCTGCATGACTTAATTGAATCACAGCAGTGACATTTGTATGAATGATTTCTAGTATACGTTCTTCTGATTGATTTTCAAAAGCAATAAAATCAAGCACGCCAGCATTGTTAACCACAATATCAATACCGCCCAGTTTTTCAATGGTGGCATTGATGGCTTTTGCTGGAATACCGGCCTGACTGAGGTCTGCTTCAATACTAACAACTTTATTGCCACTTGCTTGAATGTCGTTTTTCAAAACCTTTAGTTTTTCTGGGTCACGACCTAGAATCGCTAGAATGGCTCCCTTTGCAGCGAGTTGTCTGGCAATTGCATTGCCAAGACCACCCGTAGCGCCCGTGAGTAAAATACGTTTACCAGCTAAGTTCATCTTTTGTTTCCAGAAGGTTATTACATTGTTCGCGCTTCAACATCCTTAAATATATCACCATATAGCTTGTAAAAGTTTTTGGCTGCATGAATAACGACAGCTTGATCGTCCGGATTGCTGATTTGGTTCATTAAGCTCTCATAAAATGCGACATGGCTAATATCAAGCGATCCATGCGACATTAAATAAGTAAAAGCACTTTTTGGTAATTTCAGTTTGCTCATAATTTGTTCACCAGCTTGAGTGGCAACAGCTGTGCTGGTCCCTTCAAGGACTAGAACCATACCAAAAAAACCGACAGGATTAACGCGGTTAATCATGTCATAAGCATAAGCGACCATCAATTCTGTTGCTTGACTTGCTCCAGTTTCTGGCGTTTTGCTATTGCGGACCGCTTCTTTATCGGCGCCGCAAGCTTGAATATCATTAAGCACCCATTCTTGATGTCCCATTTCTTCTTCGATGTATTCGCCAATGGCTGTTCTTAACCATTCATATTCAGCAGTTAACCGTCCACCACAGGCCATTAATAATGGGGTTGTATGCTTTACATGATGATAGGCTTGCGTTAAAAATGCAATATAGGTTTCTAGTGAAATATTCCCAGTAGCGCCTTGCGAAATGAGTGGCAAACTCATTAATGAATCGCGTTCTTTTTGTGTTGCCTCTAATAAGTGTTGGTAAAACGACATGTTGAATCCTTTTTAATTTAATAAGCGAATTTAAGTGCTTGCATAAAGCGAATTAATCGCATGTTGATACTGTTGCCAAATAATATCGCGCTTAAGGCGCCCGTTTGGCGTTAGTTGTTGATTGTCCGTACTAAATTGTTGATCGGCTAATAGCCACTTACGTACTTTTGCATAATCAGGTAAATGTTGATTAATCTGATTGATTGTCATTGTGATTTTCTCAGCAGTTGCTCCTTTTGATGGAACAATGAGCGCAGTATTCCAAGGTTTCGCTTCTCCAAATAAGCATGCTTGTGCAATCTCTGGAGTATTTGTTAAGTCTCTTTCTACCCATTCAGGCGATACATTGCGTCCAAATGAAGTAATAAAAATATTCTTTTTACGGCCATTAATAATTAAGTAGCCCTCTTCATCCAGATAGCCAATATCACCAGTATGGAGCCACTCCTGGTTATTTTGCTGCTCTTGTGTGTAGCCTAAGTAGCTTGGACCTTTGACTAGTATTTCCTTTTCATCAGAAATTCGAATCTGAAGATGTGGTAGTAATTGACCAACACTACCAATTTTATTTGCATGAGGTGTGTTTAAAGCAACTACTGAAGCGCTCTCGGATAATCCATAACCCTCAAAAACCGGTAAGCTGATTTTATTTGCTCGTTTAAGCAAGTCAGGTGAAACCGATGCACCTCCTACTGCCAAAAAACGCAGATCAGGGACTTTTAACGTGCCAGCCTCCAGTGTATTAACCAAGGCAGATAATAATTCAGGAATTAGAATTGCAGTACTTGCTTTGGTATCGATTAATGCTTGTAATAAGCGATGAATGTTCAGTGAGCTACCATTAAGGCCAACACTATCATTAGGCATAATGTGTGCAGTGCCACCAGCGAGCAGCGTAGCATACAAGCCAGCGACATTTTCTAAGAGTGTAGCGAGTGGAAGTACGCATAAATGTTGATCATTACTAGTTAACCCCACCATTTTTTGAATAGATGAAGCGACATTTAGCATCGCTTCATTGCTGAGGCATACCCCTTTTGGTTGGCCTGTTGTGCCTGATGTATAGGTTATTTTTGCAGTATTAAATGGTAGTGATTTTTTAGCAGTGTGCAAATGGATGCACATAAGGCGTTTGCCAGCAATACAGATAGTCGACTTATGTGCGATTTGATAGCGTAATACTGCAACATAGCGCTCAGGGTTATCCGTAATCAACACATTTGCGCCAGCATCGCTAATAGCATGTGTAATCTGCTTATCAGAAAAAAAGTTGGGGATCGGTACGATGGGCAATTGATTGCTAACAGCCGCGATATCAATGATGGCCCACGCAGGATTGTTGTCCATTGCCAAGGCTAGACATGTAGAATGGGTCTCTTCCGCTAGCACTTGTTGCGTTTGCATGACTGCATGAAATAAATCATGGTAACTGAGTACGTCTGTTTCGCCATTACGAATGGCAATGGTCTCAGGCGCGTTGCTAGCGTAGTGTTGTATGGCTTCTATAAGGCTCATTTTCAAGGGAGTAACTTATTCCGTCTAGTACTCAGCTACTCCTCTTATTGCAACCACCTGGGGCATGTAATCATAATAACTTCCCCATAATGCTTGTTGCTCAGCGGATAAACATTGCTTATCGGCTTGATGTAGCGGGTAAACATCACGACCACCTTTAATAAGCCCATTTTGTAGGCTGTGATGAGCTGTTGCAACACACCATTCAATGCCAATATCCAAGCTGTGTTGAATCACATGGGCGATGAGTACGCCTGCATTACGTGGATTTGAGACTGCTAAATTGCCAATGCATGTGATTTCCTCTCGACGAATAGGCTTGCCCAACTTTTCGGTTAGTAGTTGTTCGATTGGTATATCAATGTATTGCTCTAAAAAGAGTTTTTCTTCTGCGGCTTTGCGCATACCGAAAGCGGCCATCAAAATACCGCTGTCATCTCTTAAAGCCACAAGTGTTGGCATAAACTCCGTAATGGTCGCGCCATAAGTCACGCTAAATACCGCAGCAATAAAGGCTTCAACCTCTTTTCTGCAAGGTGCATCTTTGGGGACAGTGTGTGCGGTAATTTCATTCACACGATAACGTCTCGTTTTAGCAAATTGCCTCAGGTGATAGGCAGTTTCTGCGTGATAAAGTCCTTGCTGCGTGATGCTATTTAGCATAATTGCATATTCCTTGCATAAAGTTGTCCTGCTATACCTTATGCAAAGCTTATGCCAAGCACTCTATGTCTTATAAATCAATGGGTTAAATTATTTACTTATTATACTGCTGCAAATTTTGCATGAAACAGTCAATGCCTTCTCATTATCAATGCAAAAATTGCTGGTATTTATAACTGGGATTCCCATGCTAGGCATATTAAATACTAATCATAATTTTACTCACCGGTTTGGTAGCGTTGTTCTGAATACAACCAATCCGGTAATAGAGCGTGCGCGATTGCTCGTTTCACAAGCGTGTCGCCATTTTCTGGTTTATCTTTAACGATAACTTTTTTAGTTTGCGTGTCATAGTAACCGAAGGTTGGGTCTTTTTCTGGACGCAAGACGACAAGTTCTTGCCCTTCCATCCATGCATAATTATCTTTATATTGCATCATGGCGCGACCAGCTAAGTCATCTGGCTCACTGCTCAAATCACGACCAATCATCGGTGTTTTTGCTTCTATTCCTGCTAGTGATAACAGCGTAGTCGGTAAATCAATTTGACTAGCAACAGTATTGATGCTTTTAGCTGAGAGGTCTGCACCCAATATAACGCCTGGAATATGGAAGTTTTTAACGGGTACCAAGTCTTCACCACGAACACGAATATCATGATCAGCAACAACTAAGAATAGCGTATCTTTATAGTAATCGCTGGCTTTAGCCTTTTTGAAAAACTCTCCAATAGCGTAGTCCGCATATTTAACTGCATTATTCTCAGTGGCTTTTTCTGCATCATACAATTCAATACGCCCATCAGGAAATTCAAACGGCGAGTGATTTGATGAAGAGAAAGCCAAAGTGAAAAACGGTTTTCCAGAAGCGTAATGCTTAGTGAGCTGCTCATGCATACGATTAAATACATCTTCATCTGACGCACCCCAACTACCTACAAAAACTGGATTAACGTAATCTTTTTGTTCGATAACTTGTTGAAAGCCATTGCCCATAAAGAAACTACGCATGTTGTCGAAGTGTGATTCACCACCATAAATAAACTCAGTGGTATAACCTTTTTTTTCTAATATGCTTGCTAGCGTTGTAAAGTTTTTCTGCGAAAGTGAAAGTTTAACCACGCTTTGTGCCTGTGTCGGCAAGAAGCCAGCGACAACGGCCTCAATCCCACGAACAGAACGTGTGCCAGTGGCGTACAGATTTTCAAACCACCAACCGTCTTGCTTAAGTTTCTCAAGCTCTGGTGTGACTGGAACACCGCCCAATGACTCAACAAAAGTGGTTCCTAAGCTTTCTTCTAAAATAATAACGATATTGAGCGGTTTTTCTCGTTTTCTGCTAGGTTGCTGTAACGCAAGTGTAGGAAACTCAGGGTTATTGAGTAATGTTCTGTTGTCTTGTACTGTGGGACGAGCAGACTCAACCTCCTGCATCATTTCCGCCGGTTCCATTTTCCCATATGCTTTGCTCGACTGCCCTTCGTGTTTTAGGTTGTAAATTGCATATAACACTGAATAGGGTGAGTTAAGAATGAGTGAGTTCACCATATTGTCATTCGTCATAGCGAACATAGCTGGATTTGCAGGACGGTGACCAGTGGTGGAGCGAATGCTGAGTGCCACTATTAAAATGAGTAGGGGCAAAGCAATCCAGTAGCGTAATTTAGTTAGTTGATTTTCTTGTTTTAGCCAAGGGAAAGCGAGTTTTACCATTACGTAAAGTGTTATCAGAAGCGCACCCAAGCCCAGAAATACGTGGATTCTGAAACCATTCCATAGCATCGGCATTACTTCTTTTGGGTATTTTAGATATTCAATAAATAGGCGATTAGGGCGAACATCGTACTCTGCAATAAAGCCAAAACTTGCCATTTCCAAAAACACAATCAGCGTGATGCTGATAATAAGCCAAACTAGTGTGTAATAGCGCCATTGCCGCCATGCTTTGCATAAGGCGAACAGTGGAGAAAGTAATAATGGAATCAGAATCATCAGCCCTAATAAAATTAAATCTACACGTATGCCTTGCAAGAATACTTGTATTAACTGCCCTGTCGCGATGACACGTTCTGATTGCCACAATACGAGTGCTAGACGAAAGAAGCTGAGTATTGGCAAGCCAATCAGATAGGTGGCAATTAGCGGCGCAAAGGGACCTGAAAAGGCAAGTTTGTTCCAGAGGGTATTTATTAGCTTACTGAGTTGGTTGTTCATTTGAAATCTAAGTTAGTTTAAGTGATCAATCTGATAGGAACGCAAAGTATATGCCATATTTTAAAAATTCGATATTTCAATAAGTTAAGCAGAGTAACTAAAAAATAATAACTAATCTATCGTGCAAAAAGTGCATTCATCGGGTAAAAATCCAGAGATGTCACTGCAAAAATTGCAGATAAAGATATTGATAGACTTTGATGATAAAAAGTCTAGTGAAAGAAAAATAATCATTAAATCAATATGTTAATCATTTTCTATTTTTAAGAATAATTCTTGGCACTGTCGTTGCTGTTAGTACTTGTCATTATTCATCAACAAGTATCTACATGCGGAAAATTACAAAAACATCTTTATTCTCATTTATCTTATTTTGGTATCTGACCAGCGTTACCCAGTTACTGATTAGTTTATCTGGGGCTGCCTCATTTGAAGGATTTAAGGATGCCACGATTAGTGCATTTTTATGGATGATACCAATTTTAGTTTTTCCACAGTTTGTAAAAAAATAAGTGCTGGAATAGGCACTTTGCTTTGGCTATTTGCGTTGCCAGGATTCGGTTATTTCCTGATATATGGTCAGGAGCTTACACAAAGTTTAATGTTTATTATCTTTGAGTCTAACCAATCAGAATCGGTTGAATATGTACAAAACTATCTGTCGATAAAGTTGGTGCTTGGGTACATCATATTTACGTTAATACCCATCCTCATCTGGACTCAGATTAGGCCCTACATTAACGATAGAAAGCCTGCATACATCACCAGTACTGTCATTGCAGTACTCATTTTTATGACTCCTGTAAGCCGTGCAATTGAGAATGGTGGTATTGATGCAGCGTATAAAAATATGAATCGGCATTTATCAGCTGCACCACCATGGCAGCTTGGGTTTGGCTATTCAAATTATCAGCGGGAGTTAGGTGAAGTTGAAAAGCAACTACTGAGCTTAGATCGTATTCCTAAACTGAACAATTTGAAAGAAACGCCAAAAAACTTACCAACGACAGTAGTGTTGGTCATTGGCGAGTCTACAACGCGTGTTCACATGGGTTTATATGGCTATCAGCGTGACACAACGCCTAAGCTGACGAGCATGAAAAATGAATTAACCATCTTTAATAATGTATTTGCGTCCAGGCCGAATACGATCGAAAGCTTGGAGCAAGTGTTGACGTTTGCGGATCAAGAACATCCCGATCTCTATAAAACGACACCCTCATTAATCGCCATTATGAAGCAGGCTGGTTATAAAACCTATTGGATTACCAACCAGCAAACCTTGACCAAGCGCAACACCATGCTCACCACCTTTGCTAAACAAGCCGATGAGCAAATCTTTTTGAATAATGCCCGTCGTCAAAATGCATATAGCCTAGATGAAAAAGTGTTGGCGCCATATTCAAAGACATTATTAAAACAAGATGAGAAAAAACTGATTGTGGTGCATTTGTTGGGCACGCATATGAAATATGCTTATCGCTACCCTGAAAGTTATGACCACTTCAGAGATGCCAATGGTTTATCGTCTGCTGTGTCATCAGATGCAGGCAAAGTGGAGTTGATTAATAGTTACGATAATGCCGTTCTCTATAACGATTTCATTGTTTATGAATTAATCAATCGATTAAAAAATTCAAATCACAAAAACAGCCAAAGTCTGCTCGTATATTTTTCGGATCATGGCGAAGATATCTACGACACAGCCCCATATGATTTCAAAGGCCGCAATGAAGGTGCACCGACTTACCCCATGTATGCCGTGCCATTTATCGTATGGCATTCAGAGAATTGGCAAGAAGCAAACAAATTAACAAATTCAGACCTGTTAGGTCGACAGTATGACAACGCCGACTTTATTTACACCTGGTCCGATTTAATTGGTTTGTCTTATGACGGCTATCGCGCTGATGAAAGTTTAATCAGTCAGCAATTTGAACAAGACGCTATTTTAGTTGGAGACCCTTATGGGAAGTCATTACAAGTGCTTGGTGGGACATTTGCCAGTAACTCGCCAAAAAAACTAGTTGGCAATAATTAATTGCATCATCAGGCTCATTTTAGGAAATACAGTGATAAATAAAGACAAACAAATAGATGACGAATTAGAGTTTTCACAAAAATATACACAATCTCATGCGCAAACATACTTTGAAAAACATGAACATGAGTTTTGGCGCAAGCTTTCTAACTGGCGTGATCATCAAATAGCCAGAAAAGCATTGCGGATTGCTGGAAATCCACAATCTGTTCTTGATACACCATGTGGCACAGGCAGATTTTGGGATGTGCTTGCTGAAGATCCTACAAGAATCATTCATGCCAGTGATTATAACCAAAGCATGATTGATGCTGGGATACGAAATCGACCCAAAGCAATCACTAGCCGCATTAAGTCATTTCAAGCCTCAGCTTTTGATTTGCCTGTTCCTGATCGTTTTGTCGATAATATTTTTTGCATTCGTTTTGTACATCACTTAGGTAAAGCAGAACAACGGGAGGCACTTTTAAAAGAATTTCATCGTGTGACTAAAGATACGGTGATTATGTCACTTTGGGTCGACGGCAACTTAAAAGCGAAAAGACGCAAAGCGCAGGATAAAGATCGCCTAGAGGCGCACCCATATCAAAATCGATTTGTCATCCCTGTGAAAACAATTGAGGCGGAATTCGCTGCCAATGGCTTTGCGGTGATTGAAAGTCTAGACTTCATCAAGTACTACCACATGTGGCGGACATACGTCCTTAGGAAGGTATAACTGTGGTTAACACGATGAAGTTATCTAGGTCTAGTATGAAAAAGCAACAGAAGAGCACGTATGTCGCCCGTCACGAGTCATTTTGGAAATTAAACCAAAATCAGTGGTATGAAGCACCTAACTATCGGCGTGGTGGATGGAGCGGCGTTTGCAAAGCATCATTATCTTTTATTGATGCGGGAAAACATCATGTGTTTATTAAACGCCAAGAAAATCATTTTTACAGAAGCTTAAGACATTGCCTAACGAACAGACCAACTTTTGAGCGCGAATATAGCAACATCATACAGTTTGCTAAGTTAGGCATTCCAACGTTAGATGTCATCTACTTTTCATCCAAAAAAGTGAATGGAAAACATCAGTGCATTTTAGTTACTAGAGAGTTAGAAGGTTATCAGTCATTGGAGACACTCTCGCTACATTTAATTGAAAAGCAAGAGCGAAGGTCTATATTGCATAGTATTGCAGAAACCATGCGTAACATGCATGCACATGGCTATCAACACGGCAATTTATATCCTAAGCATGTATTTGTGAAGGTGCACTCCAGCAAAGCAGCTGAAACCTGTTTTATCGACTTAGAAAAAACACGCAAGCGCTGGTTTAAAAAAGCAGCTTCATTAAAGGATATAGGTATCTTCCATCGACATCTTAACGATGTAAGCAGAACAGACCGCCTGCGTTTTTTTCTAGCATATCGACAAGAGAAAAAGCTAAGTGTGGCGTCAAAAAAAATGATTAAAATGATACTGCGTAAAAAAAGAAAATAGTCCTAATGTTCTGCAAGCAAACATCTCCAACATGGTCCCAGCTATCAGAAAGCCATTACAAGAAATTGTTCGCAAGTCCATTTCTGTATTTGTTGATTTCGGCCTTGATACTTCTAGCTTTAAATCAATTTACTAATATTGATTTGGTATTGGCTGATTACTATTTTGACTTTCAAACAAAACACTTTAAGTGGAAAAGCACTTGGTTTGCACAGCAGTTAATGCACGTTTACATCAAAGACTGCATCATGTTGCTTGGTTTTGCATTAATTACCCTTGTGCTAGCTGATGCGGTAGTGAATTTTTATGGGATGACTAGTTGGCTCAGGACACGCTTACGCTTTACAGCAGTTGCCGCCGTATTAGTACCTACCACTATTTCATTATTAAAACAGCAATCTACCTTACATTGCCCATGGGATGAAGTGCGTTATGGTGGCACAGCACCTTATTTAAGATTATTGGATGCGATTCCATCCAGTACGCAGGCAGGACATTGTTTTCCTGCTGGCCATGCATCCACAGGCTTGTGGCTGGCTGCTTTTTGTGTATTTTGGCTGCCTCATCGACCCCGAATGGCAAGGAGTATATTTTTCTCAGGTTTGAGCGTTGGATTTGTGCTCGGCTGGGTGCAACAAATGCGTGGTGCACATTTTCTATCACATACTTTATGGTCAATGTGGATTGCCAGTGCCATTATTTTTATCATGTTTCGTATAAGCCAATCATCTTTACATTCAAATCAACAATAGTGTTTTCTAAGGGTATTATTTTGTCAAAAAATCGTTTTATAGCAGCTATTAATGAGCCAATGGCAGCGACGTTAATCGTCAGTGCATTTGTGATGCTTACCGCTAATGTTTCACTGTTTAAGCACATTGTAGAAATTTATCCACTGACTTGGGCAAATTTACCGTTTCTCGTTTCTTTGACTGTATTTTTTAGTATCCTCACCATGCTGTTTTTTATGCTGGTGGGTTTTGGTAGGTTAAGCCGCTGGTTAGTTGCTGCATTATTAATCCTCGCTGCGCAAGCCGCCTATTATATGGATAATTTTGGCGTGCTGATGGATGTGGTTATGATCGATAACATTACGCAAACAGATGCCAAAGAAGTCGCAGGGTTATTCAATTTAAGTCTGGTTTTAAGAACAGTACTACTCGGGGTTGTGCCAGCTTGGCTTGTCGTTAAGTATTGGCCAGAAATAACCAATCTATCTAATGAGCTTAAAAAGCGCTTAATGTGGCTCATATTGTTAATCATCACGCTAGTTGGTGTTGTATTACCGTTTACTGCTGGTTATGCATCCTTTATTCGGGAACATAAAATTACGCGCTTTTATGCCAACCCAACTTACCCAGTTTACTCTTTGATAAAGTATGCCTCGCTGCAAATGTCATCACAAAAAGTCACTGAAGTTAAAAAGATAGCAGAAGATGCGAAATTTATCGGCCCTGTTTCCAGACATGAGTTAGTGATTTTGGTGGTAGGTGAAACGGCGCGTGCGGACCGTTTTTCGCTCAATGGCTATCAACGCGATACCAACCCGCAACTTGCCAAAGAAAAGGTTGTGAGCTTCAGTAATGTTAGCTCGTGTGGAACCTCTACAGGCGTTTCCGTACCTTGTATGTTTTCAGCTTTGGGTCGCAAAGACTATGATAAAAATAAGGCATTAAGTCAGGAAAATGCACTGGATGTGCTACACGATAATGGTATTGAAGTGTTATGGCGTGATAATAACTCAAACTCAAAAGGGGTTGGGACTCGTGTGCAATATCAGGATTTTCAAAGTCCATCGCTAAACCCCATCTGTGAAGGTGAGTGTCGAGATATCGGTATGTTAAGTGGCCTAGACGACTATATTGCCTCAAAAAAGGATAAAGATATCATGATTGTCTTACATCAAATGGGCAATCACGGCCCTGAGTATTATCGTCGCTATCCAAAGGAGTTTGCTCGTTTTCAACCCATGTGTATGACAGGTGAATTGCGCAATTGTACTAAAGAAGAAATAGACAATAGTTATGACAACGCTATTTTGTATACCGATTATTTTTTATCAGAAGTCATTCAATTTTTAAAAAAATATGATGGTGATTACGAAACCGCCATGCTGTATGTTTCAGACCATGGTGAATCTTTGGGTGAACATGGTGTTTATTTACATGCTGCTCCATATTTGATGGCACCAGAAGCGCAAACGCATGTGCCGGCTATTCTGTGGTTAGGTGAGCACTTTGATTACAAATACGAGCAAGTTGCACCCTATCGAGACTATAGACTGAGTCACGATGATTTATTTTGTTCCATATTGGTTGCTTACGAATTAGGATCAATGAGCTGTTATGACAAACAGGAAATGCTAATGGAGAATTTAGATATTCAAGCAACACTAAAAGAAAAAACAACTCAGAAAAAGAGCTAAAGTTTAGTCACAACTATAAACTGGTTTGTCTTTGCTGATCGTACCATTATTAATCCACAGCATGGCGTGAACGCGGTTATCTAATGTGCACGCATTTACATAACCGATAGCGCCTTTGGTGTTGGAAACATAACGTAGTACAGCTTCTTCCGAGTTAACAGAATAGGGTGGCAAAATACCGTTAAAGTATTGCCCATTCCAATAATCAATTTGCGCGTTGGGTGCGCTACCTAATACTGCTTTGGAAAATGCTACTCTGATGGGATTTTGCGATCGCAAATTAACGGGTTTTATCGGTAGACCTTTTGGCCAGAAAAGTTGCTTACGCCAGTAAATTAAATTGAGGTTTTTTGAAGACAGGTTGAGTTCGGCAGGATCTTGGTCTGCTGATACTACAACAGCAATGATTGGTTGATTATCTTTGGACAAAGCTAACCCAGACATCAACATGATGCTTGCAATGGTAAAAATAAAAATAATCTTACGCATTAAAAGAACAGTGCAAATGAAGTTAAAAAACCACGAGGTGATTCAGGCTGGTCACCGCTGCCGCCAGTGAACTCAAATTTTAATAATTGCTGTGGTTTCACACGCCAAGTTGTGCCAATCAACCAGCGCTCTGATGAACCTTCGTTTGGACGCTGTAAGGTTTCAATCCGCGTAATCCAGTACCAATCATCAAGGCCAAGATTATTCAGCGGTACAGCTGACTGCAGATAGGCACCACTGCCGCCATCTTTATTACGGGTATCAAAGCGTTGAAAGGCTTCACCGCTAATTTCAATCGTGCTCAAATGGGTAACAAAGTCGAGCCCTAGCATGCGATAGCTGCTATCAAGGTCTTTTTCTTGGAAGGATAAAAATGAGATGCCAATATCAGATTGTTTTTTGTAGCTTAAGCGTACCCCTTTAACATGCTCAAACTCGAGTTCATCGTCATCTTGTTCTTGATCCTCTAATAGCTCTGCAAAAACCTTATATTCGAATGCGCCATCCATGAATGGAAGTGCCCCAAATATCATGGCGCCGTTGGTACCTTCTGGGAAAAGCCGCGTTGTCGCTAAAGGTCGCGTACTCGTCCAGACCAGAGGCGGTGCGTGTAATAAATTCCAACGACTATTAGGCGTTAAAAATCGTCCAGCACGAAAATTTACTTTTTCTGAAATGTTGTAATCAAAATAAAGACGCTCAAGATCAAAGCGGGATTCTTTGCTGTGGAATTGTCTATCATCATTCCAAGATAACGGGTTTTCTAGCTCAAGCTCACCAAAAAAACTGAGACGGCTATCACCATTCCATGTCACCAACAAGCTCACTTCGTTGAGCGCTGCTCGCGCTTCTTGATCTCTTTCTAAGGTTAGCCCAGCACTGGAATAGCCACCAACATTAAAGCCGTGAAGCCAACTCTCTGTGCCATCTGCCAGTACAGGCTTGCACAGACAGAGCAGGCTAGCTACACTGGCGAGTGTCATGATAAATTTGTTCATAATAATCTCAGTTTCCATATCGATAACGTCTCTACGGCTTGAGACGACGTCAAACAGAATTGTCTCATTCCTGACGCCATAAGCGAAATAATAATGTTACAAAAACTGAGCATTAAACAACTACTCCTACTGGCATTCTTGCTTGCAGGATTGCTCCCCGCTATGTTGGTTAGTTTTTTAAGTTTTTATCAAACGCGCACTGTGCTCAAGCAAGAAATCACACGAGATATGCAAACGCTCAGCACAGCAGTCGCAAACGATATTGAGCGAATGATGTTTGAGCGTTTGCGTAATGTGCAATCGTGGAGCCAGCTTTCCATTATGCAAGAGCTGAAAATTGGCGATATTGATAAACGGCTTTCTGATTTTTTGAGTGGTCTGGCTCACAGTTATGGCAGTATTTATCATGCTATCTATGTAGAGGATTTACAAGGGAATATCATTGCCAGTAGCCTGCCTCAACAAATAGGGCAACAACACTCCAACAGACCGCAATGGTTCACCACCACAATTACTGGTTATTCATTAGACATCTCATCCCTCGAAGGCAATGTATTGGCTATCTCCGAGGAAATAATAGACGAGAATACCAGTTTACCGATGGGTAAATTGGTTGTGGAGTTTAACTGGGATACCGTCAAAGATGCGTTAAACAATGCCATAAAGCAGCCTACTTCTGCGGCGCTACTGGATGCCAAGGGGGTTGTACTTGCTGCTACGTCCAATTGGGAAACGATACAGTCTGGCTATGGCATGGCTGTGTTTAGTCGATTTAGTCAAAACTCGCCGATGCCACAATGGACGATTCAGGTGGAAAAACTACATTCCGAAGCTGTCGCACCTGTCCATCGATTGGGTTACATATTCTTGGCTTTGCTAGCTGCTACGTTACTGTTAGCCGCAATACTTGTTAGGCCGATTGCACAAGCTATATCGCGACCGCTTTTGCAATTGACTGAATTTGTTAAAGGATTTGCCCATGAGACAAAAGGCAAACCACCAAAGTCAGGTCCTCCAGAGGTACGAGAATTAGGTGCTGCTTTTGAAACCATGACGGAAGACTTAGCAAAATCTCAGGCTAACTTAACAAGTGCTGCAAAATTAGCTGTTGTTGGGGAAATGGCTGCAGCGATGAGTCATGAAGTCAGAACACCACTTGGTATTTTACGATCTTCTGCAGATGTACTGAAGCGTGAGAAGTCTATGTCTGCAGAAGGTAAAGAAGTGCTAACATTTATCAGCGCTGAGACAGAGCGATTAAATAAATTAGTTTCTACGCTTATTGATGCAGCAAGGCCGCGTTTGCCAGCATTGACAGCCGTTAGTCTAACCCAGCTTATCAGTAATACGATTGCCATGTTAAGGACGCAGGCGCAAGCCAAGCATATTCATATTCTGTTTGATGGGCAGACGAGAGAGGTTGTGGCAGATGTTGATGCTGACCAAATGACACAAGTCATCATGAATTTAGTGATGAATGCAATACAAGTGCTGCCAGAAAATGGCAACATAGAAGTATTGCTGAGACAAGAAGGTCATCAAGCCATTATTGAAGTGATGGACGATGGAGAAGGCATTACACCAGAACATCAAGCAGAAATCTTTGAGCCATTTTTTACCAAGCGTGCTGGTGGTGTTGGCTTGGGTTTAGCAGTAGTCAGGCAGATTGTGCAAGCACATAGTGGTGAAATAAGTTATCAAACCAGTCAAATGCTTGGTGCTCAGTTTACAATAGTACTGCCAATCAAAGCAGCAACATAGTATTGATAAAGAATGAAATCAACATGGTAGATAAACAAAAACGAATTCTAGCGGTGGATGATGAACCAAACATGCGGCGCCTTTTGGAGATAAGCCTGCGACAAGCTGGCTATCAGGCGCTTTCTGCGGCAAATGGTAAAGAGGCACTTGATACGCTCAAATTAGAGCAAGTCGATCTGGTTGTTAGTGATTTACATATGCCAGGTATGAATGGTCTTGAGCTATTAAAACAAATGCGTATCGATGGTGAGCTGATGCCATTTATTATGGTTACAGCCCAAGGTCAAATTAGTACAGCCGTTGAAGCGATGAAATTAGGTGCAGCTGATTATATTTTGCGACCATTCGACTTGGAAGTGTTGGAGGTGGCGATTGCAAAAGCGCTAGATATACAACGCCTTCAGCTTGAAAATACATACTTAAAATCATCAGCGCAAGGTGAAGTAGAGGGTTTGGTTGGTGACAGCGAAGCGATGCTGACATTAAAGAAGATGATCGCGCAAGTTGCTCCGGAAAAAGCGACAGTATTAATAGCAGGTGAGACAGGAACAGGTAAAGAGTTAGTTGCTAAAGCAATCCACGCAGCCTCACCCAGAAAAAACAATTTATTCGTAGCCGTCAACTGTGCGGCGATTCCAGCAGAAATGCTAGAGTCGGAATTATTTGGCTATGAAAAAGGTGCCTTTACTGGGGCGGTTAAGGCACGTACCGGTAAATTTGAATTAGCAGATAAAGGCACTTTGTTTTTAGATGAGATTACTGAAATGCCTATTAATCTTCAAGCAAAGCTGCTACGCGCATTGCAAGAAGGTGTGATAGAAAAATTAGGGAGTAATAAACATATATCGTTAGATAACAGAATCATTGCGGCCACTAATCGAGATGCCATGCAGGCTGTTAAAGAAGGCAAGTTACGAGAAGACCTATACTACCGCCTAAATGTGTTTCAGCTTAACGTGCCTGCTTTAAGAGAGCGACTAGGCGATGTTCGCTTGTTGAGCCAGTTTTTTATAGCAAAACGGGGCGGTCAAATCAGCGAAGCTGCATTGTCGCAATTAGAACATTATGATTGGCCTGGCAATGTCCGAGAGCTGGAAAATGTATTAGAACGGGCAGCAATTTTATCTGGTGGTGCAGCTATCGAATCCCAACACCTACCACGTGACCTTGTTGGCGAAGATGTCTCAATGCCTAAACCAGATATGAAGTTAGAAAACAACCTATCTATCCCAGCGCATACGCAGCAATTAGAAAGAAAGCTCATCATTGAAGCGATTGAAGCTTGCAATGGCAACAAAGCGAAAGCAGCTAAGCTACTGGAAATTAGCGAGCGTTCACTCTGGTATAAGCTAGATCAATACCAATTAAAATAAAATTCAAAAACTCCATAATATTCGATTGACAAGTTTAGTTAACACTGTTAACTTAACAGTGTTAACTAAACTCGATTATGTAAATGCCTATTCTGTACTCTAAAGATGGAGAGCGTTATGAAATTTTTGAAACATTATTTAGTTTTTGCAATTAGCTTCAGTCTGACAGGTTTGGCAATAGCTGGAGAATTAGAAGGTCTATGGTTGTCGCATGACGATAATGGAAAGCCTACAGGATATATAAGAATCATAGAAGAAAATGGTGTCTACAATGGCATCATTGAAAAGGGGCTTGAATCAGACAAAGAAGAAAAATTTTGTACCGCTTGCAAAGACGAAAGAAAGGGTAAGCGCTTAATTGGTATGACAATGCTAAAGGGTGTTGTAGATAAAGGGCATGGGAACTTCCAAGGAACAGAAATTTTAGATCCGTTCTCTGGGAACACATATCGTGTGAAGTTGAAAATGAAAGATGATAGACAAAGCTTAGAAGTCCGCGGTTACTTAGGTGTAAGCCTATTTGGTAGAACACAAATCTGGAGGAGAGTGCAAAATGGACAATAGTTATCTTTGGTTAAAAACCTTGCATTTGCTGGGTGTTGTTTTGTTTTTAGGTAACATCATCATCACAGGGTGGTGGAAAAACATGGCTGATAGAACTAAAAATCCAAAAATTATAGCGTTTGCTCAGCGACAAGTAACAGTGACGGATTGGTTATTTACAGCTGGAGGCGCTGCTATTCTGCTGGCCGGAGGTATGATTAATGTTGATTTACATCAGTTGTCGTATACTTATAAATGGTTAAGCTGGGGAATGGGGTTATTTGTTTTATCAGGTATTATTTGGGTATTTATTTTGATACCGACTCAGGTTAAACAAGCAAAGATGGCATATGGGTTTGCCGAAACTGGTGAAATTCCAGATGCCTACTGGAAGTTGTGTAAGCTTTGGAATTATTGGGGAGCTGCAGCTGTAATTACGCCACTAATGGCAATTTATTGGATGACATTTAAACCCATATAACAACAGAAGCAAAATAAGTGTAAATGATAATAATGGATATTAATGCCCCCTAAAATTAAAACAGAGCAAGAAAAGCAAAAACTAAAAACACTCATAATCGATGCTGCTCGCGAGTTATTTGTGAACAAAGGGGTTGAAGCAGTAAGCATGCGAGAGATTGCAAAGCGTATTGGTTACTCTGCCACAACTATTTATTCACACTTTAGAGATAAAGAGGCGTTGCTCAGGGCAATCTGTGACACTGATTTTTTAGCACTAGCAAATGCCTTAAATGGCATTATGGCCATACAAGATCCTGTTGAAAGAATGATTATGCTTGGCAGAGGTTATGCAAGCTTTGCATTAAACTATCCTAATCACTATCGACTAATGTTTATGAATCCACATGTGGCACGTACCCATGAACAGTCTTGTATAGAAGAGCAAAATGCAGAACAAAATGCTTATTTACAGCTAAAAACAGTCGTTGCAGCAGTGCATGATGCGGGTCGTTTCAGAGCTGATTTAAAAGATATCGATCTCATTGCGCAAACGATATGGGCAGGCATACATGGGGTATGTTCATTAGAAATATCAATGGCACAAGATGACTGGTTTGAATGGTGTGAGATAAATTCTAGAATTGCATTGATGCAAGATGTATTAATCCGTGGATTAGTGAAAGATTAACAATGAATAACCGCATCACAATATTAAGTATATTTGCATTGAGCTTACTTTTACAAAGCTGCAAAAAGCCGGAAGAACCACCTTTGCCACCACGGCCAGCTTTGGTGATCGAGGCAGCTAGTTCAGATCAATCACAAGCATCAATGGTGTTAATCGGTGAAGTGAGATCGCGATACACATCTAATCAGGGATTTAGAATTCAAGGCAAAATTATTTCGCGTAGCGCTGAAGTCGGCGACATGGTAAAAAAAGGTGATGAGCTCGCTCGTATTGATCCAAAAGATAATCAGCTATTAACTAAGGCGGCAGGCGCAGATGTTACAGCAGCAAAAGCAAATTATGATTTAGCGCTTGCAGAAGTGCTGCGTGTTAGAAAACTAGTTCAACAAAAATTCATGTCGGAATCGGCTTTGGATACGCAAGAATCACAGCTAAAAACTGCTGCTGCTAGACTAAAACAAGTAGAGTCACAAGAAGATATATCCCAAAATCAATCACGATACACCAGACTGACTGCTGATAAAGATGGCGTGATAACACAAATCAACGCTGAGCCAGGGCAGGTTGTTGAAGCTGGGGAAGTTATCGCGCAAATAGCAGATCTCAATCAAATTGAAGTGCTCGTTGCTGTACCAGAATCACGCATCGAAAATGTAAAGCAAGGCGATAGCGTTGAAATACGGTTATGGGCTCAGCAAGATAAAACCTACCAAGGTAAGGTTAGAGAGATTACGCCAGCAGCCAGCGAGGCAACTCGTGCATTTGATATGCGCGTAACGGTGTCTAATCCTGATGAGCAGATTAAATTAGGTATGACGGCAGGTGTTATTTTCCCAAATGAGGGAGATAGTAACGTCATTTTGCCTAGTGCAGCGGTTACAGAAAAAGCAGGCAAAACCATCGTATGGGTGATTAACAAAGATGGCATTGCTAATCCTCGAGAAGTAACCATTACAGCATTTTCGGAAGATGGTATCGGAGTGACTAGTGGTTTAGAGCCAGGTGAATTGGTTGCTGTCGCAGGTGTTCACACGCTGGTAGCAGGGCAAAAGGTAACACCACAACAGTGGACAAGAGAGCAATAGCGTGGTCGATTCACATAGCAGCCATCCTGCAACATTTAATCTATCTGACTGGGCGCTGAAGCATCAAGTTTTAGTCTTGTATTTAATGATTATGCTAATTGTGGCAGGCATGCTTGCCTACAGTAAGTTAGGGCAATCAGAAGATCCCCCTTTTACCTTTAAAGTGATGTTGGTGCGAACCAGTTGGCCTGGCGCCAGTGCGATTGAGGTAGAACAACAAGTAACAGACAAAATAGAAAAAAAGTTACAAGAAACGCCACATCTGGATTACACCAGTAGCTTTTCCCGTCCTGGTGAGTCGCTTATTTTTGTCGTTATAAAAGACAATACATTCTCAAAAGACATACCTGACATCTGGTACCAAGTTCGCAAAAAAGTTGGCGATATTCGTCATACTTTGCCAAGCAGTGTGCAAAACGTCAGTTTTAATGATGAGTTTAGTGATGTCTACGGCACTATGTACGCATTAACAGGAGATGGATATGATAATTTTGCTCTAAAAGAGCAAGCTGAGATAATAAGAAATGAGCTACTTAAAACACCTGATGTAGAAAAGGTGGATTTTTTTGGTGAGCAAGAACAGCGTATTTACATCGAGTTTTCTAATGCCAAACTTGCCAATATTGGTCTTAATAGCAGCCAACTCATCAATATTTTACAGACACAAAATACGGTTGTGTCTGCAGGCACCTATGATTCACCCAAGGAACGTATACGGATAGAGGTTTCAGGCAGATACCAAACCTTGCAAGATATACGTGACACGCAATTTAGAGTTGGTAATCAAGATTTTAAATTATCAGATGTAGCAAAAGTTTACCGTGGCTATGTAGATCCACCGCAGGATACAACAAGGTTCAACGGGCAAGAAACTCTGCTACTGGGTGTCAGCATGGTTCAAGGTGGTGATGTCATCCATTTAGGCGAGGCATTAGATAACAAAATAACACGTATTCAAAATGAACTGCCAGTTGGTTTAACACTAAAAACAGTGACTTCACAGTCCAACATTGTTGCTGCTTCGGTGAATGATTTTGTCGGCTCACTCATCGAGGCGCTAGTGATTGTCTTGGGTGTCAGTCTACTTTCGTTGGGATTAAGAACAGGTATCGTTGTCGCTATATCAATTCCAGTAGTGTTGTCTGCAACATTTTTGTTTATGTACTTGTTTGATATTGGCTTGCACAAAATATCACTAGGGGCATTGATTTTAGCATTAGGTCTATTGGTTGATGATGCCATTATTGCCGTGGAAATGATGTCATCAAAAATGGAGCAGGGTTGGGACAGAATTAAAGCCGCATCGTTTGCATTTCACTCAACGGCTGTTCCAATGCTGACAGGGACAATGGTTACTGTCGCTGGTTTTTTACCAATCGCGACAGCAGCTTCATCTACTGGCGAGTATACGCGTTCTATCTTTCAGGTGTCAGCCATTTCCTTGTCATTATCATGGATTGCAGCCGTTATATTTGTGCCTTATCTCGGTTATCACTTGTTACCAGATTATTCAGAAGCACCAAAAAAACCAAGGCTGATTACTTGGCTTAAAAATAGACTCAATATGAAAGATGAGCAAGAAGCCAATCATCATCATGACATCTATAACACCAAGTTTTACCGTGCTTTCAGACAAGTGCTATTAACCTGCGTACGCTACCGTAAAACGGTTATTCTCATTACAGTAGCAAGCTTTGTCTTATCTGTGATTGGCTTTGGTAAAGTACAACAACAGTTTTTCCCTGATTCTACAAGGCTAGAAATTGTAGTGGATTTACGTTTAACAGAAGGCGCTTCTTACCATTCGACTAACGCAGAAGTGAAAAAAGTAGAGCAATGGCTACATAAGTGGAATAAAAAGCATAATGGATTAGAGAATTTTGTCGCTTATATTGGCACAGGTGCGCCACGTTATTATTTACCGTTGGATGTGCAGATGCCGCATAGAGGTTTTGCACAGCTAGTCATTTTATCTAAAAATTTAGAAACGCGTGAATTGCTTCGCAGCGATTTATTGGACTTATTTCAACATCACTTTCCGAATTTGCGAGCTTCAGTAATTCGTTTGGAAAATGGACCACCAGTTGGCTTTCCTGTGCAGTTCAGGGTAGATGGTTACGATATTCCAAAAGCCAGACGAGTCGCAAATCAAATAGCGGATATCATGCGTGCCAACCCTAATCTGATGAATGTGCAGCTAGGTTGGGAAGAACCCAGCAAAGTAATCAAAATCAGTATCAATCAAGAAAAGGCACGTCTTGTCAATGTAAGCTCTGTTGATGTGGCCAACACTATTAATGGTGCAATACGTGAACTCAAACTATCCGAGTTTAGAGAAGGCAAAGAGCTGATTGACTTGGTGGCTAGAGGCACACAGCTGGAAAGAACCAAGTTATCTCGGTTGCAAAACTTAGTGGTGACATCCCCTACTGGGCAAAATGTACCATTGTCACAAATTGCAACAATTAGCTATGCGTTTGAGGAGGGTGTCATTTGGCATCGTAATCGCGTACCTTCAATTACCGTCCGCGCACATTTGCGGGGTAATATCCAGGCACCAGTCGTTTCAAACCAGATTGAAGAAAAACTAACGGAAATTAAAGCAAATCTCCCACTGGGTATAACAATTGAAACTGGCGGCGCGGTTGAAGAGTCTAGTAAAGGCAGTGCTTCAGTAGCCAAAGGTGCACCATTGTTTTTGGTCGTTGTGCTGACTTTGTTAATGATTCAATTGCAAAGCTTCTCACGTTTGTTTTTGGTATTATTAACAGCACCATTAGGTTTAATTGGCGTTACTATTGCCCTTTTATTATTTAATCAGCCATTTGGCTTTGTTGCTATGCTTGGTAGTATTGCCTTGTCAGGGATGATTATGCGCAATTCTGTCATCTTAATTGACCAAATAGAGCAGGACAAATTATCAGGTATGGAAACATGGCAGGCAGTGATCGAATCAACTATCAGACGCTTTAGGCCAATTGTGCTGACTGCAGGCACGGCAATATTGGCGATGATACCGCTGACTAGAAGCGTGTTTTTTGGTCCAATGGCGGTTGCTATTATGGGTGGTTTGGCTGTGGCAACATTACTGACAGTGTTGTTTTTACCAGCATTGTATGCAGCTTGGTTCAAAGTGAAGATGCCAAGTCAAACGTAAGTGCTTGAATAAACCACAACATGTGATGCATTACATTATAATAAAGAGAAAATTGATGAGGTTAGTAAGAGATGACTGTGCGTACAAATCAAATTAACGAAAAAGCCCGCTTTAATATGATCGAGCAGCAAATTCGTACATGGGAGGTATTAGACCCGAAAGTGTTACAGCTACTGCACGATGTGCCGCGTGAGAATTTTGTACCTGAAGCATATCAGGGGTTGGCGTTTGCCGATATTGAGATTCCGCTTGGCTCAGGGCAATCAATGCTTTCGCCAAAGTTGGAGGCACGCATATTACAGTCTCTAAGTATTAAACCTACCGATCAAGTATTGCACATAGGCACGGGCAGTGGCTATTTTACTGCATTACTCGCGCATCAAGCTGCCCATGTATACTCACTAGAGATAGATGCGGAATTAAATGCAACAGCTTCGTTTAAATTAGCGGAGAACGGCATTCACAATGTAACCATGGAATTAGCCAATGGTGTGAAAGGTTATCCGGCGAAACAACCCTATGATGTCATTGTGTTTACAGGGTCTTCTCCAGCGGAACCACCAAATGTGCGTGAACAATTAAAGGTTGGCGGAGTCATGTTTATAGTGCTAGGTAAAGCACCTGTTATGGAGGCCACGCTTATACAGCGTTTTTCCGAGACAGCCTATAAACAAGATGTCTTATTCGAGACTTGTATCCCAGAGTTAGAAGGGGCAACTCAAGTCGAAGGATTCACTTTTTAATAGATGAAAAAATTCATATTATTTATTGCATTAATATATAGCAGCATAGCGTTATCTGCTGATGGCTTAATGCTTTCCAAAAACCTAGAAGAAAAGAACCCTTCTATTGTGATGGAAACGAACGCTAGCGGTAATGAGCAAACACTAGTTGATGTTTATCATCAAGCATTAGCTAATGACCCCACCCTAGCCTCAGCATCAAGTACCAATAAAGCAGCACAAGAAATCATTGAACAGAGCAAAGCGTTGTATCGCCCAAACATCAATTTTACGGCAAGTGGTAACCGCTCTAATACGGATATTCGGTTTTTAGAGGACAATATTCCTGGTGGCCGCGCTAACTTTAATAGCTACCGCGCAGCAGTTGAAGCAAGACAGCCCATCTATAACAAACAAAATTTAGTTCAGATAGATCAAGCAGAAACGCAAGTTAGTCAGGCAGACAAACAATACCATTTAAGTCAACAGCAGCTTATTACACGCGTCACGGAGGCATATTTTGATGTGTTGATTGCACAAGACCAAATAGGATTAATCGAAGCGCAAAAAGAAGCTATTCTGAGCCAGCTAGAACAGGCAAAAGCCACATTCGAAGTCGGCACGGCAACTATTACCGATGTCAATGAGGCTCAGGCACGCTACGATTTAGTGTTGTCGCAAGAAATTGCAGCGCGTAATCAATATTTAATTGCGCAGCGGGCAATAGAAGCGATTACGGGTCAGTTGCCAGAGGCACTTGCAAGCGTGAAGGCAGATATCAATGTTGCACCATTGCAAGAGGGCATGGAGGATTGGCAAGAGATTGCTAGAAAAAACAATTTGAACATACAGATTCAGCAGGATGCGTTAAAACTTGCAGAGAAACAAGTAGAGTTTGCAAACGCAGGCCACATGCCAAGGTTGGACGCTATTGCTAGTTATTCGCACAGCTATACAGATGGTAGTCCCACCCCATTTAATGCGGGTAACGAGCTACAAAATGCAACCATCGGCTTGCAGCTAGATATTCCTATTTATCTGGGCGGCTCAGTTAGTTCGCAAGCAAGACAAGCTGTGCTTAATAAGCAACGAGCGCAAAATGATTTAGATTTAGCACACCGCCAAACAGACCTTGAGGCGCAACGTGCATATTTGAATTTAAATACTAGCATTGCACAGGTAAAAGCATTGGAACAGGCTTTAATTAGTAGTCAAAGCCAATTAGATTCCACTAAATTAGGCTATGAAGTTGGTGTGCGCACCAGTGTAGATGTGCTTGATGCGCAACAGCAATTGTTTTCAGCAAAACGTGATTTATTGCAAGCCAGATATAATTACCTTGTTAACTTAGTGCGTTTGAAATTTGCAACTGGCATTGTTGCAGAAGCCGATTTGCAAGAAATTAATCAGCAATTGCTAACAGCATCTAACGGAGCGCAATAACAGCATGACCATAGCGGATGTGAACCAAAGTCAGCTAGTCATTATCGATATCCAGACCAAACTCTGCCAAGTGATGCAAGCAGAAGCCATGCATGCGGTCATCAAAAATACAGGCATACTATTGCAGGCAGCCAATCAACTGCAAATACCCACAGTGGCTACCGAACAATACCCGCAAGCGTTGGGTGAAACAACGCCAGAAGTCAGTCAATATTTTGGTGGCATAAAGCCCATCGCTAAAACAGCTTTTTCTGCTTGTACCGAACCTAAATTTAAAGCCCATTGCCAGCGTGATAAATCGCACATTATGCTTGTTGGCTTAGAGACACATATTTGTGTATTACAAACCGCATTAGATTTCATTGCACAGGGCAAACAGGTGTTTGTGGTAGAGGATGCCGTCATATCACGCAACCCACTCAATAAAGCTAACGCGATTGCGCGTATGCGTGATGCCAGTTGCATCATTACCAACACAGAGTCTGTTTTATTTGAGTGGCTAGGCAATGCTCAACATGAGGCCTTCAAGGCACTATCCAAGCTGATTAAATAGGGTAAAAGATGAATTGGAAAGTCATCTTATTCATAGCCTTAATTGTCTACGGTGGCTATCAACACTTTCATCAAAGTAATCCCAATCAATTCATTGTTAGTCAGCCTTCAACTGAGGGTGTTGTTAATATCAAAGGCTATCACATTACCCCATTAGAGCCATTTGATCTGCATGCACGTGTACTATCATCTAAGCGTTATCGTTCAGATAAAGAAGCGGATTTGGTTCCAGTTGATTTAGCTTTAGGTTGGGGCCCAATGGCAGACCGTCAGATATCCAGCCAGGTACAGGTAACGCAAAGCAACCGCTGGTATCATTGGCGTGTTGAGCGGTTTCCTATTCCACGTCGGGAGATTGAAACCAATAGTGCCAATATGCACCTTATCCCGGCAACACCAGAAGTTGCAGAAGCAATTCAATCTGTTAAAGTGGGGCAAATGGTGCGTTTTAGTGGTGACTTGGTAGAAGTGATCGACCCAGCAAAAGGCTGGCGCTGGAAAAGCTCACTCACGCGTAATGATACAGGCGCTGGTGCCTGTGAGTTGGTGCTGGTGAAATCGTTTACAGTGCTTTAGTTATCAACCAAAGAGGCTTTAACCGATAAATAAGGGGCGATGATAATCATCATTTTTTGTGTCGTGCCTGTTGCTGCTTGGCTGTAAGCAATAGCCGCCCTGCTCATCGTTTCGCGTTGGCCAGCTTCCATTATCAATAACTGTATCTTTTTACTCAGCTCTTCCACATCGTTCACGCGTAGCGCGGCGCCTTTTTCAACAGCGGTTTCGCTTGCCTCGGCAAAATTAAACGTATGTGGGCCAAGCAAAATCGGCTTAGCCATTACAGCCGCCTCAATTAAATTTTGGCCACCAAAATTGAGTAAACTACCACCGATAAACGTGAAATCACAAGCGGCATAATACGTGTACAGTTCACCCATACTGTCACCCAGCACCACTTGTGTGTCTGTTGTAATTGGTTGGTTTAGATTAGAGCGACGCACAAATGGAATATTGCGCTGTTGTAATAGATGCGCCACATCGTCAAAACGCTGTGGATGGCGCGGGACTATCACCGTTAACACAGCTAAATCATGTACCGCATCCAGTATCATCGCCTCTTCACCTTCGCGTGTGCTGGCTGCTAAAAACACAGACCGTGTCTCTCCAAATAATGTGCGCAGTGCGACGCCCTTTTCTTTGCTGTCCGCTGGCGGCTTCACATCAAATTTTAAATTACCCGTTACGGTAATATTATTTGCACCCAGTGCCGCCAAACGCTTTGCGTCTGATAGCGTTTGGGCGCTAATCGCACTCAATTGGCTTAGGCCATTAAAAGCTAACTTGCCAAGTTTGGCATAACCCGTTGCTGATTTCTCGGATAATCTGGCATTCATTAATAAAATAGGAGTATCCCGTTTGCTACAGGCAGCAATCAAATTAAACCAAAGCTCAGTTTCCATTAATAAGCCAATTTTCGGCTTAAAATGATTTAAAAAACCGTTGATTGCAAACGGCACGTCATAGGGTAAGTAAACGCGCAATACATCATCATCAAAAAGCTTCTCGCTAGCTGCACGGCCAGTTGGTGTGGTGTGTGTAATCAGTATTTGGTATTTTGGGTAAGCATGTTGTAGCGCTTTAATTAAAGGTACAGCAGCATGTGTTTCACCAACAGAAACACAGTGTAACCAGATAATCGGCTTTTCTACTACATTTGTATAAAAACCAAAACGCTCTAACCAATGTTCACGGTAAGCTGGTTGTTTAAGCCCGCGCCATAATAATTTTAGTGGTACAAATGGCAGGGCAATACACAGTAATAACGTATATAAAAATCTAGACATATATTATTTTCGCATAGATAGTTAAAGTTTGCTTTGTGCAACATGGTTTGCAAATTGCTTACGCATACATGCATATAAGATATTTGTATAAAAACATATTCTTTATACTGTTTATTTATGTTGGTAATCACTTACATAGCCCACATCCCATTGCTTACCTAAGTAGCACGTTTTTTGCCCAAAAATGGTGCATTACAAATTTGTAAAAAAGTGTTGCAAAACACAGGATAAAGGCATAAATTATCACCTCGAACACAATATATAGTGTTCGTTGGGTTCTTTAACCCAATAAAAATAAGTTATTTTTATAAAAATCAAAAAGTTATATTTAGGGAGCTGTAGCCATACAGCAAGTGAGAACAATAAGGTCGGGAGCGAAAATGCTTAAAGCAGTTGAGTCATCAAAAAAATCAAGTACAGATGAGACGAAAGAAATTCCAGTTCAATCGGTATCGTTAGACATATGGGATAAAAAATACTGTCTTAAAACCAAAGATGGTGCGTATGTTGATAAAAATATGGATGACTCGTATGCGCGTGTTGCCCGTGCGCTGGCTGATGTAGAGCCAACCAAAGAAAAACAAGAAGAATGGCATGAGAAATTTTTATGGGCGCTCCGTCATGGCGCTATTCCAGCTGGCCGTATTACATCTAATGCTGGTGCGCTAGCACACAAGCCAGCCACTTCTACCATCAACTGTACTGTTTCTGGTGTGGTGGAAGACAGCATGGACAATATTTTAGACAAAGTGCACGAAGCAGGCTTAACGCTCAAAGCCGGCTGCGGCATTGGTTACGAGTTTTCAACACTACGCCCAAAAGGCGCTTTTGTTGCGGGCGCTGGTGCATATACCAGTGGCCCACTCTCATTTATGGATATCTACGACAAAATGTGTTTCACCGTTTCATCTGCTGGTGGCCGTCGTGGTGCCCAAATGGCTACTTTTGATATCAGTCATCCAGATGTCACTGACTTTATTAAAGCCAAGCGTGAAGATGGTCGTTTACGTCAATTCAATCTTTCTTGCTTAATCACCAAAGAATTCATGGAAGCAGTAAAAGCCGATTTAGATTGGAAACTTGCTTTCCCAGTAACAGAGAAAGAAGCCATTGTGGATGGCCTAGATACCAACAACCCAGAAATCGTCGTCTGGCGTGAGTGGCCTGTAAAAGGTAAATACCTCACCAAAGAAAATGGTGTTGATGCAGGGAAAGTGGCTTGCCGAGTTTATAAAACCATTAAAGCACGCAACTTGTGGAATGTGATTATGGCTAGCACCTATGACTTTGCTGAGCCAGGCTTTATTCTGATTGATCGTGTCAATGAAATGAACAATAACTGGTTCTGCGAAAACATTCGCGCAACCAACCCATGTGGCGAGCAACCATTACCACCTTACGGTGCATGCTTGCTTGGCTCAGTTAATTTAACCAAGTTTGTGAAAAAACCATTCACCGATGAGGCCTACTTTGATTGGGCAGAATATAAAGAAGTTGTCGCTATCTTCACTAGAATGCTCGATAACGTCGTCGAAATTAACGGTTTACCACTAGAAAAACAACGTCAGGAAATCGCTCGTAAACGCCGTCATGGCATGGGTTATTTGGGCCTAGGTTCTACCCTCACCATGATGAAACAAAAATACGGTGATGAAGACTCATTAAAATTCACCGAAGAAGTCACCCGTGTCATGGCAGAAATCGGCTGGGAAACAGGCATCCAATTAGCAGAAGAAAAAGGCCCAGCACCGATTATGGATGAAAAATTCACCATCACTGCAGACATGTTAGCCAAACGCCCAGAGATGGCAGCCGATGGTTATAAGGTTGGTCAAAAAATTGCAGGTAAAGTATTGCTTGGTAAATACAGCCGCTATATGCAGCAGTTCCCAGTTGGCTTGCGTAACCAAATTGCTGAAAAAGGCGTTCGTTTTACCCATCACAGTTCTATCGCACCAACTGGCACGATATCACTGTCATTGGCAAACAATGCAAGTAACGGTATCGAGCCAAGCTTTGCCCACCATTACAACCGTAATGTGATTCGTGAAGGTAAAAAATCCAAAGAGAAAGTCGATGTCTTCTCTTATGAGTTACTAGCATATCGTGAGTTGGTTAATCCAAACGCCATGCCGTTTAGTGATAAACCAGAAGAAAAACTGCCAGATTACTTTATGGATTCATCCACTATTAAAGCCAAAGCGCATGTGGATATTCAGGCAGCAGCACAAAAATGGATTGATAGCTCTATTTCAAAAACCATTAACGTACCAACCGATTATGACTTTGAAGATTTCAAGAGCATCTATCTTTACGCTTATGATAAAGGCTTAAAAGGTTGTACCACCTTCCGCTTTAACCCAGAAGCATTCCAAGGCGTATTGGTGACAGAGAAAGATCTGGAAAACACCACCTATAAATTTACGCTAGAAGATGGCACCGAGATAGAAGCCAAGGGGAATGAAGAGATTGAATATGATGGGGAGATTCATAGCGCAGCTAACTTATATGATGCGCTGAAAGAAGGCTACTACGGCAAGTTTTAAGCTGCTTTGTTTGTGAATACGGTGTTGCGTTTTAATTTTTAATCCTCATGTACTTAAATTTACACTCCGGTAAAAAATCAAAACGCGCCTTGTCTTCACTGCACACGCGACGCTTAAAACACAATAAAGTTTAGAATAGAAAAGATAAACAAAATTCCCTCCCCAGCTTGAGGGGGAGGGCTAGGGTGGGGGTGGCCTCACCTGTATAGAGAGAAAGTCTCACTAGGAGAGAGAAAATGGCAATTAAAATAGACAAAAAAATCACCGCATACAACTTAGTTACGCCAGAGAGCAAAGAACAAAAGGCCAAAGCAGAAGAAGCGGCAAAAACCAATGTGGTGCAAATGGGTGAGCCACTCAGCCGTCCAGATGAATTAGTAGGTAGCACCTATAAAATTAAAACACCAGTCACAGAGCATGCGCTCTATATCACCATTAACGATATTGTAATGAACCAAGGCACACCGCAAGAGCACCGCCGTCCGTTTGAAGTGTTTATTAACTCTAAAAACATGGAGCACTTTCAATGGATCGTTGCCCTCACCCGAGTCATGTCTGCCGTGTTCCGTAAAGGTGGTGATGTCACCTTCCTGGTAGAAGAGTTAAAAAGCGTATTTGAGCCAAGTGGTGGCTACTTTAAAAAAGGCGGTAAATTTGTCCCTAGTCTAGTCGCTGAGATTGGTGAAGTGGTTGAGAAACACTTACAAAATATCGGCATGCTAGAAAAACAAGGCTTAGATGAGCACCAACAAAAATTGGTGGATGAGAAAAAAGCAGAATACCTTGAAAAAGCCGCAGAAAGCGGTGAAGCCATGAATGATGAAGGTTTCCCCAAAGGGGCAACGCTATGTAAAAAATGTTCGGTTAAAGCCAGCATTATTATGGACGGATGCTTGACCTGCCTCAATTGTGGGGAAAGTAAATGTGGGTAGAATTTAAGTTGTGACGGAAAAGGAGCTGAGGCTCCTTTTTGTGTTTCTGAGTACTCAAAAAAACAGTAAGAAAGGCAGAAAATATGAAACTTACAAAAATTAAAATAGAAAATTTTAAATCAATACAAGAACTTGAGTTTGATATAAAGAAATATGGCTCGAGTTACACTAATATGTTTTTAGGTGTAAATGAATCAGGGAAAAGTAACATCTTAGAAGCGATGTCATTTCTAGACACTCCCGAAGGTGAATTTAGCTATGAAGACTACCATAATCAAAAGGATGATGGGAATAGTCCAGTTGATTTGTGGTTTTCATTAGAGTATGAAAATAAAGATACCTATGTAAAAGCTATAAAAAACGAGATTGAAAATGGAGATTTACTAGACTTTAAAATAGTTAAAATTACAAAAAATATTTATCTTAATTCAGATTCAGAAAACTTTTTTGATAACTATGAGTATGAAGTCGAAAATCTTACAAAGAGGCTATTTATAAGCAAATTAAGTGTTGCAGCCGGCAGTAAAAAAGTTGAGTATCAAATTAGTCGAACAGCTGATGACGAAACATTTGAAGAGTTAACTATTGATAAATTTAATGATTTATTCAGCACCAAAATCATAGAAAATATTAAAACTCATGAGCCAAGAGCTACCTTTTGGAAACCTTCATCTGAGTACCTCATTTCAAAAGATGAAGATTTAAACTTATTTGCAAAAGACGTATATGCTAAACCAGCTCTAAAGAATATTTTTATGCTGGCTGGCTATAAAGACAAGAGTTCAATTGCGTCCGCAATTGGAAAAGTAGCTGAAGGTAAGCACCGAAATATATTAAAAACTAAATTACAAAAGTCACTTGACCAATATATCAAAAAAGTTTGGAAACATGACATCGATATCATCATCGAAATTACAGAGTCTGGGAAATTTACACTTCTAATTAAAGACTCTGGTGAGGAAAATGAGTTTCAATTTCACTCTATAACGGGTAGGAGTGCAGGTGCACAGCATTTCTTGTCACTAATACTTTCTTTATCAATTGAAAACGAACGTGAACTCTTAAAGAATCAATTAATTCTTATTGATGAGCCAGAACTTCATCTACATCCATCTGGTATTAGGGATTTACGAGAAGAGCTATTAAAAATCGGAATAAATAATTATGTCTATGTTTCTACTCACTCTCCGTTTTTGGTAGACAAAAAGAACAAAGAAAGAAATGTAATTATTAAAAAAAATAAGTTTGCAGTCACAAATAGATTTCATATAGATAAGCACACAGGCGTAATAGATGATGAGGTGTTGCGAGAAGCCTTTGGCATAGAGGTTTATAAGGATTTATTGAATCCTCACAGTATTCTAGTTGAAGGTGCATCAGATAAAGTAATTTTACAAAAAGTATTAAATATTAAAGAAAAGCAAGGAGTGGGCATAACTAATGGGCATGGTAGCAATATTGATACGCTCGCAGCAAAATTAAACGATACAAATATAACGCCTTTGGTGATTTTAGACGATGATAAAGATGGAAAGACTTATAAGAATAAAATCATTAAAATTGGCGGTATGTACTCGGAAACGAATGTGCTTACAATAAGAGACCTCGTTGGTGGGGTAATAGAAGCGGGTACTCTAGAGGATTTATTAGGTAAAAATTATGTTGAGAGTACTTTGAAAGATTCTTACAAAAATTTTTATAGTGAAGCAGAATGTGATATTGAGCTAAATGAAAATGAGCCATTTCTTAAACAAATGAAAATATATTTACAGCAAAAAGGTAAAAATGATATTGAAAATTTTATTGAGTTAGTTAAAAGCAAACTTGCAAATGATTTTAATTCGACTAAAGGCGCACTAAATAAAAACTTCCCACTTTTAGATAGCTTAGTAGATGAAGTAATTAAGAAATTGGGTTGAAATCAAGGGGTCAGCCAACTTAAATCAAGGGGTCAGCCAACTTAAATCAAGGGGTCAGCCAACTTGATAAAATCAAAAATAAATTGGGTTACCCCAGAGTCAATTTACTTACGTGAAAAAATCAATAAAGCAGTCAGCTTAAGTTTTAAGTACGATTTGAAATTAAGGCAACCTTTTGCAAATAATTGACTCAGATAATTTTAAATCTGAATTATCAAAAAGATCATCCAATGAAAATATCAATGGTAGTTGCGCTGTTAATAAGCAGTGTTTTTAGTTTCCCAGTATATGCGGGAGAAACTGATTTTAAGCAATACCTTAATAAGCCATATTCGCAAGTCAGAGAAAGCTTAATCAGTGAGGGCTGGCAAGTAGTGCCTAATAAAAAAATTAATGATACGAGCCTATATGCACAAAGCGTTTATGAAAAAGGCTATCAGGAAGTGGTTGACTGTGTTTCGATGGAAAGAGATCAGTGCCAGTTTGTTTTAAGCAAAAATAAACAACTTATTTTGGTTACCACAAAAGAGAAGTCTTTGAATGTTGAATCTATGGAGTTAAATAATTAGCCCTAGGGCGGATTCGCTTGCAGTCCCCCGCATTAAAACCCACCAATCTTACATGGCGTACCGTAAGCAGGTACGACCCACGCGGATGCAATTATTAGAAACCTGAGCGTTACCGTTTAGTTTGTTTTGTATTGCTGCGGTGTAAAAGATGTACAGAAGCAAAAATTGTAACGATGAAAAGCGGTATCCATGGTGGAATCCAGCGCCAAAAATTACGCCAGAATATATTGATGTTACTAAGGCCTTTTTTATAGGTTAAGTTATCTATCCATATGGCATCATGACTATGCCTATTGCCGTATTTGATATAACTAATTTTATCGCCACTGGATGGACTAATGCTGTAACCGATAAAATAATCTTGCGAGTAGGTAGTGGTTTCAACTGGGGAGCCTGCAGTGCGTGAAATAGTAGCAATTTGTACATGATCCGTGTTAAAGACTTGAAGTGTATCGTTGGGTTGGTTGCCGCCAGCGATAAGTCCAAATGCGCTTACAGGGGGATTAAAATCAACTGTTATAGTGTTAAGGCGTCCTGGACTATCCAAGAAAGGTGTCCTGTTTTCTGTACGCTGCTGTAATACATGATTGCTAGATGTGGATGGCGGAATTAACCCAAACTGCTCACCTTCTCTTCTGATGGCTATTCCGTCAAGCGCTAGTCTAATAGCATCTGGCCCAGGCACTTCCCCTGCTGCAAAGTATGTTGTGTCACCTCCATTTGAAAAGGTAACACCATCAATTGTGACTGTATCTTCGGTAAAAGTGACACCATCTGAATGAGCACCTGCATGAAAACTATCTTGTATGTAGCCTATGGGTAAACTATCGAAAGTGATAATGCTTGCACCACTTAGCGCACTATTGGCAGGAGAGGTAATGACTTCAGCAGAAGTTGAAGTAGCTGCTAGGCAAAAAAGTAAAGTGGTTAGAGGTTTCATTATTTTAGTTTTTATCGTTGAAACTTAAATGTTAAATAAACTAAATAATTCCAGCTATACCCAGTTTTGGTTAATGGAGTAGTGCGGACTAGTAGTCTGACGAATGGAATCTATTTAATGAACCACTTATTGTTTATTAACCTTATTGTCAAGCTTTACAATCATCGTTGCGAGTCCGACTTTTGCGTTAATCAAATCCCTTTTTGTAAGGGAGCGTAAGCCTTTGGAAGATTGAACTTAATTGTATTGTAAAACACTAAAGGGCACTATTTTAATAGTCATATCAAAAATATGACTTTTTTATTTGGGTACCACAAGTACCCTTTTAGGAGTTTTTAATGCGTATTATTGCCTTTTTATTAGCAGGATTAGCTTTTTCTTCAACTTTGTCTGCCAACACAAACAGTTCTAGCAATATAAACACTTCTTTTAGCACGCAAAAGTTAGCTGCGCAAAAAGCGTTTATTCAAACTATCAATCAATGTACTTCTCCTAAACGTTTATCCAATATGATGATTAAAGCGTTGGGTTCAGTCGATAATTATTCAGTGAAAGCCAACAATGCTGGTTTTTTTGAAGAAATTATGCTGAATAATCCAAGTTGTGTAGTAG
Source organism: Methylotenera sp. (assembly GCA_048058875.1). Lineage (GTDB taxonomy): Bacteria > Pseudomonadota > Gammaproteobacteria > Burkholderiales > Methylophilaceae. The sequence goes on along the minus strand of JBLLNR010000001.1, from coordinate 212,696 downwards.
TAGCTTTGAATGAAATGCCTATAAAAAAATGTGAGCAGTTTGAAGAACACTTTATTAGAGAAACGTTTTTTGTGCCACGAGACCAAATTAAAGAATCACTCTCACGCGTAGCAAATTTGAATAAAAGTTGCGTGACTCTCTAGCTGATGCACAAACGCGCATAAATAGAATCAGACACCATTAGTTCAAGCCCAGATTGGGTGAGAAATTCCTGAGTTTATGAAATTTATTTAGTCACTAATTTATTTATTTTTTCATAAACCAAGTTGGCAATTTTATCTTGCCCTATTAGGCTTGGGTGCACACCATCAAAAGAATCTCTATTCATATCCCATGTGCGGAAAAGAGGGATAACTCTTATTCCTGAGTTAGCTTGGTTTAAATCGTAAGCGACTTTCCAAGCGAGATAATGCATTATAATCATCTGTTATTTGAATGATGATGATTTTAACCGCGCTATTGTTACTGTGTAGTAAGTGAATAATTTTTGTTAATAGTTGCGTGATGGTCAGTTCGGAAACGTTATTTTGATTATTCTTGGTGTCAAACACCATAAATTTGTTGGAGAACATTCTTATTTCATGCATTAGCTTTGCATCATATTATCGTTTATAGTGAAGGAAAAATAAAAAGCATCGCAGTTCTACTTAAGGGAGAAATAACATGCAAGAGAATCAATTTTGTACCGCTTATTTTGACGCCTGGAATGCGCATGACGCTGTAGCATTGCGCGCTGTATTTAGTGATGGTGGCACGTATCAAGATCCATCTGTAGGAGAGGTTTCAGGCCAAAAGCCTGAACTGTATGCAGAACATCTTTGGAATGCCTTCCCCGATTTAGCGTTTGCAAGTGCTGGGTTTTATGCGCTAAGTGCAAATAAGTTTTTGGCTGAATGGGTAATGACTGGAACTAACACTGGCTCACTTAATGGTTTGCCGCCATCTGGTAAATCAGTATCTCTAAATGGCGTTGATATTATTGAAGTGAGCGATGATGGCATTCAATCGGTAATAGGTTACTTTGATTCTAAAGCAGTGCCTGTTCAATTAGGTCTTAATGTAATTGTCCAGCCATTTGCAGTTGGACCGTTTAATTTTGGTACTTCAGTTTCTGTTCAATCAGGTAAAAAGTCAAAACCTGGTGCTTTTAGTATTACCAGTATTTGGAACGAGCAAGAAGAAACGGCTGAAGTGCAAAGGCTTTCAAGAGAAACCATGAAAGAGATGATGGGTATGGAAGGTTTTATTGGTATTACTACGGCGCGTTTAGGTGGCAGAGGCATCACCATTACGGCATGGGAAAAACCAGAACAAGTCTCACAAATTATGCATAGCCCATCGCATAAGGAGGCCATGAAACAGTTTTGGTCTAATTTATCTTCTGCTGGTTACACCAGTGTTTGGATGCCACATCATATTAACCCAATGTGGGTGCGTTGTTTTGCGTGCAAAAAAATGAATGATGTAGTTAAATGTGATGGTGTTTGTAGTTGCGGCAAAACGCTGTCGGAAGCACCTGCATATTTTTAGTTGAGTTTGTTAAATATCAAGGAGTCAGCCAACTTAATTGACTTTCAGCCCTTAGGGCGGACTCGCTCACAATCCGAGACATGAATAACTGGAGAAAACGCTTACGTATGAAAACGCTTTTCTTAATATCAGGCAACATGCATAGCATAAAAAAGCCAGCTTAACGCTGGCTTTTTGCTATTGGTTCGAGCTTGACTAAGTTAGCTTTTCACCAATGTTGACAAAATACTACTCGTGACCAATTTGGTAAGATTCGTAAGTTACTTCAACAATTTTACCAGTTGCAGCATTAACTTCTACTTTAATTTCTTCGTTATCGGCTTCTAAAATGTCAAATTCATAAGAGGCATCACCATTTTCCTCAAGCTCGTATTCAACTTCAATAACAGTGCCAGGATGTGCGGCTAGTGCAATTTCTTCCGCTTTTCTTTCAGTAATTTTAGCTAGCTTAACAAATCTTGGGTCATCTTTTTTGACTTCTTCTTCTGTCTCAGTAATTTTTCCGTCTTTAACTCTACACTCAATTTCCCATGCTTTGCCAGCTCGTGTTTGCACATCAAATTCATATACCGGGACTTTATTCTCTGTTTTGTATTCTAGTTTTACTATCTTGCCATCATGCATTTTAAAAACCTTGTCAAGGCAGGTACTTAAAGTATCATAAACTTCGGGTTTGAAGTTCTTGTGCAAATAATCATGTTCGTAATCATTTTCAAATTCATGTCCCATCTCTGCAAAAGCAGAAGTTGAAGCTAGTGTCATTGCAAATAAGCTTGTGCCAATCATTAAACGTGTCATTTTTATCTCCTTTTTTATCAACAAAATCTTAGACAATCATTTTGATTAAAAGTTAAAAAAACAATATATCAATGAGTTATTGTAATGAAATGGTAAAGTTTAATGAATTGAATATCACATTAGTTCTTGTATGTGTCTTTTAATATTGGCCGCCATTTTTTTGATGATGGGTCATATTTTCATCATTGCTAAACGGGTCTTCTATTTCTTTAGCTTTTAGATTGGACTCGCTTGTATTCCGTACAATAATTTTAAACTAGCAAGCAACCCACAATTAACCCGCAATTTCCTTTATAGAAAATTTACAATCTATGATGTAATAGGCGTTTTAATAACAGTAAACTTGCAGATATGACAGTAGTTATTATCATGGCTTAGGGTTATTGATGGCATCAGATAAAAAAGTAGAGAGTAACTATAGCCGCCTATTTGTGGTTGGTATTAGTTTGTTATTGTTAATCGGGTTTGCTGCGACGAGTTTAATCAGTTATTACTTGGCAAATAAGTCTATACAAAATCGGATTCGCACCTATAGCATGCCCTTGACTAGGGATAATATTTATTCACATGTTCAGCGTGACTTAATTAGCCCTGTGCTGATCTCATCCGTCATGGCTAAAGATACTTTTGTGCGTGATTGGATTATAAGTGGCGAAAAAGATAGCCAGCCTATTATTAATTATTTGAATGAAATTCAGCAGCAGTATCACACCATCACGTCTTTCTTTATTTCGGATAAAACGCTTCGCTATTATCATAGCAGTGGCGTGTTAAAAAAGGTTAGTCCAAAAGACCCCAATGATGCATGGTATTACAAAGCGATTAACGCCAAAGCTGATTACGATATTAATTTGGATGCCGATACGGCAGATCCTAATAGGACTAACTTTTTTGTTAATCATAAGGTTTATGACTACAATCATCAACTTTTGGGTGTTATAGGTGTAGGTCTAGCATCGGAGATTATTCGCAATCGCATTGACGAGTACCAGCAACAGTTCAACAGAACTGTTTATTTCGTGAACAAAAAAGGTGAGGTGACATTACACGGGACAAGTTTCTACAAAGAGAAATCATTGCATGATATGGTCGGCATGCAGGCTATTAGCCAACAGTTACTCGATACGCCTTCATCTACTTTTACCTACAATAATGGCAAGCACAATGTATTTGTCAGCACTCGTTTTGTTGATGAGCTGGATTGGTATATTGTGATTGAAGAAGCACACACAGAACAGGCTGCAATGCTGCAATCATTATGGGTTAATCTGCTGTTGAGCGTGCTACTTACTTTTGTAATTGGGTGGTTAATTCATTTTCTTATTCAGCGCCATCAATCAGAACTGCGTGAATTACTCACAAGGGACTATTTAACCAATTTAGCCAGTCGTCAGGGTTTTGAGCCAGTGTTCAATCAAATGCTCAGATCTGCAGAGCGCTCGCAAGAGCCACTAAGTATTTTATTGATTGATATTGACCACTTTAAAAAAGTGAACGATGAATTAGGACATTTGAAAGGTGATGTTGTTTTACAGAGTATCGCAGAGATATTACGTGATAGCGTGCGTGCTTGCGATGCCATTTGTCGTTGGGGCGGAGAGGAGTTTGTTGTTGCATTGGCTAATTGCGATGCAGAGTCGGCTTTTGTTGTTGCAGAAAAAATACGAGAAATCTCAGCCGAGAAACTAGCGAGTGCAATTGAGGCTAAAGAGCCAATCACGGTGAGCATAGGTATTGCCGAATACAATTTAGATGAGACCAGCGATCATCTATTCTCACGTGCGGACGAAGCACTGTATCGTGCTAAAAATGGCGGCAGAAATCAATCTGCTTATGCAGACTAGAGTTCGTCACTAATCAGGCAAAGTATAAGTTTGCCTTGTCTTAAAGTTAGCGATTGATAGGCTGGAAAACGATTCAAATAATAGATTGCTTCGTCGTTTTAATCCTCGCAATGACGAACTTTGCACTAACAATAGCATCTCGAGCTACTACTTCATTTAAAGTTTAAGGCTTAAATAAAGTGGATATTTCAGCCGGTGGATAATAGGTTGCTAACTATTGAGCATAATCAATTATATGGCTTTTTCCATTATTTCGGATAATAAGCATCCTGATTATTACCATGCATAGCGTAGGAGAGTAGCAATGTAGTCAAAGTCATGGTGTGGTTCGGTCTGCAACGATTTTTTCTAGCGTAATTAATCGATATTCAAATGTGTCCGCAAATTTAGAGGCGCGGTTTTTTTTGCGGCCCAATTTGTCTAGCTGACGGCCCAGAAACTTTTCTGCCAGCCATGCCCGAATAGGCGCGCGCGCTTTCATTTGTGCGCGAATGTCGGACAACAATGGTGCAACGTGGTTGGCTTGTAGATGATCCAGTAGTAGAAATGTGGGCGCAATAGACGCAGTCAAATCGTTGTCTTGTACAACACGGAAGGCGTTTTGCTGTTCTAATGCTGCTAAAAAATCTGCATGCGTGCCACGTGTGCCCTGTTCTGTTGCTTTTGCTTCTTTAGGTGCGCGACGGAAATAATCAAAAATCACCACACCGCGTTTAGCTAGATGAGCAGATTTGGATAAGGCGGTTTGTAAGTCAATATAGTGAAAGCTTTCTGCAAATATACAGATATCGAACATCTCTTCGTGCTCAAACGCTTCAAATTTGGTGGTGTAGACAGCGGTGCCATTAGGTAATTTTGCACGTGCTAAATCATTCATGGTTGCGGATGGACAAATGCAGGTCATGCTATAGCCAAGACGCGATAGATACATTGCAATAGCACCTGTGCCAGAACCTACATCTAGAATGGTTTTGGTGTTTGGTGGAAAAGCAGATTCAAGACGGTCGACAAAATCAGTTTGTGCTTTGCCAAGTGCAGATAGCGATGGCTTATCTGGCAGACCAGAAGGCCACAAGCCATAATGCAAAAACCCATCGCCAAAGACTAATTCTGATAGTCTTGCCAATACATTGAGTTCTTCAATCTTTTTTTTCATCGGGCATGGTTTCTTCTACTGTAAGCGCAAACCATTAAAACTCATTGAATGGAATGATTCAGTTTGCAAGAAACAATACCGCTTTTTTTTGCATAATAAAAATATATTTTTATTAATAAAACGTTCTGTTTAACAGTTAATAGGATTGGATTGTTGACCGACCAATGCCAGCAAAAGTGCTATTGAGATGTGCCGTGTTTGAGGTTTTATGCTTTAGTAAACGACGTTTTTAAAGCAATTCTTCCACATGTTTTTTAATATTAGCGGCCATTTTTTTGGTGGGTAAGTCATTTTCATCGTTGCCAAATGGGTCTTCTATTTCTTCGGCAATTAGCTCTAAACTGGCTAATACGTAAAAAATAAACACAACAATTGGGATGACGTAATAACCCAAGCTAAACACAAAACCAAATGGCAGCGTCATGACATAAAAAAAGATAAATTTTTTGATAAAAGCACTGTAAGAGTAAGGAATAGGAGTGTTCCTAATACGTTCACAAGCGCCGCAAATATCGGTAAAAGATTGTAGCTCGGCATTAATAATATAGAACTGTTCCCCTGTTATTTTGCCTGATGTATAAAGTTGGTTGGCATGTTGGAATAACAACTTTGCCACTTGGTTTGGGCTATGTTTTTTGTGGTCAATTGCTAAATCTAAACCTTCAAATAACATCTTGCTCACTTCTTCATTGCCTAAATGTTCTGCTAGCACAGCAGCATAAGTGGGTATAGCTTTTTTGAAAAAGTCGCGGTCGCTTTCTTCCGTACAATAAGCAGAAATTTTTAGCGCTAAGTTGCGGCTATTATTAACTAAAGCACCCCATAATTTTCTACCTTCCCACCAGCGCTCATAAGCAGTATTGGTTCTGTAAGCCAATAATAGTGATAGTACAAAACCCACAGTGGTGTGCAACAAAGGGATGTTTTTAACGTGACTTTGTGCAGAAAGCTGCCAATACTCTATTTCTAGATAAGCAACCCCACCTGCATAACTGCCAATCAAAATCATCATTGGGATAAGCTGCCTAAAAGTATCCGACTCATGAAAACGAAAGATAAAGGTAAGCCAGTCTTTTGGGTTGTATTGCACCATATTGTTAAGTTATTTAAGCTGATAAGTATTGTGTTGAGGCGAGTATAGCATGACAAAACTTAAGCATTAATTGTCATCTTAACAAAGTGTTACAACCAACCTTGCAACCATAATGCACTTTCATTCAATTGTTGCCATGGCAAGATTTGGCAGCGTTTGGTAAAGACCGCCTCTAATTCAATTAACTCGATGTTTTGGTCATTTGTTTCTGGCGTTATCAACTTTGTGACCAAAAAATGCTTTTCTTTGTTGATTGGATTAACAGCAGTCCATTTGCTATTGAGCAGTTTTTTGGCATTAACAAACCGTTTGCTAGATTTCATGTAAGCGTTCTTTTGATTGGTTTATTTGAGTTTGCTATGTGAGGCTATGATTCAGGGTATTTATACTTTGCTAATTTCAACATAATTGGTCCAATCAGCTTTGAAATCTGATGCCTAAATTTTGCAAATAATGGATAGAAAACAGCATAGAATCCTTGGAATAGTTTAAATGAAAATAACCATTTCATGATTTTTAGATCAGAGCGCTTATAAGCTTCTTCAAAAACTTTTGGTCCTTTAATCACTTTACCGCTAGCTAATTGAGCATGAATCACTTTTAAAGCTAGATTGCAACTAATCGTTTGGCCGAATGCATTATTGTCATGCACGTCTATAAAAGTGAGTAATTGCTGTTTGTTGTTGTTTTTGAGTACATGAATTTCTGCAAGGCAAAGCGGACAATTGCCATCATAAAAAATACTTAGTGCTTCAAGTTGTGTTTTTTCCATGCTCCTAGGACTTTGGTGATGCAGAATAGTTGCTGCCTTAATTGCGATGACGAATAAATGGGTGAGACTTTGCTGCGCTATCAATAAAATCTTGTGATGCTATTCTCCAAAATTTTGAAAAGCTTTTAACGTCTTCTTTACTTAATGCCTTGGTACATACTTTTTCTTCTGGTCGCCAAGTGATTGCATAACCAGCCACTAATCGTTTCAGTTGTTGGTTTGGAGTGTCTTGGGTGATGATGTGCTGGGTTTTTAAGTGTGCAAGTACAGTACTTGTTTTACCTATCCAAACAGTTACATTAGGCATTTCTAATAAGCAGTCAGCCATAAATTGTAGCCTCAATATTGACCAATCGTGGTAGTAATCAGTATCAAAAATAAATAGCTTTTTATGTGGGAGTTGCAATAGTGAGTGCTCGCTATTGAGCATTTCATCATGTACCCAAACAAAAGTTTGATCCCCTACTGGCAAGTCGACATCCGCCGCATTATTCAAAGTATATTCTCTGGCAAGTTGTTGGCTTGGCTCGAATAGTCGTTGTTCAAGTTCGCTATAACTAGCTTTAAACGGACAATGTGCTTTGCATGATTCGCAGTATTGGTTTTGCGAATATTTAGCTAAATTTTCTTGATTAAAAAAGTAGGGTTTATGGCTGAAAGTAGAGCTTATCCATTGCCATGAAAGATGGTTGCTCGCATAGTCACCATCTAGTAGTTGGTCGTGCATCCACTGTGCGCCCTGTTGCCAGTCAGTGCGACGCCAATGGACTATGTAAGCGGCCAACCACATGCGGGCATGATTATGCAGATAACCAATCTCTGCAAGCTCTGTGATAAAGCTATCCATACAGGGTAATCCCGTTGATGCAGATTGAATGTCATCAGCTAACACGTTGTAGCTCAGTTTTACCTTAGGTGCTTGCATATCATGCATGATGGCATCGCCATAGGCATACCACACTGTTCGCCAGTATTCACGCCATGCAAATTCATTAAGCAACTTTTCTGCTTGATTACCAAACCGTTCACGTACTTCGTTGACTGCTTCTGGAATGCTAATGCAACCATGTCTCAGATATGGAGACAAGTGTGTTACATCACCCTTTAGAAAGTTTCTGGTTTTACCATACGTTTCACCATTGACGGATTTAAGCTTGATTAGTGCTTCTTTGCGCCCGCCTCTGAAGTTTGCTGTCAGACAATGTGATCTTTTGCTATTCGAATGCGCAAACCACTGATTCATATCGTTATCACGCGCATTTTGATCATTAGGAATATCCCATTTAATGATGTTTGCTTTGTTCATGAGGTTAAATTATTCAGTCAAGTAAATTTAAAAAAGTGAATATTGATCTGGTGCTTTTGTGGTCTTCTTTTTTGGCCTTTGTACATCTCTGGAACGGGTTCTTGACCCATGTTTATGTAATACTTTTTTTGTTTCATCCTGCTTGAGGTGATTTTTTCTGGCTGCCGTAATGTGTAGTCTGGCCTGCTGCATGGCCGGTTGGATATCTACTAACGGAAGTGGATAATCTTTTTCCAATATACAGCCATATTGCATTTGCAGATTCTTTGGCATTCGATACGGTTCAAACAACCAAGTATCTGGTACATGTCTTAATGTTGGAATCCATTGTCGCACAAATTGCCCGCGTGGGTCTTGATCTCGTGCCTGTTTGATTGGATTGTAGATGCGAACTGTATTGATACCCGTAGAGCCAGACTGCATTTGTACTTGTGGCCAATGTATGCCTGGCTCATAGTCGACAAACTCTCTTGCTAGATGCAGGCCTGTTTCTCGCCAATGTAGCCAGAGTAAGTAGGAAGCTGAACTCATCAACATGGCGCGCATTCTGAAATTAATCCAACCGGTTTGTCTCAGCATAGCGAGGCACGCATCAACTAGCGGCCAGCCTGTTTGCCCACTACACCATGCAATTAATCGCTTTTTGGATTCAGTGTCCTGATAGTATTCATCTCGGATACCAGCATGCGCGCTATGCATGTGTTGGTGTTCAAGTGTCGGTTCACTCTCTAACTTTTGCATAAAATGGCAGTGCCAGTGTAGTCTACTTTCAAAACTCCTTAAGCCTAATATCAGCGGGTCTCTCGTATTCAAACCTTCAGCTTGCTGTTGGGCTACTGTATTACGGCATGCTTGCACTACCTCTCTGATTGAAATGCAACCCCATGCAATGTATGGTGATAATCTAGAGCTTGCCTCACTGGCTTTAACCGGACTAGATATGCCGCCACGGTAGCGTCTTGAGCGATTTTTGAGAAAGCTGTTGAGTAGGTCTACTGCCTTTTCCCTGCCGCCAATTTGACGTAGTGGTTTATCTTCACCTCTAGCTCTAGTGACAGCTTGTTTGGGAAGTTCAATGATAGGGTGGCTATTATGTACATTAGGTAGTGTTTGCTTGGTAGCCTGCATATGAAGCTCCCAATTAGCATGCCATTCATCACGCGACTTAAGTCTGCGCACCACTCCATTTTGAGCATGCTCATACCACTCAACTTGATGAGTTTCGCACCATTTTTTTACTGATTTATCAATGCTGTAACTGACTAAATTACCTGTTTCTTCATGGCTATGTATCGATGTGATCGTTTGCTTTTGTATGAGAAACGTCAGGCTTTCAATGATACCCATGGATGAAATATGTAATGTAATGCCATGTTCATTTAAGGCTGCTCTTAGTGACTTGAGGCATTCACCCACAAATGCCTGCTGTGATAATGATGCATCATCTGATTGCCACATAGCTGGTTCCCAGCAATAGAGCGCTAGTACGGGCCCACTTTTTAGTGCGTTAGAAAGTGCGGCGTGGTCATGAATACGCAAATCACGCTTGAACCAAACGATATTAATGGGAGGCATATATAGTTAGAAAATTCAAATAACTTAAGATGGTTATTTATACCCATGGTTCAAAATGGTAGTATGAAAAGCAGCAAGTGATCTAACTGATGTGGTACTCATGATTTTAAGCATAGCAAGTTCATGAACAGGCATAGGGTGTTTTTTTGTTAAACATGGATAATAGAATCATACGAACAAGACATGAAGTCAGTTCGGAACATACACAAGGAGAAATATTATGTGGACAACACCAGCAGCTACAGAAATGCGTTTTGGTTTTGAAGTAACAATGTACGTAATGAACAAATAATGCATTACAAAAGAAGACAGGTGCAAGCATTTTGGTCGTTTCATCAGTTTGGATGTACTTGCCCCATTTGCGCTAGCAACTAAACCCTCTTCTAGTTCTACGCAAAACTAAGCCCGCTTTAAGCGGGCTTTTGTTTTCTCTTATCAGTCGAACTAATTAAGCTTGTATTTGATTGATACAGCACCGCGTAAATCACCAACTTTATAGCCTCGCGCAATATCATTGGGATAATGTTTATCTAGCGCAGCGTTGACGTCGGTAGATATATCTTTTGGTTGTCCATGGCATTGTAAACAGATGCCTTGAACTGTTATTGCTTTTGCATAACGATAGTATTGTTCGCCGTTTTCTGTAGTGACTTGGCTAAATTCTATCGGCGCATCAGCTGTCTTAGTATTTACTTTTTGCGTAAGGTTAGCGAGCGCTTGCTCTTCCCAAGCATCGGGTATGCCTTGTATACGATTTCTTGCTTTTGTTGATACACGTTTGACGGTTCTAACATCAGTGCTGTACTGATTTGCAATTGTTGGAGCAACTTGTTTGCAAAAAGGGATTGCACTTACCACGCCTTGGCTCTGAATTTGTTGTTTGAGTGTGCCGCCTAGTTGTTGCATAAATGCTTGCGCAGTTTTTTGCGCATCTTGCAAATAGGTTTGCGTATTTACTGTGTGTGTTTGGCAACCAGATAAAATGAGTATGGAAGTGATGATTACTTTTTTCATCATAAAACCTCTTTATAGTTAAATTGATTGAAAGTTATATATTGCTGGTTTGGTCGAACGCGTTAATGGCGTCTGCCGCATACATAAGTGATGGCCCGCCACCCATATAGATTGCCATGCTTAATGTTTCCATTAGTTCTTGCTTACTAGCACCTAATCTAGCTAATGATTGTGTATGAAAACCTATGCAGCCATCACAATGTGATGCTACACCTAAAGCAAGAGCAATTAACTCTTTGGTCTTTTTATCCAATGCTCCATCTTTAGTAGCCGCGGCTGACAATAGCCCAAATGCCTGCATCACTTCTGGCATAGTGGTGCGTAATTGTTTTAAGCTTGATGAGATTTCAGTTGTAATTACCTTGTATTCTTTTGACATGATGGCTCACTTCAATATATTAAAAAACAATATATAATAATATATATTATATGAGCGCACATATTGAGCTATATCAATTTATGTGTGAATGCTAATCATAAAAATAACGAAGTAATATATTATTGAAGAGTTTAGAGCATTAAAAAATAATTATTAATAAAAGGACTCAGTCATGGAACAAAGACAACATTCAAGTCGCTACAGTGCAATTTCTATTACGATGCATTGGTTGATGTTTTTATTAATAGTGGCTGTTTACGCCTGTATTGAGCTAAGAGAAATCTATCCTAAAGGCAGCGACCCGCGTGAAGCCCTCAAGATGTGGCATTTTATGCTTGGGCTTTGTGTCTTGCTTTTAATTTGGGTGCGCCTATTTTTTATTGTTCAAACTAAGCGTCCCGAGATCCTACCAACGCCACCAAAATGGCAACATGTATTATCAAAAATTGTACAAGGATTATTATATTTATTGATGATTGGTTTGCCTATACTTGGTTGGTTAATGTTAAGCGCTAAAGGAAAGGTTATTCCTTTTTTTGGATTGGAATTACCAGCTTTGATGGGCGAGAATAAAGCCCTAGGTGATTTATTTAAAGAGATTCATGAAACAGGTGGCACGATTGGCTATTATTTAATTGGGCTACATGCAGTTGCTGCTCTGTTTCATCATTATGTGATGCGCGATAATGCATTATTAAGAATGTTGACGAAGCAGGCAAAGTAATTTACCTTAATTCTGCCATAAGCCTATGATAGTAATGTCATTAATTTACAAAGGGAATATCATGGGAAAAGGTCAGAAAAGCAATAAAGAAGTAAAAAAACCTAAAAAAGAGAAGTTGCCTACCGTTCCAAATAAATAGGACTGACCACAGAACAAGTCTGCATTGAATGAGTGAAAAAGCAGTTCAAGACATGCTCGTTCAGTTCACGATGTAATCTCTATGTGCTGCTGTCAGGCGCTTGCATGACTTGCGAATTGCACTAGAACGTCGATTAAAATCAGACAAATATGAGAACTATCCTCAAATCTATCTGACATACAAATGTTTTAAGCGCTTTTAATGTAGCTCACTGCATTAACTTGACATCGCTTCAAATTAACCATTCATTTAGATGTGTAGCTTGATGCTTAGCAAAATGCAATATTGTTTAGGATAGAAAAAATTTATGGAAATTAATTTCAGGTCAATCCTGCAACGGGTCTCAGTTGGATTGTTTGCGGCATTATTTAGTGCATGCTCCCCAGTTAAATTATTGAATTCAATTATCCCTACAGATCAGTACAACATAAAAGAAAATATCACTTATGGTGTATTAGATCGCCAAAAACTTGATCTTTATATACCTAAAAATATAGGTGATAAACCATTGCCTGTTGTGCTTTTTTACTACGGTGGAGGATGGGACTCTGGTAATAAAGATAGTTATCTATTTGTTGCCGAGGCGTTTACTTCAAAAGGCTATTTAACTGTGATTCCTGATTATCGGGTATTTCCAGATGTTAAGTTTCCCGAGTTTATGCATGACCCTGTCAAAGCTGGACAGTGGGTGAAACAATCTATCGCAGATTATGGCGGTGACCCGGATAATATTTTTGTAGTTGGGCATTCAGCTGGTGCCCATATCGGTATGATGTTAAATCTAAATAAAGACTATTTGGCATCAGTTGATTTAGAGCCTAACCAGTTTCGCGCTTTCATTGGAATTGCCGGTCCTTATGATTTTTTGCCATTACAGTCCAAGCGGCTGAAAGATATTTTTGGGCCGGAAGAAACAAGATGGCAATCGCAACCTATCAACTTTGTAACAGGAGAAAACCAGCCGACACTGCTTTTGGTTGGACTTAAAGATGATACTGTTTGGCCAAAAAACTCAATAAATTTAGCGAATGCAATAGAGGAAAAAAAGGGACAAGTTCAAGTTCTAACATATCCAAGTTATGGACATGTTGATATGGTTGCTAAATTAGCAAAGCCGTTTAGAGGAAGCAGCACTATACTCGATGATATGGTGCAATTTATGCAGAAAACGCAACGATAAAGATGTATATGCTAGGGAGTAAATAGCTAATACGTAACAGTGTCACAATTAATCGGATAGGCCATTCATGAAATTACTGACTTAGCGTTCATGAACAGGCATAGGGTGTTTTTTTGTTAAACATGGATAATAGAATCATACGAACAAGACATGAAGTCAGTTCGGAACATACACAAGGAGAAATATTATGTGGACAACACCAGCAGCTACAGAAATGCGTTTTGGTTTTGAAGTAACAATGTACGTAATGAACAAATAATGCATTACAAAAGAAGACAGGTGCAAGCATTTTGGTCGTTTCATCAGTTTGGATGTACTTGCCCCATTTGCGCTAGCAACTAAACCCTCTTCTAGTTCTACGCAAAACTAAGCCCGCTTTAAGCGGGCTTTTGTTTTCTCGCATGATGTGCTAAATCATTAGCGTTTCTAATTAACTCTGATTTTTACATGCGGCTTCAAAAACACGACGTTGAATTGTGATGTTTTCAAGCTCATTCCTGACATAAAAGCCATCAGGACAAGCGCTAAGTGCAGCTTGCTTGCAATCATTCCAGCTTTTTATGCCACTGCATGTATATTCTGTCCATGCATGCTCATCTAATTTTGCTAATTGGCTTTGCGCTGCGCACCCGCTAATCAGAAGTGCAATTACTGTGAAAATTTGTTTCATAAATGCTCCTCTATAACTCATTAATTATGACATGCCCAACGTCAATTTAGTTGCTAAAAAACGGGCCTAAGCCCGTTTTTATTTGAACCAACCATTAATCAAACTGATAGTTGATGTGTGGTCTTTTGCTTCTGAATTGTCTATTTAGTCTTTTACCTGCTTTTTCTTCTTGCTCATCCACATAAGTTGCACCCACCCAATCATCATCTGCAGAATAAGCATCTTTGTTTTTTACAGCTGGGTTTTGTGCAGCCCTTCTGCTGATAAATTTAAGTCTTAATGCGTTGTTCACATCTTTATCAGCTTGTGAAGCATCTGCAAGATATACTTTTTGTGAACCAACTGCTGCTTGGCTGTCACCTTGTGTTGCATATGCATTGATAGATACACTTAATAATAATGCGCTTAATAGTGATAATGTTTTCATTTCGTCTCTCCTAGTCATTTAGTTTTTAATCTATAAAGCACTTCTTTGTGAAACGCTTTATCATGAGACGTATTGTGCGCCCTAAAGGTCAATAAAAAATCTACTGATGTACCTATATCGGTATATACCATACGGCATATATAAAATTGAATATGACTAAACTACCGATTAGATGATTTTGGGTTATTTTGATAAAACTGCCAGATAATGTCGTTTGCATTGATGGCTGTTGAACCTGCCGCATTACCACGAACTTTGGAGCCACCGGGCCATGAGTGACCACCTGTTTCGGTTACACATAGTTTCACTTGTGTATTGTTTTGGCATTTTGCATATAAGTCGCAGTAGGCACCTTTCACTTCTAATACACGCTGCTGAGTCGGTTGGCAGGCATTCTTACTCACCCATTTTTGGATGGTATCTGGCACTGCTACAAAATCAGCATGCGTTTTCGATTTTACTCCAGAGCCACCATTAAACAGCACATGGTCATCATCTAGCGCATGGATATGTAAAATAGAAATTGGCCGGCTAGGTTTGCAACTTTGTGTGCCATCAGTGCCTGCTACTGATGCAATAGCTGCAAAGGTATCCGTTAGTTCGCAAGCTAAACGATATGACATCATGCCACCGTTCGACATGCCATTTGCATAAATGCGATTGCTATCGATATTCGCACGTGATTTTATATCAGCGACGACTGCTTTGATCACGCTTACATCATCACTATTTTCATCTCTGGCTTTACCGCAGCATATCCCCGCGTTCCATGTAGCCAGTTTTCCACTGCGGAAGCGGCTATAACCATTGGGGAAAACAGCGATAAACCCAGCTTCTTCAGATTTAGAAACGAGATGATAGTATTTATCTGTAGCTTGATATTCCATGTTGCCTCCCCCACCATGTAGTGATAACACCAGTGGTGTAGGTTGATTTGGGTTATAGCTTTTTGGTATGTGCACCATGTACTGTCTGTTATTGTGGACTTTGTTTAGGCTGAAAGTGTAGTCACCTGCAGTTAACACAGTAGTATTGTTATCTTGTCGAGACGCTTTAAAATCCTTGATGCGTTCTTTTAATGTGTCCCCCGCCCATGCCATGCTGTAGATTAGTAGTGCAGAGAATATAGTAAGTGTTGCAATGCGTTGTCTTTTTTTGTGCATGATAATCACCTCTTATGTTAGCTTGAAAGTATAAACGCAGTGGCATACATTTTGACGACAAGGTGTTCCAAGCTTAAGTGATAATGATGCTTAATTGTAATTGAGGAGTGTGCCAGTGGGTAAGATTGAATATGTTCGCTTTGAGGATGTGAATACTGATGATTGGTTGAGAGTATTAAATGAAGCTACACTTAGAACCCATTTGATTGAGCATGAGACATTTAATACAAACAACATCAAGGACTGGGTAAAAGATAAAGTTAACATCGATTTGTTGTTAGGTTGTCGTATTCGTGCAATTTATTTTGATAAACAATTAGCCGGTTGGTGCGGAATACAGCCAGATAATGATGGCTATGAGTTAGCAATAGTATTATCCAGCGAATTTTGGGGTAATGGTTTATCCATATTTAAAACCATGATGAAATGGGCTAAAGAGCTTGGTCATCAGCAAGTATTGTTTCACTTGCTGGACACTAGACCACAATACAAAGCACTGAATAGAATTGCCACTAAAGTTAAAAAGTCATACTTACTCGGTCGTCAATTTATCACTTATTATATTTCTGTTGATTAGTGACTATTTCTCTATAGCTTAACCAGTTCTAACATTTGTTATAAAAAGAGACCAACTGTATAAAATTCCAGACGATTTAAGCATTTTTATTTCTTGATTAATAGAAGATTGCTTTGTCCATTTGGGCAATTATTTCATTAATTAGGAGATGATGATGTATTCAACACAAACGAGGAGTATGTACAAGCTTCGGCTGGGGTTGCTAATTGTTGCCGCTTTATCGCTTACTACTGCGTTAATTCTAGGGTCGGAGACGGAGGCAGCACAACCGGCAAAACAAACATTAGCTAAATTTGATAACAACGGTTCATTGGTTCGTCCAACTGGCTATCGAGAGTGGGTGTTTATTGGAGCACCATTAACCCCAAATGATATGAATAATGGACAAGCGGCTTTTCCAGAGTTTCATAATGTTTATATAGATCCAATCAGCTGGGCACATTGGAAAAGTAAAGGAGAGTTTAGGGATGGTACAGTTGTAGTCAAGGAGTTGGTGAGTGTGGGCAGCAAAACTAGCTTTTCTGGAAATGGTTATTTTGAAGGTGAGTATATTGGCCTAGAAGCGATGGTCAAGAGTAAGGCACATTTCGCAAATAATCCCGGTAACTGGGGCTTCTTTAGATTTACTAATGAAGATTTTCAATCATTAAAATCAAAAGCTGATGTATTACCAAATGATGCCTGTGCTGCTTGTCATTCACCAAATGCGAAACAGGATTTGGTATTTATTCAGCATTACCCAGTGCTTAGAGCAGGTAAAGCAGCTGGTAAAGCGGCAACTGGTGGATATTAGAAAGGGATAGAAATGGCAATTATTCAACCAGTAAAAGTAAGTAATGCTGATGCAAATACGGCTACAACGCTCAATGCTGTGAAGTCAAAATTAGGTATGGTGCCGAATTTGATTGCTACATTTGCACATTCAAAACCTGTGCTTGATAGTTATTTACAGTTCTCTGAAAACCTGACACATGGTCTATTAACAGGCAAGCAACGTGAAATGATAGCGCTAGCAGTCGCACAGGTAAATTTATGTCGCTATTGTTTGAGTGCGCATACCATGTTGGGTAAGGTAGCCGGCTTAAATGAAGCAGAAATAGATAGAGCACGCAGAGGTGGTGCAGTAGGAGCAATCGACGATTTAATCGTTTCATTTGCGAAAAAAATTGTAGTTAGTCGAGGAATGCTCGATCTAGGCACAATAGATGATTTACGAGCTAAGGGATTGACTGATGCTTTAATCATAGAAGTAATTGCAAATGTGATTATTAACATCATGACAAACTATACTAATAATATAGCTGATACGGTGGTTGATTTTCCTTTGGTGAATCTTTAATCACGTTTTTAAATTTGAGCTTACTGGTAAGTAACCAGTAGGCTTTTTCTTTTGAGAAAAGATAATGGCCGAATATATTGAGTCTTTATTAAAAGAAGTACATGCTTGCAAAAGGTGTGAGTCCTCACTGCCTTTTTCACCAAATCCCATACTGCAATTA
The DNA here is from genome assembly GCA_048058875.1 of Methylotenera sp. Classification (GTDB taxonomy): domain Bacteria; phylum Pseudomonadota; class Gammaproteobacteria; order Burkholderiales; family Methylophilaceae. The sequence continues at coordinate 194,850 of JBLLNR010000001.1, read as the reverse complement.
CACCCTAAAGCGAAGATTTTAATTGCTGGGCAGGCGCCGGGCAGGAAGGCGCATTTAGCGAATAAACCCTTTGCTGATGCAAGCGGCGATCATTTGCGTAGTTGGTTAAAGCTTGCAGTGGATGATTTTTATGATGTAAAGAAAGTGGCGATTTTGCCAATGGGATTTTGTTACCCTGGGACTGGCAAATCAGGTGATTTAGCACCAAGACCTGAATGTGCAGAGCAATGGAGAGAAAGGCTAATAGGAGTGCTACCTAATATCGCTTTAACCATTGTGATTGGGCAGTACGCCTATCAATACTATTATCCTGATACGAGAGATACGCTAACAGATGCAGTGAAATCATGGTCATTGAAATGGCCAAACCAGATCGTTTTACCTCACCCTAGCCCACGGAATAATAGCTGGTTAAAGCGTAATGGATGGTTTGTAGAAGAGGTTTTACCTAACTTACAAGAAAGAATTCAGGGCTTATTAAATAGCTCTTAAAAGTGAGTAGGGCAAAAAAATGCGGCAATGGTATTGCCGCATTAACTAATAGTCTATCCCACTACTAAAGGCTGGTGGCAGCTTTATGCTGGATCTTGCTCCAGTTTTGATTTGCCTTTGCAATAGTACCTGCAGGGTCTTTATTAAACTCCTTCAGCACTGTCTCATTCAAAAATACATAAAGTTTGTTGTTATGGATGGCTGCATAACGCGGGTCACCATCAAACTTTTTACCTACAGATGCACCAAAAGCACAGAAACCACCATATTCAGGCACATACTTATCTGGCGCGTTTTTGAACGTTTTTAAGTTATCCTCGGATGCAAAGTAATACGCAACACCTTGATGTACACCAGTAAATTTATCAGTACCATCTATACGATTGCCGATCGCGAGAAATGCAACTGGGTCAACACCGTGCAAGCCAAGCGGAGCACCTGCATATGTCAGTCCAGGGACGGTATTGTGTTCATCAGCAGCTTGTGCCGTGGTTACAGCGATTGCAATTGGAAGCGATAGTATGCTGATTGCCATTTTAAAACGATTATTTAACATCATATATCTCCTAAGTTTTACTTGTTTAGTTGTCGTCATTGACAATTAAATAGTAGTTTTTATGGCCATACTTAGGGTCTCAGTTTTTTGACATATTGTCTCGACTGAAGAACCATACTTAAATTGCTAATGATTATTTGGTCAATGATTTTGTAGGCGGAACAGTTTGTTCATTTTGCTTTAGCCAAGCTTTCGGCGGCATGCCTACCAACGCATAGAAGGCGCGTGAAAAAGCACTTAAGCCACTGTAGCCAACAGCATCTACAACATAGGATAGTGACTTGCCACGCAGTAACAAAGATTTTGCTTTACTAATACGCCATTCAGTTAGATAAGCATGTGGTGTTATGCCAATCGTTTGGTGAAAATGCGCAGCAAAACGTGCGCGTGACATGCCAGCCTCCACTGCTAATGTTTCTAATGACCATGCTTTTGCTGGTGATTCATGAACAGCATTAATAGCTTTTGCTAATTTGTTATCTGCCAGACCAGCTAGTAATCCTATATGAATTCTATTTTGGTCCATTAAGTAGCGAATCAATAAAACAATAGTAACTTCAATGAGTCGATTCAATATCGATTGCTGACCACAGTGATGATCGATTGCTTCATCGAAAAGTAAATCCAAAACATTTTGTAGCTGTGGCATTTCTTTAAAAGTGACGCATAAAACATCAGGGAATGACTTTGTTAATGGGTTGCCTAAAGTTTGGTCAAAATTGAAGGTTGCGCAGACCATGTTTGCCTCATTAACTGGAGATAAACGGTGTTTTTTGGCATTAACGTAAAAAATCAGAACAGGTTCGTCAAAGCGCTGCGTAGAGTGGCCCACTGTTTCTAGATCTAGCTGGCCTTCTTTTAATATGTGAATATAACCAACATTATCCGACTCATCATAATCAGCATTGTGGCATAGCTTGCCTGCTTGAAAGACGTCAGCATGTAGGTCAAATGTTTCTAATAGCCAGTGTAAGCGATCTGCCATAATAAATAATCATAATTTCGGTAACTATGCATCATGCTGTATCCAAAATGTTAAGCATAATTTCCTGAAACAGCCTGATTCTATAAGACCGAAATGGTCTTATAGAATCAGTATCGTTTAACCATGTCCAATATGGTCAGATAACCATTGTTGTGGATTTGACTGCTCTGCCATTTTTTTAGCTTTGTTCGTCGCTTTTACATTCTGTAAAGCTATGAATGCGCTTTTGGTTAATGGCTTACTGCTAGCGTTAATTGTAATAGGGCTACGTTGGTAACCACCACTTGTTAAGCTTACAACCTGTATATTGCTAGCTTTTTGAAACTCTGCTGCTTGTAGTAATCCATCATGATTAGTGTCTAACTGATCAAACAATTGGCCGTAATGTTTGGCAAAATTGATTTCAGATATTGCAGAAGTAGGTGCTTGATAAACATCACCACCTGTATGCAAAGAAGATCCAGCATATACCGAGCCAGCCAAGCTCAAGCCCAAAACTAATGTGCTTACGTTAAAAAATGATTTCATTATGATACTCCTAGTTAAAAAAAGTTAAATTAGTTACCAAATAGTATCTGGTGAACATTAGTAGGAGTACAAGAAAAAAACTTACAAATATTTTTAAATTTTTTCTAAGGAATAGTTTTTCTGCTTTGATGATAGGCGATAGATGAACTTAGCGATCACTTTAATGACTAATTTTTCTGATTAAATAAAGTAGTAACATGAAAAAAACCAGCAAACTACCAATCGATTGGGCGCTTATTGAACATGATAAATCAAGAATTATTGAGATGGCCTGGGAAGATAAAACCACGTTTGATGTGATTCAACAACGTTATGGTTTGGATGAAAGCGTGTTAAAAAAATTAATGAAGCAATGGCTCAGTTTTAGTAGTTACAGGCTTTGGCGCAAACGGGTGCGTACAAAATCCTGTAAGCACTTGCAATTACGAACAGTCAAAATTACACGCGCACATGGATCATCTCAGTATAAATTACCAAATTAAACTATGGCAGTGATGAGAAAAAAGCGTGACCTGCCAAGTAAAACTTGTATTGTTTGTCAGCGCGAATTTAGTTGGCGGAAAAAATGGGCAAAAGTTTGGGAAGAAGTGAAATATTGCTCTAACGCTTGTAAAGCACATCGAAAACAGTAACAAATAAGCTGATACCTTGGTTCAATCAGCCTATTAATCAGCCTATTATTAGTATAAATAAAAGCTTATTCTGGCAGTACAAAACCTTTGGGTAGTAACACCCAGATTTTACCTTCTTGTTTCATGGCGCCTGCTTTGGCACCCGCTGCATCACCAGCACCCCAGAAGAAATCAGCACGCACACCACCTTTGATTGCGCCTCCGGTATCTTGCGCAATCATCAAGCGTTTTAATGGTTTGCTACTATTAGGTGCTGTTGTCGATAGGAAAATAGGCGCGCCTAATGGAATATATTTAGGATCAATGGCGACACTGCGCTCTGCTGTAATGGGTACCCCTAATGCGCCTAAAGGACCTGGTAGCCCAGCAGGCAGTTCTCTAAAAAACACATAACTTGGGTTGCTGTTAAGTAACTCTTCAAGTTGGTCTAGATGGGAACGAGCCCAGTTTTTAATCCCTTTCATAGACGCTTTATCGAGTGTTAATTCACCGCGCTCGACCAAGAGGCGCCCTATCGATTGGTATGGGTAACCATTTTGGTTGATATAGCCAACTTGAACTCGCCCGCCATCTTCTAGCTGGACGACACCGGAGCCTTGGATATGCAAAAAGAACACATCAATAATATCATCTATCCAAAATAGTTCTTTACCAGCTAATGGTGACGGATCGGACTCAATCTCTGCCCTCGTCGCATAAGGAATTAGCTTCTTACCTTCCAGCTTGCCTCGAATACGTTTGTATTTAAGATCAGGATAAATATCTGCTAACTCAACCGTGATTAGATCTTCTGGTTCTTTATAAAGGGGATAGGGATATTTGTCCGATTTGCTACGGCTACCTTTTAGCAACGGTTGATAGTAACCAGTAATCATACCTTCCGTTGAGCCATCCTCATTCTGTGCCTGATAAACATTAAAGTAGTTTGAAAGGTATTCAATGATAGCGGCATTATTAGGATTTTGTAATGCAAGAGCAGCTTCGCAAGCTGGGGACCAAACCTCTCTTTTAATCAGTGTTGTGCAACTTTGTAACCATGCAGGCCAAGCTGCTGTTAAATTATCTTTCAGTAAGCCATCAAGGTCTTTCCAATCTGCAAGTGCTAACTCGGCATATGGCAGTTTCGTTGTTTCAGGTAATACAGGCTTTTCTTGTGGTGGCTGCGCGTTTTTATCTTTCTGCGGAAGTTGTACAGGGGGTAGTGGTTTTGCTTCAACCTCCTTATTTGGAGGACACTGGCAAGGCATTGTTGTAACAGGTTTAACTGCTTGTTTTGAGCAGGCGCTAGCGAGCAGTACAAAAATAATACACAACAATGTCTTGGTTATTTTTATCATGTGCTCCACTAGTGTAGTATTCTTGGTGCTGCAAGTGTAAACGGTGCAATCTCTGTTTCAAATTGTGTGCCATCTACCGCAACTATCTGATAGCTGCCATGCATAGAGCCTGCCCGCGTGTTGATAACAGTTCCGCTTGTGTATTCGTAGGCTTCATTGGGCTGCAATATGGGTTGTGCGCCAACAACGCCTAGGCCACGGACTTCATTGGTATTACCATCAGCGTCGGTAATAATCCAGTGCCGACTGATTAGTTGTGCTGCAATAGTGCCGGTATTGGTAATGGTTACAGTATAGGCAAAAGCAAAGCGACTCTCTTCTTCATTTGATTGTTCTGGTAAATAAGCAGTTTTCACGCTTACAGAAAAGATATATTGATTTTCCACTAAACTATCACGCAATCTGTTGTAAAAAGTTAATAACAGTATAAAGCTTTTTTTGCTAACTAGCGGCTAATTAAGCGCGGATAATACGATTGTGAGTCTGTAAATTGAGCTAAGTGCATCTTTAAGTAAACTCAGAGTAAGCACCTTACAGAACCAATACTTGTCTCCATTGTGCAACAGCTAAACATTATTTACAAAAAAACCAGTATTTATCATGCGTTATTCAACAAAAGCATTAACAAGGTTGAACTAATTTGCTAGATTGCAATCAATCACGGTACTAAAACAAAATTTTAGTGATTTTAACTCCCAAAAGGAAAAAAAAGCATCATGAAAACTGCCATTAGAAAAACAGATCTAAACAAAGTATCACATCAGGATACTAGTGCTGTAATAAAGTCAAACAAATCAGATAAAACAAAAGAAGCGCGCTTGCTAGATTTGGAAAAATCAAAAATTTTCAATCGATTTATAGAAGCCAGTTGCGACTGCGTTTAACACCTATTACTGAAGTAACATTATCATAATTGACTAAGTTAAATATGATAAAAAAAGAGGATGACATCCGTCACCCTCTTTCATTGGTTAAACCAACAGTTACAGATTAATCAATCGCAATCTGTGGTCTACTTGGTTCTGGCCAATCCAGATGGAAGAATTCACCACGTGGTTTGTCCTTACGCTCATAGGTGTGAGCACCAAAGTAATCACGTTGCGCTTGTAACAAGTTAGCTGGTAAATCTGCGCTACGATAGCCATCATAGTAGGCTAATGCAGCAGCAAAGCCTTGTGCTGGAATACCGTTTGTGACAGCAAGTGCAATGACTTTACGCCAGCCTTCTTGACCTTTATTCATTTCATCTGTGAAATATGGATCCAGCATCAAGTTTTTCAGGCGAGAATTCAGCTGATAAGCATCAGTAATTTTTTGCAAGAATCTTGCACGAATGATACAACCGCCACGCCAAATTTGAGCGATTTCACCGAAGTTAAGTTTCCAGTTGTAAGCCACTTGCGCTTTATCAATAAGTTGGAAGCCTTGCGCATAAGCACAAATTTTAGAGCAGTACAGTGCATTTTTGATTGCTTCGATTGTGCTTGCTCTTTCTTTAGGGTCTTTGATGGTATTAATTTCTGGACCTTTAAGAATTTTGCTTGCCGCAACACGTTCTTCTTTAACACTGGATAATGCACGCGCATAAACAGCCGCCGCAATCGCGTTTGCTGGTGCGCCTAATTCAAGTGCGTTTGCTGCCGTCCACTGACCAGTACCCTTTTGACCAGCAGTGTCCAAAATCATATCGACGAGGAACTCTTTAGACATTGGATCTTTTTGCTGCAAGATGTCTGCGGTAATTTCAATCAAGAAGCTTGATAGTTCACCTTTATTCCACTCTGCGAATACCTTACCAATCTCATCAGAACGCATACCAAGCAAGTTTTTCATGAGCCAATACGCTTCACAAATCAATTGCATGTCAATGTACTCAATACCATTGTGTACCATTTTCACGTAGTGACCAGCACCATCAGGTCCGATGTATTCAGCACATGAGAATCCACCTTCAACAGGTTTGCCAGGTTTTCCACCTTCTAAAGGTTGACCAGTTACAGGATCTACCTTAGCTGCGATATCAGTCCAGATTGGCTCTAAAGAAGCCCAAGCTTGACGTGTGCCAGATGGCATTAAAGATGGCCCAAAGCGCGCACCAGTTTCACCGCCAGATACACCAGAACCAATAAATTCAATGTCTTTTGCTCTTAATTCTTTTTCACGACGGATTGTATCTGTCCATAGTGCATTCCCGCCATCAATAATAATGTCGCCTTTTTCCAAAAATGGAAGCAGCGCGTTAATGGTTAAGTCAGTTGCTGTACCAGCTTTTACTAATAGTACAATTTTACGAGGACGTTTGATGCTGAGTACAAACGTTGCTAAGTCAGCATGGCCAATAACACGTTCATGTGACGGTTCATTTTTTTTGCAGTACTCAATGAAGTCTTTCATTTTGTCAGTACTACGGTTATAGACAGCTACGTTGTAGCCGTGATCAGCCATATTCAACACGAGGTTTTGCCCCATTACGGCAAGGCCAATCAGGCCAATATCAGCGTTCTTTGTGGTCATTTTCAATACTTTCTTTAAATTGATAATTTAAATTAATAATTAAGCTCTTGCTTTTGGCGTAAGCTTGCTAGGGAGTTACTAAATTTTACTACTTAAGAGTGTTACAAAACATTTGTATTGCTAGTTGATAGCCAGTCATTGCAAGTTGTGGATCATACCGTTCACCCTCATCACGCATAAATGCATGCTGGCCGTTAAATTCATGCCAAGAGAAGCTTAAATTCGCATCAGTTAACTTTTGGTAAACCAATTGGCGGCCTTCGGTAGGGATATGATTGTCTTGCTTACCCCATATCATCATCAGTTCGCCTTTAATCTCAGTGAGGCGATCCATGCTATGTTGATTAGGTTTATTAGGAATCGTGTTGGTATGTAAGTCAGTTGCATAAAAGCAAGCAGTAGCTTTCACTTCTGGTTGTAATGCGGCACGGAATGCCAAATGTCCACCAATACAGAAGCCCATTGCGCCAAGATTACCATCATACCAATCTTGTGTTTTTAGATAATCAATCATTGCGCGATTATCTGTGTCATAACTTTGAACATCCTTGGCTGCTTTGTCAGCATTACCTTTGTCCCGGCCTGCATCATCATAGCCTAGCACAGTGCCAATCGGATTCAGTTCATGGAATACTTCAGAAACAAGAACAGCATAACCTTGACCAGCCATCATTCTGGCTGCTCGCTCAATGGGACCTGTTTGATGGAATATCTCAGAATAGAATAGAATCGCTGGTACTTTTTTATCATGAGCTGGGCGGTGAATATAGGTGCGCATAACACCCGTTGGTGTGTTTAAGTCAACAACCTCAGATTTGATTAACATGATTCCTGCTCTTAAAGTTTTGAATGGTCAAACCTCTATTCTACAAGGCTTTAATGTCTGTTTCATCCCTAATCAAATAAAAAATGATAATTTATTCTTATTTATTTTTGTAACACTTGTCACTTTACACTTTACATAACATGAATTAACGTACATCTATAGGTTAATCCAAAAGTAAAGGTGCGTTTAATGAAGCATAAATCACTTGTTTTTGTATTCCTGATGCTGATGTATCAGTCACTATTAGCTGAGACACGTAATGAATTGAGCTACCGACTGAAGTCTTCAGTAGTCAAGGTGCATGTAGCCACTAAAAATGGTGGTCATGGCGTTGGCAGTGGTGTAGCGATTGGCAAAGACTTGGTTGCGACCAATTGCCATGTGCTAGCGAACAGCGTTGGCGTTAAGGTCACTAAGTTTGGTGATGGCTTGGTGCCAGTTGCACTAAAAGCTGATTGGAAACATGATTTATGTATTTTGCGATTTCAATTTGCTGAGTTTACACCAGTTGAGTTGGGGGACTCTGAACATTTAGCGTATGAGCAAGATGTTTTCTCCATTGGCTTCCCTGGTGGCCCGCCAAAACCGCAATATACTGAAGGTAAAATTAAAGCACTATATGCTTTTGAGGATAGCGTAATTATCCGTACTGATACATCTTTTGTGATGGGGGCGAGTGGAAGCCCTCTATTCGATAAGGATGGCAAACTGATAGGAATTAGTACTTTTAAAAGTCCTGGCAAGCATGCCTACTACTACAATATACCCGTTAAGTGGGTTAAAGCGCTGTTAAACCAGCCCGATCTTACTTCAATGGACACAGATGAACTCCCTTTTTGGGACGCACCAGAAGATAGAAGGCCATTTTTTATGCGAGTAGTACTACCTTTTAAATATCAACAATGGGAAGCACTTGAAAGCATTGCAAATGAGTGGATAAAGAAGGAGGGTGATTCAGTGGAGGCTTATTATTATGCAGGATTAGCCGCTGAGAAATTGGGTAATAATCCACAGGCTAAACGGTATTATCAGCAAGCTTTATCGAAGCAGTCTGACCACCCTGCTGCATTGGATGGAATTAAGTGTGTGGAAGAAATTAAACTAGCGTGTAATAGCCAGTTCTAATAATCACTGCTGCGACCCGTAGAATAGCCTTGCGGCACATCATTTTGCCACTCGCCACATCCATTACACATATGATCCTGCATGGTAGGGCTGAAACTTATATCATGGTGATTACAATGCCTGCATTTTACAGGGTGTAAGGCTGGTGCGCTTTTGTGATGTGCTTCATGATGTACATTAGCAACCTTTGCACTGCCTAAACCATACTTATTATCCATCAGGTACTCCAAGTACACGACTAAGTACTATCAAAAGTACTCTCTTTTGTCTTTGATTTCAAGCAGTTTTAGTTAAGTTTTTGTGATGCTCTTTGCAATCGATCTCTTATCGCAAGCCACTGTTCATTATTTGGTGGTAACTCAACGAGCAAAGACGAGGTATTCAGAGCATCCATCTGGTGCAGTATGTCATATAACTTTTCTGCGGCAATGATTGGGTTGTTAGACAAGTAATATGTCTTATGATTGGTGAAATCTCCGTCGTTTAATAATAAAAGCGCACAATTTTGTTGAGTTTTTGCAAAGGCGAGTAATGCACTGCGAGATTCGAACAATCTAACAGGTGTTTTTGGCGAGTAATGCAAACGATGCTGGCCTGGTGCTTTGGGCAAGTTAGTTTGATTTTCAAGCGCAGGCATACCTACTACAGTTTCTAATTCACTTGCTGAAATCATGCCTAATCGGAGTATTTGCCATTGATTATCGAGTACACTAACAATGGTTGATTCGATACCCACTTTGCAGGCACCACCATCCAGTACTGCGATCTCATCGCCTAGACTCTTTGCCACATGCTGTGCAGTCGTTGGGCTGAGTTGGGTATATTTATTTGCAGATGGTGCAGCAAGCCCCAGTTTACTTTGTAATAGCAACTTACGTGCGACAGGATGTGCAGGCACCCGTAATGCAACGGTCGTTTCACCTGCGCGGACTATTTTTGATACATTTTCTTTTGCAGGTAGTACCAAAGTCAACGGTCCTGGCCAAAAAGCATCTGCAAGTTTTTTTGCTAAAGGTGAAAACTGTGCAGCCCAGTCTAATACTTGCTCACTACTGGCGATATGAACAATCAGTGGATTGCTTGCAGGCCTCTCTTTGGTTGAATATATTTTTTTGATTGCACGCTCATTACGCGCATCGGCCGCCAGTCCGTAAACAGTCTCTGTGGGGATCGCTACAATCTCACCTTGCTTTAATAAGGTAATGGCCTCTGCCAAATTAACAAGCATGCATTGAATATAGAAAAATTAAAAATCACATTTTACCTGCTTTACGAAAAGTTAAGTTGATTCGTCGCTGACCAAGTATTGGGTGTATACCAGCTTTCAGTGGCAATACACCATGAAAGCACCGCCTGCTTGCCGCTCCCCATACCACAACATCGCCGTGAACTAATGGGATTTTTATTGTCGGGTCAGAGCGTGATAAGCCACCAAATTGAAAGGTAACAGGTAATCCAAGTGAAACAGAAATGATGGGTTGGCTAAAATCTTGTTCATCTTTATCTTGATGCAAGCCCATTTTGCAGCCAATTTCGTAAACATTAACCAAGCAAGTGTCAGGTACAAAATTTCGATAGCCAGCTGCGGTCGCGGCATCACTAGCAACCGTCAACAATATATTTGGCATTGCAGGATAGGGCTTATGAGTAATCGGATCTGCCTTGGCATACCCGTAGCCATTTTTGGTGCCCACCCAACCAAGCTGTCCAAAGCTTGTGGTGCGAACAGACATTTTATGTCCCATCGGCGTCATCATCTGTTGTGGCGGATGGGATTTAAAATGTGTATCCAACAGCTGACATATAGTTAAAGCTTTTGATAGCGCAAAGCCTTGCAAATATGCTGCACCATCAGCAATCACGATTGGTTCTTGATGTGTGTTAAATAAATCAGCGGTCATTAATTTTACTTAGATAGAGTGACTACTTACTGAGCCATTTTAGATGGATTTTGTTAGTTTCAGCAATTGCTTCCATTTCTGGAATCGCCTCCTCTAAATGAATGAGAAAATCGGAAGCAGTTTCTTGATGAAAGCCTAGCACCATGACTTTTTTATTGGCTGCGATGAGCTTATTAAATAAGGTAAGTATTTGCTTACTCGTTGTATAATCAGCCAGAGCTGCGTTGTTTGGATATTCGATTATTGTCTTAGTGAGCGCATATGGTTGGTCTAAAGGCGTAGCGTCAGGATGTAATTGCTTTAACATTTGTATGATACCGCTTTGCTCGTGCCAGCGAGTGGTCAACAAATCGGCATCAATAATTGAGCTATCCCAAATAAAATTGTTGGCTTCTAATGCTGCAATCAGTTTTGGTCCTAGCTGCCAACCACCAGCACGAAAATGGACTGGACGATGGAAGCCATTTTCAACCAAGAGTTGATTGCTACAGGCAATCAGTTTGGTTAGCTCAGCTTCAGTGTAGGCAAATTCCAAGCTTACAGTATAGCCACAGTCCCCAGTTTTGCAGTTTTCATCAATGTCCGCAAAGGAGTATTGATGTTGATATTCAATGCCGCAATGTTGCATTAACGATTTCCAAGGGTGTACATGCAAGCCCTGAGTGTCTGCTGGCAGGAATGTGGACTGAATGATTGTTGTCAGCCGTTGCTCATTACCATGCTTCTTCACAAAATATGCTGGATTGATGAGTTGCAACATGGGAATATGCGGAAACTTTTGCCGGAATCGCTGCATGGCGATGATGTTCTCATCATTGAGCGATTGACCTTCCCAATCCACCGTCACGTAAAGTTGCATTGTTTTGGGCGTGTGCTGTTGGGCTGTGAACTGGCAGCTTGTTAATAATAAACAACACAAGATTAGATATAAACGCAATTGGATTTACCTCATTTAGTTATTGTTGAGGGTTAGCACGCCTAATCTATATCAGCAGAGTCACACTAGGTCAATGACGGCTCATCGATATGCTAGGCATACAGACTGCTTTATTCACTGTGCTAACAGTTGCATTTTACACAATCACAATTCGTTACACTCGGCTAAAGTATTTATCTCTATAATCTCGGCCATGCAGCTTTCTATTTATCAGTTATTTAGCAGTCATCAGTTTGCCTTTACCAAACTACTCGCTTTTAGAGTGCAAATGGTGTTGGCATACCAAATCATGGCAGTGGTAGCGGGGTGGCATATTTATGAGGTGACACATGACCCACTAGCATTGGGTTTAATCGGTCTGGCTGAAGTTATCCCATATTTCTCCAGTGCGCTTTTTGCAGGACATGCGGTAGACCATTACTACTCAAGGCGTTTATTTGGTATGTTAGCGGCAGGATTATTAAGTTTGGGGGCATTGACCTTAGCTGCTGTTGCAAAAGGCTACATCGGTGGCAATATCACAATATGGATATATGGGGCGATAGCTTTAACTGGCCTCGCGCGAGCCTTTATTTCGCCAAGTTATAACACATTGTTTGCGATTATCATTCCAAGAGCATCGTTTGCCAGAGGTGCGAGTGTCGGTAGTTCATTTTTTCAAATTGGTTTGATTGTAGGGCCAGCTATAGGTGGTATGTTAGTTGGTTTTTTAAACAAAACAGCAGCTTACTCTTTGGCATGTGTTTTGTGTATTGGAGCAGTGATTGCCTTGTTTAATTTAAAGGTAAATGAGCCACCAGCAAAAGAAAGCCCACCTGTTTTAAAAAGTATTGCAGAAGGTTTACGGTTTGTTTGGGGTAACCAAATCCTATTAGGTGCACAAATGCTCGATATGTTTGCCGTGCTATTTGGTGGTGCCGTTGCGCTATTACCTGCTTTTGTACACGATATCTATCAATTAGGGCCAGAAGGTTTAGGCATTTTGCGAGCGGCCCCTGCTACAGGTGCTATCTTAACGGGGTTATGGCTGACCAAGCACCCAATTAATTTGCATGCAGGAAAATGGTTGCTTTCGGCTGTCGCTGGCTTTGGAATTTCTATGATCACGTTTGCCTTAAGTAAATCATTTTGGTTGTCAGTTTGTATATTGGCTGTCGCAGGTGCTTTAGATGGTGTTTCTGTTGTCTTACGTAGCACGATTATGCAGCTTGCGACACCTGATTTAATGCGCGGCAGAGTTTCAGCGATTAATGGTATTTTTATTGGTTCATCCAATGAAGTAGGTGCCTTTGAGTCAGGTGTCACCGCCCGATTAATGGGTATCGTTCCCTCTGTCATTTTTGGTGGCTTAATGACATTAGGAGTCGTTGGCATTACTGCCAAAAAAGCACCTAAGCTAAGAGAGCTAGAATTACAGCAACTACATTAAGTAAGCTAGAATAGCAGCTTATCGGACTACTATAATTACAAGGACATACATGAGCAATATCATTGTTAGTAAAGCTACACAAGAAGAGCTAAGTCAGCTAAACGTAAGCAAATGGCCAACTTGGCAGAAGGAAGTTTCAGTATTTGACTGGAACTTTCCAGAGCAGGAGATTGCTTATATTATTTCGGGTGAGTGTGTGGTCACTCCGGTTGATAGTCAAGGTAATGAAGGTGTGCCCGTCAGTTTTTCTGCTGGTGATTTAATCACTTTCCCAGAGGGGCTATCAGTCAAATGGGAAGTTAAAAAAGCATTACATAAACATTACAAACTAGATGGGAATGTTTTAACCCAAGCATTTAAACGACTTAAAGCAAAATTGTTTTAATCATGTAGGAGATAAATTGAATGGTCACTATGTATGAGATTACGATTCCTCCGCTAGTATTAGCTTTGAACAACTTGGCGCATATTCTTAAAGTGGGTAAGCGAAATGCTGATGCACGTAAGATAGACCATAGTGTTTATTTAAATGGACGATTAGCCCCTGACATGTATCCACTAACACGACAAGTGCAAATCGCAACTGATATGAGTAAAGGTGGCGGTGCACGCTTGGCGGGTTTGGACGTGCCAAGCTATGAAGATAATGAAACGACGTTCGAGGAATTGCTAGCGCGAATAGATAAAACCATCAAGTTCTTAGAAGATATAGAGCCAGAAAAGTATGAGGGAGCTGAGACAAGGCATATTGAGCTGATGGTGCGTGATTCAAAAAGGGAGTTTGTTGGCTTGGATTATTTATTACGCTGGGTAAAGCCAAATGTTTATTTCCATGTGACTACGACTTACAGTATCTTGCGACATTTTGGTGTTGAGCTAGGTAAGCGTGACTTTTTAGGGCCTAAATAGTACGTAAAATAATGGTAATATGAGGGATCTTGATCAGCTCTTTATTGCATTACAACAGTCTACTTTCCGTGCTGGATTCAGATTAAATGCCAAAGACCGTGCTTATCTGCTCGAAAAGGGCATGAGCAAAATAATTGATCATGCGGAAGATTTTATTAGTAAGCGATTAGCGCCCGCCATTATTGCTAATGATGGAAAACAAACGCCCATGCGAGGTCACCCAGTCTTTGTTGCACAACATGCAACAGCTTGCTGTTGTCGCGGTTGTCTGCAAAAGTGGCATGGCATAGCGCAGGGGAATCAGCTGACATTGGACGAGCAAGCTTATGTGATTGTGATATTGGAACGTTGGTTGCAGCAATATCTGGTTCCATAACTATTGAAACGAAGAGCCAGGACCAAAAAACTCTTTCATTAGAAAATCTTCCAAATGCGCATTATCTGATGGTCGTGCTGACAGCTCAATCACGCAATCCAATCGTCTCGACTCCCAATTAAAGTCTCCAGCATAATCGCGTCGGATAATTTCAATCATTTTCCTAATCACCGCAAGTTTTATATCGGTTCCATCTGATGCATCAACCTCAAAAATTTCTAGCCTAGCAGTGTTGATATTATTTTTCCAACCTTTGAAGCTAAATGTTGCATGATAAGGACCAAGATAGCGAATTTCGAAGATACCATTTTTTCCTTCTAAATCTAAATTTGCCTTAATTTTTGCATCACGTTTGTCGCCAGCGCTTTGTGGGTTATTGCTCGCCATTACGGCTTCTACATCCTGGGTAGATAGTCCTTGCTTAGCCAGTTTTGCTTGTTGTTGTCTCCTGATGTAAGCCTGCATATCTTCGCCAGGTAGTGGGTCTGGCGAAGTCTCTATGGGAGCTGGTTTAGGGATTGTTTTATTAAGTGTTTTATTTTTTGGTATTGTTGTAGATTCCTGCACAATCTCAACGGGCGTTTCTACTGGTTTAACCTGTTTTGGCGGCTGTGGCTTAATTGGTTTTGCTTGCTGCTTTATTGGCACTTTTTCTTCCACAGGCGCTGGTGTAGGCAAAGTGGCTTCACTTGGTGCCACCTCTTCTTTTTGTGGCGGACCAAGCGTTATTTCCAGTGGTGGCGCTTTTTCTATCGGTGCGCCGATAGAAAAGAGTTTTGGGGCAAACAGCCATAGCATGGATAAGTGCAATAGTATGGATATCAGCAGTGTCCATACGATATTGCGGTTTATGCGGATAGTAAAAACCCGGTCTCTGTGTGCAGGTTTAGGCCACTCAATATCGGTATTGTTATGTTGAAATTGTGCCATCGATAAACGTTAATTAGGTAAACTAAACCTCAAATCAATCTGTGTTTGCAACATTGTATAAGAGTGTTGCATGTAATACTAAAACCATCTCAAATTTCAGGAATGAATCATGAGGGTTTATCAAGTACTGGACGAGCAAAATAATCCTGTTGCTGAATATAGTGATCTAGATTTTGCTTTACATAATGCGGAAACACTTACTTTTTGGCATACGGACCACTATTACCATGTTGAGGAAGTTGATTTAATGGAGCATTGACTCTCATAAAATAACAACGTTCTTTTTTCGATACTAATAACTTACTTAATCCAGAGTAACCTTAACTAAGCTGGTGCATATGCACTAATAATGGGCATATTAACAGTTACATCAAAAAAATATAACTGCCAATATCATAAATAATATAACATAAACAGTAAGTTACATGCTATTTTTAGTGTATGGCACAGCAATTGCTAATTAAAATAAAGATAATAAGTTTTAACGTGGTGATACATGTATTTTAAGCGGGTAACCACCTTAAGATCAGATGTGAATTTAAACAATGATTAGTAAGAAATGAAAGGTTTAGCTCTGTAATGGATGCAGGTATTGTTAATTTTAAAAGTGGAACTGCATATCAAGAAGATATTGAGCAGAACAGTTTTGATTTGCATGATCAAAAGATCGTGGAAAGAGCAAAAGATATTTTGATGAGACAGCGTAATTTAAGTGAATATGAAGCATATGAATTGCTGAACACTATGGCAAAAAAGAGAAACATCAAATTGATTGATGTTTCTAACCAATTAATTGAAACAGCTAAACTGTTAATTATCTAGTTTATTGTTAGTTACACTGATTTAATGCTTTCTCTGCTTGGGTACACTCTTTACCTGCGCCCTGCTTAATGCTTTCTTTAAACTTATCCCAAGTTGATTTTTCTGACTCTGTTGTTGTTTGCCCTGCTGGCACATTGCTTTCTTCTTGTTTAGACTCCGTTACCTCAGGTTTCTCAACCTCAGAATTGCTTGAATCAGATTCAGTTTTCGGAACACTTGTGATCTTTTTGGATGTTGTTTTCTGGGGTGTAGATTTTTTGACTGGCGTTTTTGCTGGATCTACCTTTTCTTGCGTGTTATTTTCTTTAGTAGCTTCTATAGATTCGATAGTGTCAGATTCATCAGTCATCAGATCGAAACTGGTGACATCATCGCTGATTACAGGAGCAGACTGATCTGGTAATGTGTTTGCTGCTGCAGGTTGCGCTTCATTTTTATTACTTTTATCAGCATTCATCCATTTTGTTAAAGCAAACAGCATAATCATTGCTAGTAGGATAGGTAGTAAATAATTGCGCCAGTTAACATCGTTAGCGTCAGGCTCAGCATCTTCTTCGTTCATTTCTTTCTGCGTCATTGGTAGAGCATCATCGATGGATACGGCTTTATCATTGAGAAGGCGCACAGCATAAATATCATGCTCATAAGCATGCATATCATATTTCTCAAACATTTGTGCGATTTCCAATGTTAACTTGGATGCCATGTCGTAATAAGCGCGTGATACCAGAATTTGATTCGGCTTGGCAAAACTCATAATCCGTTGTGCTTCGATTAGTCCCTCACCAATTATAGTTGGTGGCTCATTGACATTGACGCTTTCAGCAACCTTTACTGAGCCCAAATTAATACCCATCAATAGATATAATGGATACTCCATCTCAGTATTGGTATTCAATATTTCATCGCGGATTGTTAAGGCAATAAATAAAGCGTCTTCGAGCGCATTTTCCAGCGGGCCACTACAGGTGATTACAACGCCATGACCCGTGTCGACGATTAAGCGGTCGTTTTCAGGAATATCAACAACGGCACGTGCTATTAAATCATCTAATCGCTTTTTGGTAGCTTGTTGTTCCAGTTTTGATTTTTTTGCAAAATCAATGATATCTAAGCACACAACACTGGAAATTGATGTTTTTTTCATTTTTTCATTCACTATATGTTAAGACGCGATTATTGAATTAACCATATTAATCTGTATAAATTAACATTTCAAACGGTTATTATCGGGCAAATATTAGAGTATTGCTAGCCTATCGTAACTGAGGATAGCAATGATTTGTAGAAACATTTTGGGCTGAAGGTAGTGAACTGATAGTGGTTAAACAATAATCATTAATAATTTTTAGAGAAAGAGCATGATATGTGTGTTTGCATTATGCCTATTTAATCTCACGTTTAATCCAGTAAGAAGGTGCTTTATTTGCCACTTTCATATCAGCACGGCGTAGCTTTTCCAGCGCCTCATCAACTGATATATTGGCGGTTTTTGCTTCTTTATTTGCGATAGGTTTTATGTAGTCTAACCATTGTTCGTTTTCCCTATAACCATGGTCACCCATACATAACTTAAACACACGCGCTTTACGGCCGATAATTTCTAACTTTTGAAATTCGACTACAGCTTTTAAGTGCGCAGCTGCTCGCTCGGTAATCTCATCACAATCATTAATTGCTGTGACAAGCGCAATATCATTTTCTTGTGGCAGCGAAGTGATTTGTAATGGTTGTGAATAAAAATAGCTAATGCCAAATATTGAAGTGATGGCGATGAGTGCGATACTTAGTTTTTTTATCCAAGCATGATTAATCATATACCACTGATTTTAACTCGTTGGCAGCATTTTCGTCTAATGCTGACAATAAAGCTATATTGGTAAGTGCTTCTTGGTGTTTCCCATTTTCTTCAGCAATCAGTGTTAGATAATATATTGCTTGACTATGATTGGCATTCTCAGCCGTTACTTTACGCAAATGATCCTCAGCATTTTGTAAATCATGAATTGCATATTCTGCAACAGCCAGATAAAACCAAGCCTCTTGATTTTCAGGCTCTTGCCTCGTCCATTGTGATGCTATTGTGAACAGTTTGGTCCAGTTTTTGGTTAAATAGGGATGTACCACTTGCATAAAGAATGGCCATTGCTCACTTGATGTTGCCCAAAACGTTGTTTTAGCTGTAGATTGAATTGCTTGCTCTGGTTTTTCAAGTAAAGCTTGTAGCCACTCAACTGGCATATTGTAGTAGTAGGCATCTTTACCGGGGCTTTTTAATGTAATGACACCGACCAAGTTACCTTCATCATCAAATAAGCCACCACCACTTTGACCGCGTTCAAATGCACTACTTGCACGTACTACTACGCTATCATCCATAGGAAGCAAACTTTTCACCTGACCATAGCTAGTAACAGGGTTCGTTTTATGATTGGGGTAGCCAACTGCAAAGACTGTTTGTTGGTATTGTAAATGTTCGCTGCTGCCTATGGTGGCAATCGGTGCATTCAATCCTTCGACTTTAACCAAACATAAATCATGGTACCAATCTGGAGTGATTGCACTTGCAATGTAGATTGTGTCACCGACTTTGACATTGATGCTGGATGCATTGGCAACAACATGGCAATTAGTCACAATACGATCCCTGGCAATCACGACACCAGAGCCCATACCATTGTTACCATTATTCAGTTTTACTTGCACTTTGACTACTTGTTTAGTGACTTTCTCCAATACTTCTGTGCTTGGTACTGCAAAGGCAATTGTATTGAGGCCTAAAAGCATTATCGTCAGTAATAGTCTTTTCATCATTGCTCTCCTCAAAGTACAAACTAAAATTGATGTCTTTGGATAGGTATTAGCAATGGCCGTGCCATGATAATTGGCAGCATAAGTGCCTATTTATAACGTATTGCTATTTAGGTAATCATATAAGCTTAAATGAAGAGGAGATTCAAATTAAAGAACAAGTTAGTGCGTAATTTTTCTAAGGCAGAGCGTTGTTGAAGCCCGCATTAAATATGGCTTTCAGCGATAATTAGCACTATATGAAAAAGTTAATCTAGGCTCAGTTAAATAGTGGTATTGGGATTAATAACTTGCATAGAATTCATCTTAATGAATCAAAAGAGCGTGTTAGTAATATCGCTTATACGCACCAAATAGGTGCGTCTGATGCACCTATTTAATGACTTTTGCTTGATAGTTATGTTGCTTGGAACTATCAAAGATGTATCAGTTAAGACCAGAAATTTTTGACTTGAGCTTGGAAGCTGCTTCCGCATCAAGTGTTGTTAATAATGCTATATTCGTCAAAGCTTCCATATGCTTACCGTTTTCTTCTGCAATTAATCCCAAGTAATAAATTGCTTGACTATGCTGTGCATTCATTGCCGTTACCTTTTTCATATGCGCTTCGGCATTTACCTTGTCATGGTTAGCATACTCTGCCGCCGCTAAATAAAACCAAGCTTCTATATTATTTGGTTCTTCAGCAGTCCACTTTTTAGCTACTTTCATCAGTGCTGACCAGTTCTCTGTTAAGTATGGTTGTACAACTTGCATAAAGAAGGGCCATTGATCAGCTTGAGATGCCCAAAAGGCAGGAGCTGATTTTGCACCAATGTCTTGCTCTGGTTGCTTTAACAAAGTTTGTACCCATTCCACTGGCATATTATAGTAATAGGCGTGTCTGCCAGGGCTTTTAAGAGTAATAATGCCAACTAAGTGACCTTTATCATCAAATAGTCCACCACCACTAGCGCCTAATCTAAATGTACTGCTGGCGCGTACGATGACGCTATCATCCATTTTGAATAAGCCTTTTACATAGCCATATGTACTGACTGGAGCGGGTGAAAAGTTTGGGTAGCCAATCGCATAAACTGCTTGCTCATATTGTAGATTATTGCTTGAACCGATGGTGGCGATAGGCGCATCTAAACCTTCAACTTTGACGATACAGACATCATGGTACCAATCTGGTGAGATGGAAGTGGCTTGGTAGAATCGACCGCCGCTGCTGACGCTAATACCAGTAGCATTGGCGACTACATGGCAATTGGTCACTATGCGATCTTTTGCAACAATAACGCCAGAGCCAGAGCCATAGCTACCGTTGGTTAGCGCAGCGTGTACCTTGACAACGTGTTTAGTGATTTTATATAACAACTCGTCTGTAGGTACTGCCGAAGCTGAAGAGGCTATACATAGCCCTAAAATAGCAAATATAAACTTTGTCATGATGATCCCCAATCTCTTATGATAAGTTGGTAAATCTCACAAAACTTAAATCTCAATAGGTGTGAAAGCAACCTACGTGCCAAAATTTATGGCTTAGAATTATGCATCAGCATTTTTGTATTGCCTTTGCTTAGCTTTAGTATAGCCTAGCTCAACTGGACTAATTTTAAATGCCAAATAAACAGTCAATACAACCGCCTGTTTGCACTATCAACAAAAAGATATTGTTACAAACTCCGCGCAGAATATGAAGGTAAGGACATTGATACGTTGGTATGACGGATTGAAAGTCGAATGGCGAATTATCAATAAAATATGAAAGTTTGTATCTTGATGTGATGATGTAATTAGCAATAGAATATCGCACCAATTGCACTCAAGTTAAACTTGCTGCGCAATAGTAGTGCGACTATGTCATTTATTGACCTTGTCTTATCGTGCGCTTAATCTACTTTTTCGTATATTAGCTTGATATCTTGTGTCTTTAATCGCGTTGCTAACCAGGCGGTTAGTCTTTCAGTATCTTTATCTGTTAGTTTCTTTTTCGCACTTACTAAAAGCAGGGTGACTTTTTTGTGGAACACGTCGTACTGCGAAGTTGAACTGATGCCGCTTGCAATGACGATGTTGCGAATTTCTGGGAAAAGAGTATGTAGCTCAGGCGTAACGCTTTCCATGAGGTCTTCTTTCGTTTTATAAGCTTTTATTTTTTCATTAAGCTCGGCTATCTGTTTATCTCTGGAGTCTAGTGCGATTTGACTCTCTTTGTATAAATCAGCCACGATACTCGTTTTTAACGACAGTGTATCAATCTTTTGCTCGCCAGCCTGATGTACGATTAATGAGGCTGCTTGTAAGTCGTTTTTAATCAGTTTATTTTGAATCGTCTCCAGTGCATTTTTTGGTATCGGCTTGCCAATTAATGACAACTCAATCGTTTTAGACTTTGGATTAATTTCAAGATTTGTATAATAAGTTTCCTCAAATTTAAACTCATTTGCCACAAATGATTTCGCACGTTGGGTGAACACTTCTTCTTTGACCAAGTTATAGGCCAAATACATACTTGGGACAACTGTAATAAGTACCAATCCAAATAAGTACACTTTGACACGACTCTCCGTTTTGGCATCAACATAATTTCTATGCGGCAACTTCATCGCTGAGATGATGATGACCGCAGCAATTGCAATAAAGACAGAGTTAATAATGTATAGATAAAAAGCACCGAAGAAGAAGTTCCATTGTCCATTGGCAAGGCCATAACCAGCTGTACATAGTGGCGGCATCAGTGCTGTTGCAATTGCAACGCCAGGAATGACATTGGTTTTGATCTTTCTAGTGGCCGCTATAATGCCCGCTAAGCCACCAAAAAATGCAATCAACACATCCCAAATGGTGGGAGACGTTCTGGCTAGCAGCTCTGAGTGAGCTTCAGATAGAGGGCTTAACAAAAAGTAAATGGCAGAGGCCAGAAACGCAATTAGTGTAGCGACTGCTAAACTAAGCGCAGATTTTTTTATCAGTGGGAAGTCATAAACACCGATACCATAACCAATGCCCATGATTGGTCCCATTAGCGGTGAAATCAGCATGGCGCCAATGATGACTGCAGTTGAGTTAACATCCAGTCCTACTGATGCTATTAAAATGGCTAAAATTAATACCCACAGATTGGTACCACGTAAACTAACATTTGATCTTATTTCTGTGTCAATCAAGTCAGCTTCAGACTTGTCATCCGCCAAGCTGAAAATATGTCGAATTGTATGAGCGACGGTGGTTGGGGTGATATGTTGCATACAAGAGCGTCAATAAGAAATTGTTGCAGATTATAGCACTTTAAGATTTTGTAAAATCGTCAGGTGATTAAAAGTTGTATTAATGCGCTAGTTATTTAAATTATGTAATAATGCAGCTAATTATTAGAATAATGATGATATGAATAACATAGTCTTATCCGATATTTCAGCTCAGGTTTTATACCTATCGATTGTTTTCATTTTGCTGGTTTTCCCTAGGGCAATGCAAAAATATCGTATACCAGCACCATTGTCATGTTTTGCATTGGGCATGATTACAGTGTTCGGCATTGCTGATTATAGTCATGACACCACCTTGAGCTTTTTGGCGGCACTGGGCATTTCGTCATTATTTTTATTTGCAGGCTTAGAAGTCGATATTAAAGAGCTTAAAAAGGGTTTCTGGCCTTTACTCAGTCATCTGATTGTACGCTGTGCCATTATTGCTGCTTTTACTTGGGTCGGCATGTACTACTATGACTTTTCTATGCAGGTATCAGGGCTGATCGCACTTGCATTGTTAACACCATCAACAGGCTTCATTCTCGAATCATTGCATGGGTTAGGGCTAGATGAAAATGAAGAGTTCTGGGTTAAAAGCAAATCAATAGCTGGTGAGTTGCTCGCGTTATTGTTGCTATTCTTTTTTCTTAAGTCAGGCTCTCCAAGCGATTTGGGCATCTCCGCTGGGGTACTCATCGCGATTGCATTCGGTCTGCCGTTGTTGTTTATGTTTTTGGGGCGGATTGTCATTCCATTTGCGCCTGGTTCAGAGTTCTCATTACTTATCATGGTAGGGCTGATTGCTGCCTACATGACTAAGCAACTTGGGGTTTATTATTTGGTCGGTGCTTTCTTTACAGGTTTAGCAGCAAGGCAGCTACAAGAACGAATGCCAACACTTGCATCTGAAGACAATCTGCACGCAGTACAGTTGTTTGCTTCATTTTTTGTTCCGTTTTATTTCTTTTATGGTGGGATGAGTGTGCCGGAAGGGGCCTTACAATTAGAGTCGCTCTGGATAGGCTTAGCCATCACTGCTGTATTATTGCCTTTCAGGATAGGTACTGTAGCTGTACAGAGGGTTTATGTGAATGATGACAATGTAAAAAGTAGTTTTGATGTCGCCATTGCACTGACTCCGACACTGATTTTTACGTTAGTGATCGCTAGCATCCTGCATGAAAAGTTTGGGATTAGCGATACATTGTTTGGTGGCTTATTAGTCTATGCTGGTATAACAACGATGTTACCGTCTATTATTTTGAAGAAACCAATTCAATTGGATGTAGACAATCCGCCAGTCTATTAAGGATTTGCATTCCTTAGTGGCACTAATAACGGCGAGAGTCCATTGTGATCAATTTCTTGCATTAGTTGTAGCAATCGACCAAGCTCACCTTTTGGGAAACCCTCGCGAGCAAACCAGTTAAGATAGTGGCTAGGCAAGTCAGCTAATACGCGTCCTTTGTATTTGCCATAGGGCATTTCAATTTGCAGGAGTTTTTCTAAGTCTTCAGCTTTCATCTTATCAGGCTATCACCACAATCACTTCTTATCAATCTCCACTATCAAGACATGCATTGAACTTAATTGTCTTTAACAGGTTCTATGCTGTGTCATTAGCTAATTAGTGTTAGGAAAGTTTAATCGTATGTATCAATTTGCTTTGACCTTTGTGGTGTTACTTTTTTCATTTATTTTAATGTTTGCTGAAATTGCGCAAGCAAAATCGATACAAATGCGACCAGGTTTGTGGGAAATCAGAACCTCCTCTGACTTGCTATGGTTGGTTCCGCATATCTCGGCAGATCAAATGCAAAATATGCAAGATTTAGCTAAAGAGTACGGCCTTGAGATGCCAGAGATTGAAAATGGTGCAGCCATCTCGCGCACCTGTATCACACAAGAAATGGCGGCCCAAGAAGAGCTTCCTGAATTGTATCAAGAGGAACTAGGTTGTGTCTCCGAGAGTACCATTCGAGATGGTAATGCTTACAAAATGAACTTTACGTGTAACAGTTCGCAACTTAAAGGTAAGGGTACAGCACAAGGCGTGATTACCAGTCCCCAAACTTTTACTGGTAGTTCGCAGTTTAAAGGAAAGGCAAATGGTGCAGATGTGGACGAAAAAGCAGAAGTATCAGGAAAGTGGGTTGGCTCAAGTTGTGGTAACACCAGAGTTAATAGTCAGAATTAAAGATTAATTAACTATTTTTTCTTAAGTTTACTGAATGATTACCGATGAGATAATAAATCTAGCATGATTCAGAAATGAGGTTTACGATGAATATTTATGAGCTACTAAAAGAAGAGAACCAAAAGTTTTGGGACTTTTTAAACTTAGAAAACGAAATGTTCAGTGCCCAAGATTTGGCCTATTGGGAAGATGAAGAAAGCAATCAGATTGAAGAGTTAGAATCAATCTGATTGTTGATGGTTAACATCAATTAATCAAAGTCGTCGGTACTAACAAAGCCAGGTTGAGCCTCACTTTGTTGAGGTTCAAAGCCCGACTGCTCCAATTGGGCACGGTATTGGCAATCAGGCAGGTGGCCTTCTAAACGACCGTTAATTTTTGTCGTTTCTTCTTTGCAATATGCGCAGCGATAACGATGTAAGTGACCTTCAAAAGGTTCTTGTGGATAATCAATGTAGAAAAGCTTTTGCATTTTTACCCTCCTGATTTGTGAATCAAACTTTAATCTTACTCCTTTCTCATTTGTACAGACTAACTATTTGAGATTGGCTTTTAATCATTTTTACTATAGTTACTCTTTAAAAGTTGGGCTCTATTGTAGCTGGTGAGCTTTAATCAATATCCTCAAAATGTCATGGTTGTGTCACAACTTTGGTGCATGATGTTGCGAATTGTTGTCGTAATATTTAAGTAATTATTAAGGTTTAACTTTAAGAGTTGCTTATACGTTAATGATAAAAATTAACTAATTAATTTGATTGAATTTTTGGTGTGTTTTTTGCTCTAACAGATATGTAAGACGCAATTGAACGACTTAATGATAAGGAGTACAAAATGACGATTTACCAAGTTTTAGATGAACAAAATCATCCTGTATTTGAAGCTGATAGTTTTATGCAAGCACAACAAGAAGCAGAGTTGTTAAATCACTCTTTTGATGATAGATATTTTTTTGTGGAAACAGCAGCAATCGAGCAAAAGCATTAACTAATTATGCATTGCCGTTAATAGCAATATACATTGGCTGTATTATTTATGGTTTTCAAAAAACCGTACAGCATTAATCTCTATGCTAATGCGCTCATACTGTTGTCTGATATAAAAAAACACATAGTGCTATTGGCGGAGTGGACGGGGCTCGAACCCGCGACCCCCGGCGTGACAGGCCGGTATTCTAACCAACTGAACTACCACTCCTAGTAGTGCGCCGAATGCAAAGATTCGGTTGATGTCACATTATTGATTTTTGGTGGGTGCTAACGGGGTCGAACCGCTGACATTCGCCTTGTAAGGGCGACGCTCTACCAACTGAGCTAAGCACCCAAATCAATAACAAGTCGCGCATGATACCGTTATTTTTCATTTTCTCCAAGTAGTTTTGTGCAGATACCGTTAATTTTAATTTATGCCTATAATGCTGCTTACAAGACAAATCCTTGAATCAACAAAGATAACATCATGACAGAGCAATCATTTCCGCCCGCATGGCACGCGTTTTTAAAAGAACACTTAGTTCTTCATCCGTTTGCGGCTATTGCGCTTGCCATCAGTGCTTCTGCTGTGATTTTCTTGTTAACGCAGAGTGCACTGAATATTGTTGAAGCAGATGTACAATCTTTCAAATGGGCATTAATGGCAGGAGTAGCAGGGTTTTTAGCAACTGCAATCGGGGCTTTACCCGCATTACTTTTACGAGAATTACCACAGAAGTTTGAGGATAGTATGCTTGGGTTTGCTGCTGGCATGATGCTCGCAGCTAGTACTTTTTCGCTTATCATTCCAGGCATTGATGCGGGTAAAGAGATATTTAACAGTCAGTTTATCAGTGTCATGGTTGTTGTAGCTGGATTGGCATTTGGCGTCATGTTGATGCTGGGACTAGATCAATTTACACCACATGAACATGAAAAAACAGGTCCCTGTGGACCAGGCTATGAAATATGTGAGCGGGTATGGTTGTTTGTTTTTGCAATTGCTCTCCATAACTTGCCAGAAGGCATGGCAATGGGCGTTGGCTTTTCGAATGGAGATGTCTCTGTTGGCTTGCCGTTAGCCACAGCAATTGCTATTCAGGATATGCCAGAAGGCTTGGCAGTTGCATTAAGTTTAAGAGCCGCAGGCGCAAAAGCAGGCAGTGCCGTATTGATTGCTGCTGCCAGTGGTTTGCTTGAGCCGTTAGGTGCAATCATCGGTGTGACACTTACTGGCGGCAGTATTTGGAGCTATCCGTTAGGCCTAGGTTTAGCGGGCGGTGCGATGATATTTGTGGTGTCGCATGAGGTTATCCCTGAGACACATCGTAATGGTCATCAAACACTTGCCACTATCGGCCTAATGATAGGCTTCGCGTTAATGATGGTTTTAGACACTACTTTAGGTTAGACTACTATTCAACCCGCGTCCAAATCTGTGATCTACCTAACAAAGAAATTCCGATGTAGCCTCTGACTTCAAGTTCATCACCAGCTTCGTTTAAGGTCATTTTACATTTGTAAACTTTACCTTCTTCTGGGTCGAGGATCTTGCCGCCATCATACTTGTCTCCGTTTTGTCTCATCCCTTTAACGATAGTCATGCCAATAATAGGCTGATTTTTGCGTTCATCTTTGCATTTATCACAAATGGCATCACCTGTGTCCGTAGGCAATAAGCCTTTTTCAATTACCGCACTATATTCGCCGTTGTGTTCACTAATACGGATTAGTGAACGAGGTTTATTGGTCTTATCATCAATACTTTTCCATAGCCCCGCTGGGGTGCCATTAGCCGCAAAGCTGAATTGCATAGACATAAATAGAACAGCGATTATTTGAATAAAGGCAACCAAGATACGCACCATCATCTCCCTAAATACTGAATATTAATACTTTCTGCAAGTTGCATGCCAACTGTTTAACGCTATATTAATCAATGACATAAATTTAATAATTATCCATAGAATGCAATATATGCAGGACATACAGCATGTTATGAAATATGTCTGCAAAGTTTGCATTAAATAATGAAGTTATTGCTTCAAAATCACTCACATTCAAAGCAAGCATTATTTCACCTGTTTTATCTAAAGTTTGTTTTAGATATGCCGATGCAATAATTAAGACTAGCGTGATAGAAAAGAGGTGTGTGATGACGATGGTATATGAATTACTTGATGAAGAAGATCAAGCTTACAACGACTTTATGAATGTATATCAAGCGATGTTTTTTACACAAGATTTTACTAGTTGGGATGACTCGCTGTTTTATCAGACCGAAGAATTAGAGCTTGAAGTCGTATAAATTAATTTAATTTGGTACAGTTGACACTTTATCTTTAAACTGCCTGCTTTTAGGATCTGTAATACGATAACGGCTCTTTTGTATCCAATTATTGTCAGCATAACTGGTGGTATATTGTGTGCCCGCATTTACCCAGAAATACTCCCGATTAAACATATAGTGGGGATGATAATCTCTAAAAAGCACAGCAACTGGATATGGTCTTGTAACAGATAAACCATCTTTCTGCGTCGCTTCTAACAAATACTCTTTTCCATGCTTGAATAATACCACCCAGGCATGGCCACCTGCGCCTTCTACCTCACCCAATACAACGCGTGCGTCTTCACCTTGTTCAATCAACCAATCTGCCAAGACAATAGCATGGTCCTCGCAGTCGCCTCGGGGGTAGTAAAAGGCTTGTCTACTTGATTGCCAGACATCGGTACGACCTGCATATTGGTTAGCATCGAATTGATAGGTTTTACGTTGCGATAATATAAAAAGTGGCGTCATGACATTATCCACATTGAATGGTGCATAACCTTCTAGATAGGTATTAACCAAGTAATGGTCACCATCTAATGCCTGTGCTGACATGGTATAAATCCCAGCAGGGTCTATCGAGTAAGTAAGAGGATAGTTTTGTCCATGCGCAGGTGCGAGCATTTTGTTTACATCTATATCGGATAGACTGTAATTAATAGGCAAGATGTCAAGCCGATACCCAGTATGTGGTAGTGTTAAATCCTGCTGTGCCAGTGAAAGTACTGCAACATCAACTTCCCTGTTTATGGATAGTTCAGGATTATAATTAATGTTTAACCCACGGCTATTGGAGTTGTCTCTTATCGCACTGCCATATGCACCCAGAAACAAGCAAATAACCAAAACGACTAAACTGCCAAAACCGCGCATAATAGCTATCTTTGATTAACCCTTGAAACCAAACACAATCACGACAGCAACAAAGATCAAAATAGCAGAGGCAAAAATAGCCACTGCAATATTGCCCTTTTTGATTTCCTCTTCAAAATTAATATTTTTGACAACTTTTTTGTCTACCCACAACAACGCATAAACACTGACAATGAGCGCGACAATTGAGTAACAAAGATTGATTGCTAGATTAATAATTGATGCTGATAAAAATTCGACTTCCATAGGTTGGCTCACTTTATTATGAATGCTTGATGCTGCTAATTCTAGCATTGATGTCTTAGTCGATACTCACGTCCAATGAATAAAACCACTATGCTGAGTTTGTTCTGTAGATTAAAACAACTATGCCGATAGCATAATGGTACCTATCAACTTGACTAAGGGTTGATGAAGTTTAGGCATTAATCTCCTCCCCCTTGGGCTTACACCATGTGTAAGCCCATTTTTTTACAACCGACTTAATGATTTCGCATTCGACTTACCGCTTAAGCGTTTAGAGGGGATGGTGATGCCCTAGTTGGGTATATCCTTTACCGCAATAATGAAATGAGCATTTTCGATCGAGGAAGTTCTTCGTCAAGAATCAGTCATCTACTTGTATTAGTATTAAGTGCACATGGACTCTTTGCATTTATTGATTCTCTTAACTAGTGGTAAAGTGATAGCGAGCTTGCAGATGCGCATATTGATGACGAATAAGGAAATACGATGAAAGCTATATGGAACAATACAGTGATTGCTGAGTCAGACCAAACGATTGTACTCGAAGGAAATCACTATTTTCCTATCGAATCAATTCACGAACAGTACTTCCAAGAAAGCTTGCATACTTCCATCTGTGGTTGGAAAGGCTTGGCTAACTATTACAATGTTGTTGTAGAGGGCCAAGAAAATCCTAATGCAGCGTGGATTTATAAAATGCCAAAGGAACAGGCGCAAGAAATAAAAAACCATATTGCTTTTTGGAAAGGCATTTCAGTCATTGCTTAATAAAGGTTTTCACAGCATCATGGACACAGCTGCAATTTCCAGTAAAAACCAATACCTATTGATAGCAAAGTTTCAACAGTTGCGTCAAACAACGTTGGATATTTGCAATCCTATTGAGCATGAGGATTATGTGGTTCAACCATGTCCAGAGGTTAGTCCGCCAAAATGGCACTTGGGCCATACCAGTTGGTTTTTTGAAGAGGTCATTTTAAAAAAATATTTAGACGGGTATGTGACGTTTAATTCACACTACGGGACTTTATTTAATTCTTATTATAAGGCCGTCGGTCAACATACCATTCAATCAGAACGTGGCTACCTATCTAGACCAACACTAGCTGAAATCATGCGTTATCGTGCGCATGTTGACAGTGAACTCACACGATTGATAAACGAGGTGCCACTCACAGAAACGCTGGCAACTTTAATAGAAACAGGTATGCATCATGAACAGCAGCATCAAGAATTATTGTTCATGGATGTCAAATACATTCTAGCCAGTAATCTATTAGATACCAGTTATGCTTTAATGCCGCTTGAAGAGGCGCCAAAGCAATCGCAAAAGGACAATTGGACAAGCTACAAAGAGGGTGTATATGAAATAGGATATCAAGGGTTGGCATTTTCCTATGATAACGAGCGTCCCCGTCATAAACATTATTTATATCCTTTTGCCATCAATCAGAGCTTAGTTACTAATGGAGACTTTTTAGCTTTTATCCAAGATAGTGGTTATAAAAAAGCAAACTATTGGCTGAGCAAAGGGTGGGAGTGGGTTAACGAGAGGGATGTTCAGCACCCGCTATATTGGCGAAAAATTGATAATCGCTGGTATGAATATACGCTTCATGGCTTAACGTCTTTAGATTTCAATAGACCGTTGGTGCATATCAGCTACTTTGAGGCAGATGCATTTGCAAATTGGAAAGGCCAGCGTCTTCCGACTGAACAAGAGCTAGAACTTTATCTTACAACCGCACAGGCCAACCATCATTTGCCTAAAGCAGAAGTCTTTCATCCAAATGATGCATTAGCCGCAGAACAAGTATGGTGCTGGACAAGAAGCCAATATCTACCTTATCCAAATTTTAAAGCTTTTGACGGTGTGCTTAACGAATACAATGGTAAATTTATGTGTAATCAATTTGTTTTAAGAGGGGGGTGCGTGGTAACGCCTGAGGGACATTATCGCCATAGCTACCGAAACTTTTATTCGCCTGAACAGCGTTGGATGTTTTCAGGCATACGCCTAGCAAAGGATCTCATTTGAAAATAACGAACCTGATTGAAAAAAATCAGACCACAGAGCACCATGAAGCATTTTTGGCTGATGTGATTAAAGGGTTAAGCACAGAACAAAAAGCTATCTCAGCAAAATATTTTTATGATGATATTGGCAGTGAATTATTTCAAAAAATTTCCCAGCACCCAGATTATTACCCTACAAAAACAGAGTTTTCAATTCTAGACAATATCAGTAACATTCTGCCTAAGCATGTCAGTGAATCAGAAATCGATATTATCGAATTAGGTGCCGGCGATGGTCACAAAAGTGAGCTCATCATTAATGGCTTTATCAAAGCCGATTGCAAAGTTAATTTTTATCCCATCGACATATCAGAAAAAGCGATGCAGTTGTTAGACGAGAACTTAACAGCAAGTAAAAACTTACATATTCATGGTGTTGTTGCTGATTATTATCATGGGCTTCATTACATTAGAGACTTATCAAATAACAAAAAACTCGTACTATTTCTCGGTTCAAATATTGGGAACTTTAACAAGACACAGACCGATCAATTCCTCACCATGTTATCAAACACATTAGATAAACATGACTATGTGATGATGGGGTTTGACTTAAAAAAAGATCCTGCGATTTTGAACCAAGCCTATAATGATTCAGACGGCTTAACTAAAGCGTTCAATCTAAACTTACTCACACGAATCAATCGTGAGTTTGGAGCAAATTTTGATATTGATCAATTTAAGCATTATGGTTTTTATAATCCCTATCGTGGCACGATGGAAAGTTATTTAATCTCGTTAGTCGCGCAGACCATTCATATTGAAGCGGCAAATCAAATGTTTCACTTTAAACAGTTTGAACCAATTCATTTGGAATATTCGCACAAGTTTACATCCTCAGGTATTGAGAAATTGGCCAAAAAAAATGGCTTTGAAACGATAGCGCTATTTACCGATGAGAAAAATTACTTTATTGATGCGCTTTGGCAAGTGAGCGCTTAAGTTAAACCGGAGTGAATATTTTGGCTGAACAGTTTGATTTTGACCAGATACTCAATCGGGAAGGCACGAACAGCCTAAAATATGATGGCAGAAAGCCGCTGTTTGGCCGTGCTGATGTCATTCCTATGTGGGTTGCGGATATGGATTTTGCCTCTCCCCCAGCTGTTACACAGGCTTTACTGGCGCGTGCTAACAGCCCTATTTATGGATACACAGATTTTCCAGACAGTCTTTACGACGCTATGATCGCATGGATTAAAAAGCGGCACGGTTGGGCAATAAAACGCGAATGGATCATGATGTGTCCGGGTGTGGTGCCATCACTTCATACAGCTTCAATAGCGTTTGCAGCACATGGTGAGTCTATTATTGTGCAGCCACCCGTCTACTTTCCTTTCTTTTCATCTGTAAAAAATACAGGTAGAACGCTAGTAGAGAACAAACTAATCTTACAGAATAATCGTTATACAATTGATTTTGAAGCGCTGGAAGAATGTGCGAAACAAGCTAAAATGCTATTTTTATGTTCTCCACACAATCCAGTTGGCAGGGTGTGGCGGCAGGAAGAGCTTGCGCGTATTATCAATATCGCTGAAAAATATCAACTGGTTGTTTTTTCTGATGAAATTCATGCTGATCTGATATATCCAGAGGGAAAGCACCACCCACTGGCAAGTTTGTCTGATGCGGGTGAGCATATTGTTACTGCAGTTGCACCAAGTAAAACATTCAATATCGCTGGGCTTGGTTTATCTGCACTTATCGTTCCAAATGCAGATTATCGGCAAAAACTGTATGTGGCATTTGAGACCTTACATGTCAGTGTGGCAAACCCGTTTAGTCTCGTCGCTTTCGAAGCGGCTTATGCCCATGGTGAAGCCTGGTTAGACGCTCTGCTTACTTACTTAACTACAACGCGTGATTATGTCATCGACTATCTAGATAAGCACATCTCACAAATCAAGTGCATAAAGCCAGAAGGAACCTATTTACTATGGCTCGATTGTACTGCTTTAGGATTGAGTGATCAGGCGCTTAAACATTTTTTTATTCATCAGGCAGGAATTGGTCTTAGTCCGGGTACACTATTTGGTGAAGGAGGGTCAGGATTTATGCGGATGAATATTGGCATGCCAAGACAGCTTGTTAAAGAAGCATTGGATAATATTAGGCATGCACTGAATTTGTATTAAGTTAAACCGATTGGTTTGAAATAATTTCGGCTGAATCTGATCATTACAATATAATGAACTGTGGACATAGTAGAGTGAGTAATAATGTTTTTTAAAGCCAAAAAATGGATATGGACAAAGCTCAAAAATATGCGTGGTGTTGATCGTGCTTATGCGCAATATTTGGCGCATTTTAATGATTATCAGACCAACAAAGTCGATAGCGCCTTACAAAAAGATTTGAATATAAAAGCCATGACTAAAGAGGAGTTTGTTAAAGTTTGGAAACCAGCAAAAAAATGCAAGCCAGGTTGTTGCTCTTAACCTAAGTACAATCTCATTGCATTTCCTGTGTTTGCTGCTTAATTAGCATGCGCTAATTGTTTATTCCAACAGTCGATTCTCTTTTATGATTAATTCAGCATCCAACCCAACCCGCATTAAAGTGCTATTTTCGGGTGTTTGTAGCCTGATCTTATCAATGGGTATTGCCCGTTTTGCCTACACACCCATGTTGCCAGTGATGATGAATCAAGCAGGATTGTCTCATGAAGCTGGGGGCTGGTTAGCCGCTATTAATTACACGGGCTATCTAGCTGGTGTATTGATTGCTTCATGGATTAGCCATACGGTAGTTAAGGATAGACTGTATCGTTTGGGTATGGTGGTTGCCGTTGTCAGTACTGTGATGATGGGCGTGACGACCAATATGCCTGTCTGGATCATCTCCCGATTTATAGCAGGTTTAAGTAGTGCAGCAGGTTTGATGCTCGGCAGTGGCTTGATTTTTAACTGGCTAATTCGACATAACCATCGACGAGAGTTAGGCATACATTTCTCAGGAATCGGCCTTGGTATTGCTTTTTGTTCTGTGGTGGCTATTTTGATGTATAAGCAAATAGCGTGGGATATGCAATGGTTTGTCTTAGCAGGTTTAGGTGCACTATTATTGATACCTGCTTTGGTATGGTTTCCACCACCGCCAGCAGATGGTGATACAGTTAACCAGCACGCTTCTATGCAACATGCGCCACCTAACTCAAAATTTATGCGTTTTTTTACAGCTGCCTATTTTTGCTCAGGATTTGGTTATGTGGTGACTGCGACCTTTATTGTTGCTATTATAAATGCAATGCCGGCGCTTGCAGGCAAAGGCGCTTGGGTGTTTTTAATTGTTGGTTTAGTCGCAGCACCCTCTTGCATTTTATGGGACTTCGTTGCGCGTAAAACTGGCGATGTAAACGCCTTAGTGCTAGCGGGAATAATTGAAGTGATAGGTATCATCACGCCAACATTCGGTTGGGGAGTGATGGGTGCTATGTTAAGTGCCGTGTTATACGGCGCAACAGCGATAGCGATAGTGAGTTTAACGTTGACCATGGCTGGCCGTTTTTACCCTGCACAACCAGCTAAAATGATGGGAAAAATGACAACAGCCTATGGTATTGCGCAGATTATTGCACCAGCTATCACTGGCTGGGTAGCTGGCTCGCAAGGTGGCTATGTGTTTGGACTCTATCTAGCTGCCACCGTTATGGCTATTGGGACATTATTCTTTTATATGATGCGCAAAGTACAGTCGCAACCTTAGATTTTAACAATTAATGCTGGATTAAATTGGATGTTCTCTGCTTGCTCTTTATCATTTGGCCGGCCTCTGGGGTTGCAAATGATACGGGTTTTTCCAATTCGATAGTCAGACCTCACGTGTGTGTGGCCGTGAATCCATATATCTGACTGGTCAAGCAAATGACTTAGGTCGCTGGCAAAATACGTTTTCAAAAAACTATCTTTATACTTCGGCGCGACAGATTGTAATGCAGGGGCATGATGGCTAATGATGACCGTTTTACCAGCAAATTCCTCATCTAGCTTAGCCTCTATAAACTTAATGGAATCGAGATGCATATTAATGGCATCTTTCACTTTGAAGCGTGATTGGTTGTATTGGATAAGCCTGAAATCAGTAAGAGATAACTCGCTCATTCTTAGCGTTGTTTCTTGGTCTTCAGGCTGTGTCAAATTAAAGTCCGTCCATAGCGTGGCACCCAAAAAACGTACATGATTAATGATTACTTCATCATTTTCTAAATAGTGTAGTCGGTTGCGACCTTTACAAAGTGCACTAATTTTTTGGCGGATGTCATTTAATTCTGCATGGTAGAACTCATGGTTGCCAGCTATGTAAATGATATGAGCATCAGTTGCATCTAGCAAACTTGCCGCCCACTCAATCCCATTTGTTCCTTCTGCAATATCACCCGCTAATATAATCACATCAACATCAAATACTTGGAGTTTGTATGGTGCGATTTCCATGTGTAAATCACTTAAGACATGCAGTTTCATTATTTGCTTTACTTTTGTTAATTAACACTGCGTATAATCTAACATAGAACGCTTACAAAACGATGTTGTCATCTATATGTCAGACAACAAATGTTTTTATAAGGGATTAATTAAATGCATAAAATGATGCTTCTGTTTTGCTTGCTGTATGTGCCAAGTTTATTGGCTAAACCAAGCTTTGCTGAGACGTTGGCATTAAGCCATTCAGTGGTGATGATTACGACTGAGTTGCCGAATGGTCAAAATGGCCGTGGTTCTGGCGTCGTTGTCAGTAAAGACTATGTTGCTACGAATTGCCATGTGATAGCTAATGCCAAGGGTGCAAATGTAGCAAAATTTCGTGATGCTTATAAACCGATTGCAATTAAAGCGAATTGGCAGCGCGATTTATGTTTACTCAAGTTTGATGATTTGCCATTTGAGCCAGTTAAGTTGCGAGAAAGCGCTTCATTACAATATGAAGAGCCTGTGTTTAGTTTAGGTTTCCCTATAGGACAAAATGTACCACAACCATCCTATGGTGCTATCAAGGCAACATATCCTTATCAAAACAGTTTAATTATTCGCTCAGATGCTGCGTTTGGTTTGGGGTCAAGTGGTGGCGCATTATTTGATGAGCAAATGAACTTGATAGGTATAACCACTTTTAAAAGTCCTGGCAACAAAGGTTATTTTTATCACTTGCCAGTAGAGTGGATTAAAGAGCTGATGAGAGCGCCTGAAACACATAGTCTGGCAACTCATGAAATTCCATTCTGGGCGCTGCCAATAGACCAAAGACCAGCCTTTATGCGAGTAGTGATACCTTACCAAAATCAAGACTGGCATGCGCTAAAAACAATTGCACAACAATGGACGAATGAAGAACCGCAGTCAGCCGATGCTTGGTATTACCTTGGTGTAGCAGAAGAAGGTGAGGGGCATTTAATTGAAGCAAAACAATATTTAAGTAAAGCTGTCGCATTAAATGCACGTGAGTTAGATGCCATGATTGCATTATCGCGTGTGGCGTTTCAGGAAAAGGATCTAAAAACGCTTGCCGCACTAGAGGCGCCAGTTCGTGAGCTTGATAATACTCAAGCGGATAATATCGCATCTCGGCTTAAACAACTTAACGAGAATACTTGTTTGAGTCAAATATGCTGACTTTGATTAGTTTTTCCAATTGACTTTCATCTTCAATTATTTGATTTATCTTTTAGTTCAACTGCAATTTAACTGTATCAGTAACAAGGAATATGGACTTGTCAGCAAAAGAGTTACAAAAAATTATTGATGAAATGCAAGCGCAGCAGCTTAAGCTGGAAATGGAAAATGCAGCGCTTCGCAATAACCAAAAATTTCTCCATGAGGTCATAGATAAAGCTGGTGATCCGATTTTTGTTAAAGATAAACAAAGCAAAATTATTCTAGCAAATGAGTCTTTTTGTGAAATATTCGAAGTGTCTAAATCCGATGTTATTGGTAAAACATTAGCCGAAAAGGTACCTAAAACAGAGCAAGAGCATTTTTTTAAGATAGATCGTCAAGTATTAGCCGATGGCGTTAAGAACACCTGTGAGGAGAGGCTAACACTTAAAGAAGGTGAAACAAAAACCATTATCACCACAAAAACAAGATATATAGACGAGCATGGTGAGTATTTTCTTATCGGCGTTATCCGAGATATTACCGAGCGGAAAGCACTTGAGGTTGAGTTAAATAAAAGAGCGAGTACTGACCACTTAACAGGGATTAATAATCGAGGTCAGTTTATGTCATTAGCAAGCCAAGAAATTAGTCGCGCAATTCGCTACAAAAATGCATTGTCATTAGTGATGATGGATATTGATTTTTTTAAGAAAATTAATGATCAACATGGGCATATAGCAGGTGATGCCGTTTTAGTGAAATTAAGTGAAGTGTGTAGCCAAAATCTTAGAAAGAATGACATATTGGGCCGTATTGGCGGCGAGGAATTTGCTGCTTTATTACCACAAACGAATATAAGCAATGCTTTAAATGTTGCCGAAAATTTACGGCAGTTAATAGAAGACATAACTGTAGTAGATGAAGTAAGTGGTGCGATTATAAACTTTGCTGTATCAATAGGTGTCTCATGCTTGATTTCTGAGCAGGACACACTTGAGTTGCTACTCAGTAATGCGGATAAAGCGCTGTACAAAGCAAAAAATAATGGAAGAAATCAAGTTCAGGTTTGTGACTAATTAATATGAGGCTAAATAGATAATCTATGGGTAAGAACATCAATACCAATCCAATGTTAGATTCACTTAATAAAATGGTAGCTGATACCTGTTTTTGTAAATTAAGAGAACGATGTGAAGACAAAAACAGCAGTGAATGTATGCGAAACCGGAACATTTACGCAGAGTATATGGCAACGAAACAGCAAAAATCGAACCGATAAACGAAGGATAAGCTATGCAAAACGAAGAAAAGATATTGCACTTACTTGAAGTAAACAATGCAAAACTAACTGAAATTAATAGCAATATGCTCAAGGTGTTTTGGATTGTTGCAATATTTGCGTTGCTCTATTTTGGGCTCATGCTTTATTTGCTGTTTATCCAGTAGTATTCTATGAAAAGGTATTTAATAAGCTTTATTGCATTGTTATTCGCAGGAGCTGTCATGGCGATAGAAGAGCCAAAATACAATCTAATCCAACAATCTGGTGATGTTGAGCTCCGTGAGTATGCGCCAAAAATCATCGCAGAGACTGTAGTCAGTGGCGATTTAGATGATGCATCAAGTAAGGGGTTCAAACGAATAGCAGATTATATTTTTGGTAATAATACTGCTCCAACTGGCAGCAAAGAAAAAATTGCGATGACTGCGCCAGTCACCATGGAGGCGCAATCAGAAAAGATTGGCATGACAACACCTGTCACGATGCAAAAGACAGAGGGTATGTGGCGTATGCATTTTGTCATGCCCAGTCAATATACGATGGAAACATTACCTAAACCAAACAATCCTGCAGTGACATTGCGTCAGTTACCTAGTAAGCGTTATGCGGTGATAAGATTCTCTTGGTTTGCTGGTGAAGAAAAAGTAGTTAAAAAAACCAGTGAATTATTGGCCTGGATGAAACATAACAATATTACGCCAAAAGGCAGCCCTGAATTGGCTCGTTATAACCCACCTTGGACGCCCCCATTCTTAAGGCGAAATGAGGTGATGATTGCATTTTAAACAATCAATTGTTTTTTAACTTTATTGTGATGTATATTCTATTAATCAAATCTAGATTCTATTTTACCTATCCCAATGCCAATTACTGACATTCATTTAGTTTCTGAAGCCATTCGAGATGCAGTTGCGCCTGTTTTTTTATTGACAGGTATCGGTTCAATATTAAACGTTATGGTTGGTCGTCTAGGGCGCGCTATTGATCGAGCAAGAATAGTGAATGGCTTGTCGCCGGAGGTGCGTAAAGAACATAAACATGAGTTGAATGTCACGGTGAGGCGTATCACTTGGCTGCGTATAGCGATTGGTTTTGCTACGTTAGCAGCCCTGCTTGTATGTATTTCAATTGCTAGTTTATTTATATCAGTAGAGTCTGGTTTTAGTATGGCCCATATGGTTTTGCTAAGTTTTCTCTCATCTATGGGGGCAATTATTATTGCACTGTTATGCTTTTTAAGAGAAATACTACTTACGACAAACGAGATGATTGTGTCTAGTTATTTAGACTAATACTTTTATTGGTTAAATAACGCAAACGCGTGCGCGTAGTTCATCAATCAATACCTTGGTGTTTTCTGAGTAATCAACTGGTAAATCAATCAGATGTACGCCGCCTTTTTCGAAACATTCGTTAATTAACGGAATAAAACTTTCAGGATTTTCTACACGATGGCCAGTTGCACTATAACTATTAGCATACATAACAAAATCTGGATTGTTAAACTGAAGCCCATAATCTTTGAAGCCCATGCCATACTGCTTCCACCGAATCATGCCATATGAATTGTCATTTAAGATTAATACAACTAAGTTGAGTTTTAAACGTACAGCTGTTTCCATTTCTTGGCTGTTCATCATAAAACCACCATCTCCACAAATCGCCATTACTCTTCTATCAGGATATAAGCGCGCTGCTTCCATCGCAGATGGTAAACCTGCACCCATGGTGGCTAAGGCATTATCGAGCAACACTGTGTTGGCTAGTTCTGCGAAATAATTACGCGCAAACCAAACTTTATAGACACCATTATCTAGCGCTATAATGCCATCAGCAGGCATTGCTTTTCTTACATCGGCTACAAATCGCTGTGGTTTCATTGGAAAACTGTTGTCATCACTTAGTTCATCAATATGCTGCCTGACGCAACTACGTACTTTCATAAAATAAGAAAAGTCATGTGTTTCGGTCATACCAACACGGTTAGCGATACGCTGAATGGATGTTGCGATATCACCAACAACTTCCAATTGCGGAAAGTAAACATTGTCTACTTGCGCTGACTTAAAGTTAACATGAATCACTTTTGCACCACCATGCACCATAAAGAACGGCGGTTTTTCTACAACGTCATGACCAACATTGATAATCAGGTCAGCACGATCAATCGCACAATGAATGTAATCCCCATCTGACAATGCGGCAGTACCAAGGTGTTTTTCACTGCGACCCCAAATTACACCTTTACCCATTTGTGTATTGGCAAACGGGATGCCTGTTCGATCTACAAAGTCGTGTAATGCACTCCAAATACGTGCACGGTTTGCACCAGCGCCAATCATAAGTAATGGATGTTTTGCCTGTTTAATCATTGCTGCTGCCACATCTAGAATCTCGCGATCTGCGTGTGCGTAACGACGACGGCTAATGTTAAAGACAGGCGTCGTGTTATCTTTAACTTCCTCTGCTGCAACATCTTCTGGGAGTTCTAGTAAAGCAGCCCCTGGTCGCTCTTCTGATGCCAGTCTGAATGCTTCACGTACCATGGAAGGAATCATATCAACATTAACGATTTGTTTCGCATATTTGGTGATGGGCTTCATCATGCTAACAACATCAATTATTTGAAATAAACCTTGTTTGCTGTGCTTGATTGGTTTCTGGCCAGTAATCATTACAAGCGGAAACCCGCCTAGTTGTGCATAGGCGGCACCTGTCACGAGGTTAGTAGCACCAGGACCAAGTGTGGATAAACAAACCCCTGGCTTGCCAGTTAAACGACCATAAGTAGCCGCCATAAACGCAGCACCTTGCTCATGACGCGTTAGAATAAGTTCAATGCTAGACTTTCGCAGTGCTTCTAAAAAGTCTAGATTCTCTTCGCCGGGCACACCATAAATTCGTTCAACACCTTCATTTTCTAATGCTTTAACAAATAAATCGGATGCATTCATTTTAATGAGTGATGCTTCTGTAGTGATTTGATTCATCTTATCTTACGCTTTCTGTTCATAAATGCGA
This sequence comes from Methylotenera sp., assembly GCA_048058875.1. Lineage (GTDB taxonomy): Bacteria > Pseudomonadota > Gammaproteobacteria > Burkholderiales > Methylophilaceae. Next base: position 153,909 of record JBLLNR010000001.1, on the reverse strand, counting down.
CAATTTTTTATCGGGTCCTACCTTGCTACGTTTGATTGCATTCGTGTTGATCAGTTTCGTTGTTGGCTCTGGATATAAATCTACCATGCTTGCTGATTTACCATTGGCTTGTACGATGCGTGCGTGGTTGCGATTAAGGTCGCGTGGACGGGATACACCGCATGCATGTGCAAGCGCATTAATTTCTTTAAGCATATTGTTTGCATATTGCATGACACGCACTGCTTTATCTTCAGGATTTAAACCATATTGAAGTTTTTTGTCATGCGTCGTAATACCTGTTGGACAAGTGTTTTTATTACATTGTAACGATTGAATGCAGCCCAATGCAAACATGAAGCCACGGGCTGAGTTGACAAAATCTGCACCTGCGCAAAACGCCCAAGTAACTTCGGAGGGAGTAATCAGCTTACCACTCGCACAGACTTTGATCCGGTCCCTTAATTGATATTCAATCAACTTATCCACAACGATAGGCAAGCTTTCTTTAATGGGTAGGCCCATATGATCGATCAAACTCATTGGTGCAGCACCAGTACCACCATCTGCACTATCGATGGTAATAAAGTCTGGGGCGCTTTCCGTACCACGTCTATGTATAGCTTGGAACAAGTCATCAAAGAAAGAGAGCGCACCAACCACGGTTTTGAATCCAACAGGTTTTCCAGTCGTTTCACGCACGAAGTTGATCATATCTAGCAAGTCATCAACACTATTAATTTCCGGGTGCCGGTTGGGGCTAATCGCATCCTGACCAATAGCAATGCCGCGAATTAGTGCGATTTCTTCATTGACTTTAGCACCCGGTAAAATACCGCCTTTACCAGGTTTTGCACCTTGACTCAGTTTAATTTCGAACATTTTAACTTGGTAATGGGCCGCGACCTCTATTAGTTTTTCGGGATCAAACCCTCCCTCTTTTTTGCGAACACCAAATTTAGCTGTGCCAATTTGGAATACTAGATCTGCACCGCCTTCTAAATGATAAGGTGAGAGTCCACCTTCCCCAGTGTTCATCCAGATGCCTGCCATTTTGGCACCCTTTGAAAGCGCACGGACAGCAGGAATAGACAAAGCCCCATAGCTCATGCCAGAAATATTGAAAATGGACTTGGTCGTATAAGGGTGTTTGCAATTAGGCCCGATGGTCATGGTGGCTGCTTCAACTTGGTCGTCTTCAAGTGTAGGGAAGGGGCAACTGACGAAAAAAACGGTACCTGGATGAGTGAGGACACGTGTTGAGCCAAAAGCGACCATAGTATCGACATTTTTAGCAGCACGGTAAACCCAGGAGCGTTCTGCCCGATTAAAAGGCATTTCTTCACGGTCTAGCGCAAAAAAGTATTGCCTGAAGAATTCACCCATGTGTTCAAAAAGATAACGGAATCTTGCGATAACCGGATAATTTCTTCTTAGTGTGCTTTGGGTTTGAAAGCGGTCAATAAAGTAAAAAATAACGATGCTGGCAACGATTAATCCAGCAATAAATACAAACAAAAAAACAAGTATTTGTATAGCATCAAACACGAATGTAGAAAACTGTCCCATGCCCTATTCCTCTAGCCTACGAAGTTGATTGTATGCCTATTCAGTCGCTATATCTAATAAATACTTACATAGATATTAGCTTTTCGCCAACGCTGCCACACTGTTATGGCTATACTAAATAGCTTCTAGTAAATCTTGCTTTTTAGTGTAAGACAAATCGTTAGCATCAACCATAAAATCAAACTCCTGAACGTCTGTTACACCATAATTTTTCATTAAAAAATTGAAATATAGTTCTAACTCTTCATCGGTAACTTGATTAATCGTCATTCCACACCTCTCGTACTAGATTGTATTGATTAGTATTACACGACTTATTGATAGTCGGTAATCAGATGAGTCGCACAAAGTCACTTTAGTTCACTAATATCAAGTAGTGGTTAGGAATATGTCATAATGAATTGCGCTGAACTTTGTGTAAAGCTGGTTATCAGAATTGTTATGTAGAGGCCAAGTCTGTGAAACAAAATAGTTGGCGATGTCAGGCGTATGTCTTTTATTTTAATCTCTACGAAATGGCAAATCATGAAAAAAACGACATTAACAATGGCTGCACTTCTGGTAATTTTCATAGTAGCAGCAGCGATATATTTTTACTTGCAGGATGAATCTCTGCAATCGGAGATGGCTACAGTAAAAGAAGTTGAAGTACCTCCTGCGCCAACAGAAACGATTGAACCTGAATCACGCCAAGTGTTGGAGGAGCCTGCCGAACCGATTGCGTTACCCGAATTGGCATCAAGCGATAATTTGATGGGTCAAGCACTTGCAAGTCTAATCAACAATAAAGCATTAATGGATATTTTTAATGAAGGTCAAATAATACGTAATATAGTTGTGACGATTGATAATCTACCGCGTAAGCAAACCTCAATGCGCGTGATGCCAATCAAAAAAGCGGCTGGAAGGTTTATGGTTGAGGAAGATGGGCAAACCACGACTATTAGTCCAAAAAATAGTGAACGCTATGTAAGTTATATACAATTTGCTGAGGCAGTAGATACTCAGAAGTTAATACAAAACTATATCAATCTCTACCCCCTGTTCCAGCAATCATACGAAGAGATAGGCTATCCAGATCAATACTTTAATGACCGTCTACTTTTCGTTATAGATCATTTGTTAGCAACACCAGAGTTATCCGAGCCAGTTCAACTGGTGCAACCAAAATTTTACTATCAGTTTGCGGACACAAATCTTGAGGAACGGTCAATTGGTCAGCGCATATTGATGCGGATAGGTAGTAATAACGAAGAGCTTATAAAAGTAAAGTTACAAGCAATCAAACAAGAACTGAACATGCACATGCACGAACAGAAATTAGAATGATTAGTCTTGCTTAGGTTTTACAATCAAACTAGCAACAATCGATATTAATAATGTAATCATGATGACAAATAGCGAGGTGGTAGTAGAGGTTTTTACCCAATGAGCTACTAACATTTTTACACCAATGAATAACAATACAAGCGCTAATCCGTATTTGAGCAAGTGGAAGCGATCAGCAATATCAAGTAGTAAAAAGTAAAGCGCACGAAGCCCTAATATGGCAAAAATATTCGAAGTAAATACAATAAATGGATCGAGAGTGATTGCAAAAATAGCGGGTATGGAATCAACAGCAAAGATCACATCTGAAAACTCAATCAATAGTAAAACAAGAAACAACGGCGTAAAGTAATACACCCCATTGCTGTTGATCATAAATTTATTATCGTGATAGTCTTTGGTGATGCGTAAATGCTTACGAGCGAAACGAAGCAACATATTACTTTCCAAGTTAGGCGTATGTTCTGCTGCAACTAACATACGCAAACCTGATATAAGCAGAAAGAACCCAAAAATATAAAGTATCCAATGGAATTCCTGTACTAACCAAGCGCCCGCCAAAATCATTATTGCACGTAAAACAACCGCACCCAATACACCATAAAGCAGTACGCGACGTTGAAATTCTGCTGGTACCTTAAACGCGGCAAAAATCATCAGAAAAACAAAGATATTATCAACAGATAAAGATTTTTCTATGATGTAGCCGGTCAAAAACTCTATCGCTTTTTGATTGGCGATGTCTAAACCCACTGTTTGTTTTAAATACCACCAGAGCAAAGCATTAAAACAAAGTGCTAAGCTAATCCAGATCAATGTCCATGTGGCAGCCTCTTTGATGCTTACTTTATGTGACTTATGGCCACCTAAAACAAACAAATCTAACACAAGCATTAATAGTACAAAGATTAAAAATGCTGCCCACATCCATGTTTCGGCGACTGATGCCATTTTGATATACCCTACGGGTTTTATGTATGCAGTATATTAATGATAATTAAAAGATTTACTAGATTTATTCTCTAAATACTTGAAAGAGAAAATAAGGTGAGTAGCTATTATCTCGACTACATAAACGGAAAAAGGCGCACAAGGCGCCTTTAAATACATAAGAACAAGAATTATTTGTTCATTACGTACATTGTTACTTCAAAACCGAAACGCATTTCAGTAGCTGCTGGTGTTGTCCACATAATGATTCTCCTTTTGTTTAAATTCGTAAAGCTGTTGCGATACGTGGATACTATAGTACTTAAGTAGTAAGAGATTGCGTTATTTAATCTACTTAAAACAAGCTCATGATTATCATTAGATTAATATTTTTGTTTAATGCGTTGCATAAGTCTTTTTATGCCTTTTCTGCCTACAGTACGTTTAAGTTTAACTTTGAGGTCATAACGCAAAAAACGCAACTTTGTTAATAAATTAAATTTTCTACCATTTAACCCAAGGTAGATTTGCATAAAACGCTTACGTCCCGCAGGATGCAACTTATGACAGGCGCGCGTCAGGTCAGCCGTTCTCAATTTCAATGATAGTGAATGATTAACACTGCGCAGCCTCGCTGTATCTATCAATGAAAATGCAAGCTGATTGTCATTCTTAATGCTGATGAGTATGTTGCCGCCTGAATAATCTCTAAAATATATACCTCGGCTGTGCATATGATGCGTAAATGCTGCAAATTGTTGATAGACTTCCTCTGGACTCAACCCTTGGTATGTTAATTCCCCCTGTGCAAATGCAGAAAAAACCTGACCAATACTACAATCGGCATTGACGTGCTCACAGAAGTAAAAATTCTGCTTTAACGTACTATCGCCAACTTTTTCAAAATACGCGACAGGCTGTGCAGTATTCACACCTCGTCTTAATAATTCCATTGCGCCATTCCAGCTGCGCTTTGCTTTACTGGGTTTAAATCGATCAAAAAATGCTTTATGCGGATACATTTTGACTGGCTGTTTCACTGTAAGTTTTGAGTTTGTATTTCGAGGGTCAGTCATCGCCCAGATGACATTGCGTGCATGACGCAACGATTGATCTTTTTGTGGTGCTTCAAGTAAGTTTGGATTTAATGCTTGTTTCAGCATATCAGCTTCGGTTTTGTCTTTTGCCAAAATTAGGCCTGACCAACCATTGATGGTATATCTGTAGTATTGCATTTCCTCAATGTGAGCATGAATGACTAAGTCTTTAGCTAACTTTGGCTGATCCTCGGTTTCAATCTTAAAGTTCAAATCCCAACAAAGAAAAATGGGTTTCTCACAAATTAACTCTGTATTCCTGGTGAGTATTTCGCCATCTCGATCTAATATAGTCGCATTATTTAGCGTATTTTTGCTGTAAATGTCTGCAAGATACGCTATTTTGCCATTAATTGTCCATGCAACATGAACTTGTGAACGTGTATTGGTGAAGTGATGAATTTCTAATCCAGCGGCACTAGCAATAGCGGATAGATAGCGAGCGCCAGTTAACAGTTTGTTAAGTGTTTGCATGGCGTAGAAACTAGGGTAACGCTCGTATTGATTTAAAAAGCCATCAGCAGACTGGTAGTGCGCGATACGTTCTAGATCTGGATATTCAGCATCAATTAAGCCATCATCAATAAGACCTTCACGGTTACATATCAGCGCACCCCAATTGGCCTGCTTTAAGGCACCTGAGGCGGCTAATAACGTGAAATAGCGTGTGAGATAGTCAGCTTGCTTTTGTACACCATTTTCAATTAGTCGGTTAATACGGTAAATAGCCCAAAAGGCTGCCGATGAAGTCGTGAGTTCAACACCGAAACGCTGGCCAATTTTTTGTAGGATTCGTGCTTTTTTGATGAGATTATATCTAAACAGTTTTGACCATTTGTATTTCAAAATCCTATGGTCAAACCGCTCTGGTTCACTCACTCTTTCCACAAATAAATTATTGGTATGAATGTCTGGTAGTTGATTTTTTGCTTGTAATGTTTTGAGAATACCAATGTTATACATTGGTTCAAAGTCTTGAATATTAGGGCCAAGTAGAATCAAATTGCGGGATTTAATTTCTTCATAGGCTATCCGCCACATCGTCAAAAAGCGATTAAAAGAATAACCCGACCAACGCTTTCGGTTAATCGTATTGCCTATTTCAATTTGCTTAACCTGCGACCCATAGCGGCCCAGAACCGTCGATAAAAATGTTCGCCAACGTTGCTGTTCATCATGATCATCTATGTTCTTCGCAGCATCAAGTGGCAGGATTAGATGCAAAGTGATGTTTACATTGTCATGAATGAGTTTTTTTAAAAAGCGCTCATTAAAGTGGTCAAGATCGGCATAGCTAAAATCTAAACGGACGTTATTTATACCCAGTGTTTCTAATTGCGCTAGGATGAAATGATCAAGTTCAGGGTCTTCATTAGATGCAACACAAACACCAATGAATTCAGCTGGCACTTCATGGGCACTTACTGGTAGGTGCCCTTTTTTAATGCGTAGGCCACCTTTAATAATATAACCAAGGGTGTCCCGCAGCATTTGCTTAATCGGTTTAATTTCTGCACTATGCATGAATCATGAAATCTAGCTTATCGTCGAATACTTAATTGTCAGTCGCTCAACATTATAAGTCCTATTTGAAGTGAATGGCCTTTATCCATTGAAGGAAGCTACTCAAATAAGCTGGTTGACGTATTGATAAGTAAGTAATCACTATTGAGCTAATAGTTGCAGTGGCTAGAAATAATTCAGGAATAGAGTAGCCAAAATTAAAAATCAAGAGTGAAAAAATAGCAGAGATGACCATAAACAAAGCATTCATGATGTTATTGCCTGCAATGACTCTTGATTGATGGCTTTTTTCCACATGGCTTTGGATGTAAGCATACAGCGGCACAATGTAGAATCCACCAAAAATGCCAACAAATAAAATATCAGCAAGTAACTGATAGTGAGATGTAATCGAAAGGAATTCAATATAAGTTCTTGTATTGAGTGATGCTGCTAATGTAGCGTTGATGCGAGTGCTGCTAGCATAGAGGTCCGCACAAAAAATAATTAATCCGATACCACCGAATAGCACAAGGCCAAGCTCAATTTTATGCCTAGATAACTTTTCGCATGATAATGAGCCAATGCCAATGCCAAGAGAAAATACAGACAACATCAAAATAAATACACTTTCGTCGCCATGTAGCGTGCTTCTAGCAAAATTTGGAAATTGTGCTAGTAAAGTGGCGCCTACAAACCAAAACCAGGAAATCCCTATAATGGCGAGCCATAATGATTGGTGTTGCCAAATAAACTTTAGATTATTCAATGTTTCTGTAAAAGGATTCCAGTTAATGATAAGTTGTGGCGCACCTGGCGGTGAATTTGGAATATCCAAACTAGACCAATAACCTGCTGCGGCCAATAGAATGACAAATATGCTGGTGATTATCGCGCTTGTTTCTTGAGTTGTGAGCCAGGCACCTAAAATTTGACCAACTAAGATGGCAACAAAAGTGCCCATTTCCAACATACCATTACCACCAATTAGTTCATCATCTTTGAGATGCTGCGGTAAATAGGCATACTTGACAGGGCCAAAAATAGCAGACTGTATGCCCATAAAAAACAAGGCAACGCCTAATATAATAATATTATTGAATAAGAAGCCAATACTAGCAAACAGCATAATGAATATTTCAAATAACTTTATGTTTTTGATCAGTGTAGACTTTTCAAGCTTATCTGCAATTTGTCCCGCAGTAGCTGAAAATAAGAAAAAGGGTAGTATAAAAATGCCAGGTAATATCGTGACTAAAGTCGAGCTGTTAGCATTTGTGAGTTGACTGGTGTGAAATGCAACTAATGTGATGAGAGCAGTTTTAAAGACGTTATCGTTAAATGCGCCAAGAAACTGAGTCATAAATAACGGTCGGAAACGACGTTGCTGCAAAAGTTGAAACTGGCTACTCATACATCATTTCTGTTATGGCAAGAGTCGCTTAAGCCAGCGGTTACGATACTCAAACAGATTGTTACTAGCATGCTCTGCATTTTCTACCCATTCTACTTTTACCTTACCCTTAGCATTTTTTACAAGCATACGGGCACGTTCTGGTAAGATAAGCTTGTCGTTGAGGCCGTGAATCAAATAAATCGGCTGCTGAATTTTCTTCACCCATTCTTCTGTTTGTAATGGGTATCTGATTAAAAAGCGCACTGGTAAAAAGTTAGAATAGTGATCTAATGCAACATTAGTCATTGCATCGTATCCCGCCACTAAGAAAACTGGGTTTTGTGTATGTCTTGATGCTACTGACAAGGCAATGCCAGTACCAAGAGAGTAACCAAACAAATAAACATTTCTCGGTTTTTCTTTTTTTATTAGCCATTGATAAGCGGTTTCTGCATCTGATAGCAACATATCTTGATTAAACCAACAATCAGTTGAGCGGCCATATCCTGGATAGTCCCATGTCATCAAGTTGTAGCCAAGTTGATGAAACGCGTGCACATAATCATCAACGCTGGATATAGTTTCACCGTTTCCATGAAACATCATGAGTGTGCCTTTGGCGCTAGGATGGCGCCAAATAGCAACATGTAAATCACCGCAGCTACCACTGACTAGTGCTTGCTCACTTTTATCACCCTCAGGATGCCAGTTTGCAGATACAGTTGTAGTAACATGTCTAGGAAATAGCAACCTTTTTTGCATAAAATATAAGAGGCTACATGTCAGCAGATAGGCAACGATGCCAAAAAGCAAAATTTTTTTAAGGTAGGCAATAATATTCATTTTGTTATCCGAAATTTATACTTTCGTGTCTTCTTTTAATAGTGAATAGGCCATGCTACCCAATGCAATTACACCTAAAAATAGGCCTGCCCACAGCCATAGTCGCTTATGATCCTTTGCTGATTTCCATGTGTTCGTTTCTTGATTACCCGATACAAGTACCAAAGGGGCATTGGGAAGATCACCTAGGCTTGGATTTCCATATGGGCTTAGTAAATCATCAATGTTCATCAAGTTAGTGGCAGTATTAATGTTGTCACCGAGATGTAAGCGGTATGGGCCAGATCCGCGCGCATTCCAGATTAATGTATCTGGCAGCCAGCCAAGACTCAATGTAGGATTTTCGTGTCCAATACCCCCATTCGTTTTTGAAAAACTAAGTCGCCAATAACGTGCAGTCGTTTCCGATATCTGGATAGGCTTATTTGTATAGTGAACACCATCTTTTTTTAACCGATATACGGATACGTTTTTGATATTTCTCCATGGTTGATCTGTATTATTTCGGACATGAATACTGACATTGGTAATAGTATTTTGCTGTGGTAGTTGAATGTTTAAATAGTGTGCTGGATAACGGCCCGGAGATTCAAATTCGATATGCGTGTAATCATCAGTCTGCTCTCTTTGGATAAGGCGAATTTCTTGCCATTCAAAAGGCAACGTCGTTTCTTCAATCTGGTTAAATTGAAGGCTTGCTGATTTAATTAAAAAAGATTCTGTCGTATTTTTTGGTTTGATTTGTAGAAATTGCGCATTAATGCCATGCATAAAATTAACGCTATTTTTTAAAATCGTTTCATTGTTAGCGCTAACTTTCAGTATTGTTGCCTCACCTGCATATTGCCAGTCTTGTAAGTTATCGCTTGTGAGTATATCTAAGGTGATTAGTTTCCCCAGTTGTCCTTCCCAGTCTAAGGTCAGTTTGTTAAAGGCTGGGTGTTGCTTTCCCAAGTCGAATAAATAGTAAGTTTTTGATGCTTTAGCCTCTGCTTGAGTTGTCATTTGAATGCTGGTTTTATTATTCATACTATCAAGTTGGATGGCGGTAACTGCAGTATTGTGAACACTATCTAACTGCATAGGAAAGATTACAATCGGCTTGCTTTTTTCTGTCACAATCTGCTGTGGATGTATGCGATTGTATGGCACTAAAGCATAAGGTAACACTTCGTTCTTAACATTTATCACTACTAAATCTTGCAAGTGATCACGATTGCTATAGCCATAAACTGCTTTAGGTAATGTAGTTTGATAAAGTGGTTCATCCTGAGTTGTTTCCAGGTTAAAAGTTGCAGCATGTGAAGAGATGGTAAGGATTAATGCTGATAAAGCAAGCAAATTTGATTTCATGCTGTTCCCTCTTCCTGTACAAACTCGGCAGTTTTTGTTGGCGGTAATGGTGCAAAATAACCCATGACCAGTAGCATAACACCTGCACCGATAAACGATGCAATGCGCTCAACTGTTCCAGTTTGCGATAAATCTAATAAAAAGATTTTTGCAACGACAAGCGCCATCAAAGCAGCTCCGACAATCCATAATATGCGCAATGATTTCTTGTGCGCTAACAACATTAAAATAAATGCGCTAATTGCCCACATAAAAGTAAATGACATTTGTACGAGAGGATAGTCGAAAATAGCATACCATTTAAAAGGCGTTCCAAACCAATGATGCAGTGTTCTTAATAATGCGCCGTTTACTAAGCTGAATGTCATCAAACCTGCAATAATAGGTGTTAGTATTTTCTGATAATGGAAGTGCTTCGTGATATGTCGATGCCAGATAACAAATAACAAGAGTACGGCGATTAAGACCATATCAAGTGGATTCAATAATGGGATATAGCGTAAAGGTGCTGCATTACCGTCAGAATCGATAGACATATAAATAAACCATAGTAATACGAATAGCATCATTGGTACGCAACCTAACCAACCCCATGTGCGTGCTACATCTAATGCATCCCCTTCTAGCATTTCTACATCTCTGAATTGCCAGTAAGTGATGCCGCCAATCAGTAGCATAGGCACAATAGCCCAACCTATCTCGCTCCATACACCAGCACTGCCAGTAAACTGTTGAAGTTGATGCTGCCATTCCAATCCCAGAATAATAGAAGCAATCCAAATGAGAGGGGCGCGATAAGCACTGCCAGGGATAATTTGGTTACGATTGAGCAATGAAAGATAGACAGCTAACGCAATCAACCAAGCTAGCGCACCGCAGGAAGCAAATGGATGACTTTCTGAGAGCTCATAAAGTGTGACGAAACCCATTACAGGTAATAACAAGACGCTCAGTGTGGCTAATTGGACCCAGTGTAGACGTTTAGCTAAAACGGGTAGAGATAAGCTTGTGAGTGCAATAAATGCTAGTGCTGCATGTGCTTTTACAGAACCTGATAAGTAATAATCAATAGCAGTGAAGCCCGCGCCGGTCCACCATAACCAGCCCCAAATAGCTAGGACATTGCACATCCATTTTAAAGCGTTATGGCGGTAATGATTCCAGAGTGCACCGCATGCCCAGCCAGCAATAGCCATTAATGCAACACCGAGATACATGTTTTGATGCGTTATCGCATGGTGACCAGTTAAACCCCAACCAAATACAAAGGCGGCGGCGCCTAAGAGCTGAAGTGCTAAGCCTGTAGCAGTTGGAAATAAACGATTTTGTTTGAGCCCTACCCACAATAGACCCACGCCTTCTATGGCCCAAGCTGCTGAAGTCCATCGACCATCTAATGCCAGAGGAAGTGTTAGCGTAGCAAAGCCAATCCCTAATGCCAAAAAGCATTCGCCTAAAAACTGCAGCGTTTCTCTTTTGCGTGTGAGAATCCACCTAGCAAGCGCAATATAGAAAATGGCCAAGCCTAAAGCACTATAAGCCAATCCAAATTGAGAGTCCCTTAGTAATGCATATTGCAAACTAAAGCCAACGATAGGAGTGCCAAAAACCAATGTAGCATCCACATAATCACCCGCTTTTGTTGCTTGCCTATACGCATACAGCACAGCAACTAAGGTAAATAGTAAAAAATGAGTAATCAAAAATGGTTCAGTCGATGCAAACAACGCAGGCTGGTAATTTTTTGCTCCCCATACACTGCCAATGATGAAAGTAAATGCAAAGCCTAACATGTTGAGAGGCCGCCAACTTTTGTGATAGGCGATAAATACGATGGCCAAATTCAAAACAAGATAGTAACTAAACAAACCAATATGACTGCCGCTGCCGCTAGCTGTAAAGATGGGAGCTAAAAAACCACCAGTAAATCCTAATATCGCCAATGGTAGAGCAGATTGCAAAACCGCGATGGCTGCAGATAAAAATGCGATCACAATCAGTAGGGTAAATGCAGCACTAGGTGGAATCAGTTGATACAATTTCATTGCTGCAAACACAGTAAGATAGAGAACGCCAATGCCGCCGCCCTGTAGTGCCCAAGCATATTGTTGACGCTTGCTCCGTAATCGCCAACCAAGGACGAGCAGGCCGACGCCAAAAAGAGTGATGCCTGCCATACGAAACTCAATAGGCATATTTGAGTTTTCAGCGATATATTTAATCAGAAAGCTAATGCCAATAAACAAAACAATAATGCCAGAGCGAACGAGTGTATTTCCACCAAACAACCAGTTTTTGGCATAATTAAAGGCGTTATCGAATATATTTGGCAGTATTGGTTGCAGGTCAGGGGTTCCATAAATAAGCTGTTTCTCTTCATTGTCTTTGTTTGTAGTGTGTGGTTCTAATGAAATATTCCTTTCTATTGTGTTTGGAAGGGTTTCATTTTGGGCTTGTTCTTCTGTTTCAATATAAACAGTGGTGGCATCGCGAGTGTTGGTTGCAACAGTGGCTGCTGTTTGTGTTTTCTCGATGGGGCTAAACTTATTTTCCAGTGTTTTTAATTGCGCACTTAGTCTTTCAACTTCGTTTTCTAAACCTTTTAATCTGGCTTCTTTGTCGCCTTTTGTAAACAAACCGATAAAACCAGCTAAGCTGCCTATAATGACAGCGCAACCTAATACAATGCCAATTAAAATTTCCATAGATAACCCCTTATTCTTTTATGCTGCACTTTCGAAGAGCTGTCGTGTTGCAAAAACCTTTTTATCAAAATGTATTCCATTAAATTCAATTAGTCGCTTAACGGCAAAGTCATACATCATTGGATGAAACTGCTTGAGTTCCTGCAAGAAAGGTAAGTATCCACTTTTAAGGAGACCCATTTGATTGAGTTGTCTTGTATTAATTAATGGCATAATCGCTGGCAATGGGTAATCGGACCCATTGATTAATCGATTATGCCAATCTGTCCGCTCTAGAATAGGCTTAATCGCCCACGCGTGGTTCATAAGTGTAAGTGCAGAAATTTCACCAAATACTAATGAAGCATAATCTGGCGTATCCATCAACCTTGCAAATAAATCCAGACTATTAGTACGCATATTGCCATGATCTAAATCTTCATCTGTTCCATCACTGGCGCAATGGGCCATGATGACCCGAACACCGAGGTCAAGTGCGCGACGTAATCTAAGTGGATTACCATAATTCTGGTTGCCACCTTGTACAGCATTTTCATGTCCAGTATGGGAAATAATTGGTATATTTAAATCTGCTGCTTTTCTATAAAAAGCATCGCATTTTGGAGAAGCAGGGTCAATGCCCATCCCAGGCGGCAGCCACTTAATGGCGCGTGCACCCTCTGCTTTCACTTGTTCTAACGCATCGACTGCATCTGACCGGTATGGGTGTATCGAAGCAACCCATTCAAAGTATTGTGAGTATTTACTAGCAAGCTCTTTTGCATATTTATTAGGGATATAAAAGATTGTATGTTCGCGACTAGGCTTACCATTTTCATCATGAAACCAATCAAAAGCAAATAGCAATGACTTGCAGCCGACTGGCATGCTTGCAGACAAATCAATCAAGCGTTGTATGGTGCTGAAGTCAATGTTTGTATCTGTAGCACAAACGCCATTTTGATAAAAATATTTTTGAATTTTTAAAATGGGATGCATCCAGCTATCCATATTCGGATTAAACCATATACCGCTAGCGCTATCCCCTATACCGACAACATGTACATGACTATCCCAGTACTGGATAGGGTCTATATCTGCCCATATTTGTTTCATTAGCGGGTGACCAGTAAGGTTGTTAGGTAGACCAGCAAAACATGGATTTTTAAAACCAGCATCTGGCCACAACTTATAGCCGCCATACGTTGCAAGACTGCTCATTCCAAGTCCAGTTAGCCCAAGTAAAAATTGACGCCGATTCATTGGCTAGTTGCAGCCATTGCTTTGAGCGTTACATAGTCCGTTTTCCCAGTACCAAGTATTGGTATTTCATCTACAAATATGATTTTTCTAGCGATAGCAATTTCTGGACTGCCTAGGTTCCTAGCGACTATTTTTAAGTCGTCACGCTTAAGTTTAGGATCAGTAGTAAAAAGTATGATGCTCTCTCCACGTTGCTCATCGCTAGTAGTGCTAGCAGCATGATGATAAGCGGGTGCTGCGGTACAAGCAATTTTCTCTACTGTTTCTAGAGAAACCATTTCGCCAGCTACTTTTGCAAATCGTTTTACTCGACCTTTGATATGAATAAATCCTTGTTGATCTATATGGACTACATCGCCTGTGTTATACCAACCGCCTGTTGGTGCGGATAACACTGCTGGGGCATCATATAAATAATAACCTTTCATGATATTTTCGCCCCGTAAGTGCAATATCCCACCAGTTTCAATCCCGGGAACTGGCTCTAATTTATAATCCATGCCCGGTACAAGTTGCCCAACACTGCCATGCAAATTAGCCATTGGTGTGTTCGCTGAAACAACTGGTGCACATTCTGTAGTGCCATAACCTTCTAATATACGAATGCCAAATTTTTCATGGTAAACCTTACGGACCTCTTCACTCAATTTTTCTGCACCTGCAACGACATAACGCAGTTTATAAAAATCATAAGGATGAGCAAATTTTGCATAGTTACTCAAAAAGGTGCTGGTCGCAAATAATACTGTACATCCTTTGTCGTAAATGACTTCGGGGATAATTTTGTACTGTAATGGAGAAGGGAAAATCAATGTCTGGATACCGCTTAATATTGGTAAAAGCGAGCCAGTAAAACCGAATGCGTGAAACATAGGTAACAACATCATAAACTTATCGGTCGGATTAAAATCCAGAATAGCCAATATCTGCGCAATATTAGCTAAAATACTTTTATGCGAATGGACGACACCCTTTGGTTTGCCTTCTGAGCCAGAGGTAAATAAAATAACGGCATTATCCTCTGGTTTCACTCTCTCCATAGCGGCTCGTGGGTAATGCAATGCATAACCCATTAACCATGCCCTGTCTCTAACGCCAAATTCTGAGCGGAGGTCTTCAAGGTAAACTACTTTTAAATGCGTTAACTTTGATACCACTTCCTGTAGGCTAGCCGCTTCAATAAACTTATGAGAAGTAATAATAGTTTTAATGTTGGCTGCAATACAGGCATTTTCAATACCAGCTGATCCAGCTGTGTAATTGAGCATACCAGGGATACGATTGAATGCTGACATGCCTAGAATTAAGGCGAGCGTATTGGTTACATTTGGCATTAAAACACCAACCACCTCATTGGGTTGGCTTACCTTGCAGGCAATTCTTCCAAGTGCCAAACTCTTTTTTAGTAACTCTTGATAAGTTTCCTCAACCCCGTTCATGTCCTCAATAATCTTGGTTTTGGCACCAAACTTTTCGATAGCTTCTAAAAAAGCTTCAAAAAAAGTACGACTTTTTTGCGCTTGGAATAACATTTTTTGCATGATAGTGCGCATACACTCACCCGCTACTCTACGTCTCTGTTTTGCGGTTAGTGGGGGATGATTTGATGGGTTGTCAATTTTAATTTCAGTTGTCGGTAATATGGATAGTGTTACTTTTGGTAATAGTTTTCTGGGGTGTGCGCTAGACAAACGGCCAAAATAAGACTGTGCAGCTCCCTCAACACGTACAGGCAATATGACGGCATTTGTTTTGGCTGCCACAAAACCAGGTCCATCATATACCTTCATTAAATTCCCTGTCAGTGTGATGCGACCTTCCGGGAAGATAACCACATTTTCACCAGCTTCTAAACGCTTGATTACTTTTTTCATGGCAAGTGGACTGATAGGGTCAACTGCCAGATAAGGTGTTAGGCGTAAGAATTGGCGAAATACTCGATTTTTTAATACGCCAGTGTGAACAACAAACGTAGCTTTTTTCGGTAAAAACAGACCTAACAATAATCCATCTAAAAAGGACTCATGATTAGCAACGATAAGTAATCCATCATCTTCTGGAACATGTTCTAAACCACTTACTTGAACCCTAAACAATAGCTTACAAATGAAACGTAAAATACTAGCGATCATAAGTCTGGCCTCGGTTTATATTTCTTTTTTTATGTAAGTTAACACATCTTCAATCGCTTGAATGATATGTGCTTTATTCACCCAAAAGAATACTTCTTTTCCTACTTTTTCGCTATGCAACGCACCACATTGTTTCAGCAATTTCAGATGATGCGTAACCGCTGTGCGGCTTAGATTTGAACCTGCCACAACCTGTAAAATATTGAGTCGCTCATTTTTTTCAAAGGTTAACAGAATTCTTTGGCGCTGTTCATCTCCTATTGCAACGAATAGTGCCGAGATGTTTTGCCACTCATTTGGGATATCTTTCAACTCTTTCATAACTACATAATTAGTTATTTAGTTGTATATGTCAAGTTTTTTCTTTGATGCGGGCATTAAAAAAGCGGCTGATTAAGTCGCTTTAAGTTTGAAGTAGGGATTGATTACTCAGTGAAGTCTAGTTTACTGTATCCTAATAGCGTGCCTGTTGCGTATGCTGTATCGACTAATGAAACTTGATAGTCACCAATAGCTTTGATTTCTTTAATTTGCGCTTCCCCCAGTCGGGTAAGTGTTTCAAGTACCTCTGTCATTGTTCTAAGGCCTTCGTTGAATTGTTTTAATTCTGCCTCATAATTAATCCCTGCAATCAAAACTTGTTGCCTTGCCGCCAATATACGCTGCCAATTTTGCTCAACTTGATCCACAGCATCATATATTTCTCTTTTAATAGTTAGTGATTGCAATGTTTTGGTTGTTAATCTTTGACTACGTTGTTGTATGGCTTTGGCTAATCTGGCCTTATTCGCTTCGTTACTAATTGGTAATTCAAATTTGAAACCAACGGACCAGTCATTAAATTCACCATTCAATACGTTGTTATAGCTATTGCCTAAACTATCAAATGTATTGGATAGAGCGCCGTATTGATAATCTATTGTAAACAGTGGAAGTGTTTGATTTTCCAGATAGTTAATTTTCGCAAGATCCGCAGCTAATTTAAGTTCTTGTGCTAAGAGCTCAATACGTCCCTCAAGCGCGTCTTGCATCAACTTCTGTCGGTCAATATCATATTTAACTAAACTAGGTAATGTAGTTGGTAAAAAGATGGCGTCTAGTGTTGGTTTATCTGTAATATCATTGAGTAAAAATTGTAATTGTCGATTAGCGAGTTTTAAGTTCGTTTCTGCAATGATTAGTGCTTCTAAACGATCTGCAACACCAATTTCAGCGCGATTGATTTCAATGCGTGCTGTGAGACCTTCTTCGACGCGTGTTTTGACCATTTGTAAGTTTTGTTGTGCATATTCATATTGTTGACGTCTTACATCTAATTGTCCCCAGCTTTCGTAAAGCTTCCAGTAGGCCTTGTCGACCATTGCAATAATACGTATGCTTTGTAAGCGTGTATTTAAAGTTGCCGTTTGTTGCTCATAACCAGCAATACGGATACTCGCTTCATTGACATCTCTGCCAGCATTACGAAGAAGCGGTTGACTGAATGAAAACCGCAATGCACTTTGATATTGTTCACTGTCAAACTGACCACCCCTACGAGAAGTGTCTTTATTGTTGAGTGGCGTGCTTAATGTGACAGTTCCTCCAGTTCGCAAAGGTACTTTAATCCCTGTTTCTATATCAAACCCATTAATCTCTTGATCTAGTTGATCAAGCTTTACTTGCTGTTCGTTAAGATTTGGATTTGTGGATTTAAATTCGACAAAATCTGATGACTGTTGAGGTGTGTCTGTTTCTTTGTATTTGGCGTAGACATAAAAAATTTGGTCAAATTTTGCTTCTTCTCGACGCAAATCACTGGCGGCAATTGCTGGGTCAATTTTAGCTACCTGTATATTCAAGTTATTTTTCAATGCTTTGATTCTTAAGTCGGCTAATGTCGTTTGATAAGCTTTATTCGCATCAGAAAAATTGCGGTCTATGACGCTTAAATCTTCAGGTTGATCATATGGCTTTAACACATTTTTAAGATTAAGGTCTAGCTTAGGATTGCTTTGGTATTTTTGTGTATTGTATTCCTCGATAGCCTGCTTTAATGATTTGGCTGGTGCAGAGGAGTACTCTTCTAGGCTTAAGGACTCATCTTTATTGAGACGAACTTCTGCTTTTTTATTTTCTTCAGCAGCAGTAGCAATAGCATGAGCAGAAAATAATAAAAATAAGGCAAAAAGAAAGGCAAAACGTTTTAGAACAACTGTCATTTATTACCCGTAGCTGCATTGTTTAAATTTTTTGAAGCTTCTTGGGGTAATCTAGGCGGGAAACCATTTACTAGACGCCATATTTCATAACCAATTGAAACTTTTTGCAGTAATATCCATGCTCTAGCACTCACACCTTGTCGGAGAAATTGAGGGCCTGGCCATTTGTTTTCCCCATCGGGTACTACCATAACTCTAAAGCTACCACGACCATTATCCGTCGGATCTACAAAAGATACCTTGCCTTTAAACGTACCTATGTTGACTTGTGGCCAGCCAGCTACTTGAATAGCAGGCCAGCCTTCAAATTCTAATCTCACTTCACTATCTTTGACCACTAGGGGAGCATCACGCCCATCAACCCAAAGCTCGACTGCTCTTAAGTCTGTATCCGGTACAATAATAAGCAATTGTTCGCCTTGCGCAATAACCTGTGATTCTGAGTTGGTCGGTAGACGATGAATAATACCACTCCTAGGAGCAATGACCTTCTGCATATTTTGTCTGGATAGATTAATTTCAGAACTTGTTAAACTATTTTCAGAATCGGCTAGCTCCCCCTTTATTTTATTAATTAAAGCACTATTAGAGTCGAGAGATGCTTGCGTTGACGCTGTAATTTCTGAAATT
This sequence comes from Methylotenera sp., assembly GCA_048058875.1. GTDB lineage: Bacteria > Pseudomonadota > Gammaproteobacteria > Burkholderiales > Methylophilaceae. The sequence goes on along the minus strand of JBLLNR010000001.1, from coordinate 135,000 downwards.
TCTGCTGAAGCTGATTGTGCTTCAGCTTTAGCTGAATTTAGGTTTGCTTGTGCACTGTTTAAACTGCGTTTAGCTAGTATATAGTCACGTTCTGCGACTTCCACATCACGTTTTGATACTAGACCATCTGTATATAAGCGTTGAAGCCTAGTGGTTTGAAATTCTGCCGTGTCCAATGTTGCCTGTGCTGCACTATATGCTTCTGAAGCAGATACAATCTTTTGCTTTGCAACGTCCAATTTAAATTGTGCTGCAGCAATCTTTGCATCCCTAGATGAAATTAAATTTTCTAGTTGGATTTCGTATGCTTTTAATTCATCTCGTTTTGCATCTAATTTTGCCAGCTGATTGTCTCGCTGCGCCGTTAAGCGATCTTTAAAAAGTGGATCAATGTCACTTATTTCAAGTAATAAATCTCCTTTTTTAACCTTTGAACCTTCTTGAACATACCATTTACTGATAACACCTCTGACTGGGGCATCAATACTTTGGATACGTTCAGAAGCAGAAAATGCTGTCAAACTTCCAAGCGCATTGACATTTTGACGCCATGGCAAGAACAAGATGAATAATGGAAGTATAAAAAAAGCATAACCTAAAAATCTTGCATAGCGTTTAGCCGAAGGCGGTGTCTCTGCAGCAAGCCTAGCCTGATTATTAAGAGAATTATCTACATTCATATAGATTTCTCCATTAAATCACTAAGAAAAATTTGTTGATCAAATTGATTTGCAATATGTTCTGACCGAGTAGTAAGTATAAGCATCCACTCTTGTTTTCTTTTGAATAAGTAGTTAATGACAAGTTGAATTTGGGTAACGCTTAAGTTATCGATAATGCCATCAATAATCAGTAATTCTGGTTTGATGACAATGGATCTGACAAGCATAATTCGTTGAAGTTGTGTTGTTGATAGCGGCGCACCAAAGCCAGTCAACTGTGTATCAAGTCCATGTTCCAATCGTGCAATATCATCATTTAGGCCTAGCTCTTCTAGGACATGATTAATTTCTTGTGTCGTGATATTTGTGTTATCGAGACGAATGTTATCGATAATCGTTCCCTCAAAAACCTCAACTTCTGCTGCAATACCAATCTTGTTTCTTAGTGCGACGCGATTGATTTGTCGTAAATCAACACCATTAAACTGAATTTGACCCCCTTGGGGTTCTCTGAGGTTTGTAATTAAATCAATGAGGGTTGATTTTCCAGTTCCAGACAAACCCATAATCGCAATAGTTTGGCCTTTTAACAGTGAAAAGTTAATGTCTTGGATAGGATGCACTCTATTTGAATATGCAAAACTTAAGTTTTTTACTTTAAGTGAGTCAAGTGTATTCAAGGTAGTTTGATTACTCTTAACATCTTCTTGAGGTAAATCATCCAAGACACCTATTTTGTCAACTGCTGCCAAAATATCGTAGTAATCACTAAGCTTGGTAACTAAGCGAACAAAAGCCGCTAGCAGACCGAAAAATATTAGTTCAGCTGCAACAAATTGGCCTAAATTAATTTGACTGTTAACTACTAAAACACCACCAACAGCGAGCATAGAGGTGCCAATGAATGCATAAAACATAACTGCGGAAAAGTTTTGCCATAGCAGATAAGAAAAGTGTGAAGCACGCTTTCTAAGATACTTATGAACTAACGCATCAGTGTAAGATTCGGCGCGTTGTAAGCCGTTATAAAACTTAAATAAATACGCATTTCCAGCAATTGTTTCCAACCATGCCGCTGTCGCATATTTAGCTTTAGATTCTTCAATGGCTGTTTTAGTGGCATTTTTACCTAGCACGTTTATCGTAAACCAGAAAAACAACAGAACCATCGCCACAATAATCGAAAAGTAAAAGCTATAAAAAATCAAAATAAGGCTACCAATTACCACTTGTACAAATGCGATTAGACCAGTTGTTAAAAGGCTTGCTGCTGTTTTTTGTATAGTAATAATGTCAAAAAATCGATTCAATAGTTCCACTGGGTTGTTATTATCGTAAATGCTAATCTGTGTGCCTTGCGTCTTATTTGCAACATGCATAGCAGTATCTACAAATAATCGACGTTGTATATACTCTACCAAGTAAAGTTCTAAAACATATAAAAAGCCAGATAGAATTAGTAAGCAAAATAATATAATTGAGATAACTACCAATGGTTGCATTACGCCACCCATGGTGATGTTATTGACAAGTGCTTGTACCGCGAGTGGCGTTGCTATCCCAAGCAAGCTGTAACCAATTGTGATATAAAATAAGATAAAAAGATCATCTTTTTCGCGTTTAACAAGCGTTAATAATCTATCAATTGGCTGCCGTTGATTGTGAACATTCATATTAGAACTATTTTACCAAAATTTATTATTTCATGAGATTAACATACGATTACATTTACAATACAAATGATGTTTAGTTCCATACTAAAAAAACGGCCCGCAATGCGAGCCGTTTTGTATTCCAATGTAAATTATACTAATGAATTACATTGTGTACGCACGTTCACCATGTGAACTTGTATCTAGACCTTCGCGTTCAGCTTCTTCTGAAACACGTAAGCCGACAACCATATCCACAATTTTATAGCAGATGTAAGCAACTACACCAGACCATACGATTGTGATAATCACACCTTCTGCTTGTATCATCACTTGTGATGCGATTGAGAAATCATCGCCACCAGTGCCGCCAAGGCCAGGAGCAGTAAATACGCCAGTTAATAACGCACCTACAATACCGCCAACACCGTGAACACCGAATACATCAAGTGAGTCATCAGCACCAAGCATTTTCTTAAGACCAGTTACACCCCATAAGCATAGGAAACCGCCAGCTAGACCAACGATAATTGCACCCATAGGACCTACTGAGCCACATGCAGGTGTAATTGCAACAAGACCAGCAACGGCACCAGATGCTGCACCTAGCATTGAAGCTTTACCTCTTGTTAATGATTCACCAAGTGACCAAGCTAATACTGCAGCTGCAGTAGCAAGCAGTGTGTTGATGAATGCTAAACCAGCACCTCCAGTTGCTTCTAAGTTAGAACCTGCGTTAAAGCCGAACCAACCCACCCACAATAAAGAAGCACCAACCATGGTCATGGTTAAAGAGTGAGGCGCAAAGTTTTCTTTACCATAGCCTATACGTTTACCAATTACATATGCACCAACTAAACCTGCCATCGCTGCATTGATATGCACAACAGTACCACCAGCAAAGTCAAGTGCACCAGCGTCTAACAAGTAGCCGCCTGTACCCCAAACCATGTGAGCGATTGGGATGTAGCTGAATGTGAACCAAAGTAATGTGAATAGTAGCACAGCGCTGAATTTAGTACGTTCTGCGAAAGAACCGACAATCAAAGCACAGGTAATACCAGCAAATGTACATTGGAAAGCAATGAAGATCATTTCTGGAATCATCACACCATCGGTAAATGTGGCAGCAAGTGAATCCATTGTCACGCCTTTAAGGAATAGTTTTCCTAAGTCACCAATGATTAAGCCTTCACCACTACCAAATGCCAAGCTATAGCCATAGATTGCCCAAGCCACTGAAATCAGTGAGAAGACAACTAATACTTGCATTAAAATAGATAGCATGTTTTTGCTACGTACAAGACCACCGTAGAACAATGCCAAACCTGGTACGGTCATCAGAATAACGAGCAGTGTTGCTACCATCATCCAAGTTGTGTCACCTTTATCTACAGTTGGTGCAACTTCTGGAGCTGCTTCTTCAGCGGCAGGCGCTGCTTCATCCACTGCAACTTCAACTTCGGCTGCCGCCGCCTCTACTTCTTCTGCTGCAGCTTCCATTGTAGTATCAACTGCTTCAGTCATTTCTTCTGCAGCCTCTACCATATCATCAGCATAGCTGATACCACTAGTTAATACTGCACCTGCACCCATAAAGGCAACAAGCGATAATATTGATAATAATTTTTTCATTTGATTACCCCTTAAAGTGCTTCAGCGCCAGTTTCACCAGTACGGATACGGTAAACTTGCTCTAAGTTATAGACAAATATCTTGCCATCACCAATTTTGCCAGTTGACGCGGCCTTCTCGATCGCATCAACAACTTGGTCTAAAATTTCATCGGTAATTGCAATTTCAATCTTCACTTTAGGCAGAAAATCAACCACATACTCTGCACCGCGATAAAGCTCTGTATGACCTTTTTGACGGCCAAATCCTTTTACTTCTGTAACAGTGATACCTTGCACGCCGATGGCAGACAAAGATTCACGCACTTCATCAAGCTTGAATGGCTTAATTATTGCGGATATAAATTTCATTTTTACCCCCTGGAGGAAATGTTGAAAATATGATCGGTAAGTATGTATGCCACCTTACCGATCATTATTAGATAAACTTAGAATGAACGGCTTACTGTAAATGTAAAGCGATCATCAGTTAAGTCAGCTGTTTCAGTACGGCCGTTGAAGCTTGAACCGCCCCAGCCATCTTCTTGCCAGTAACCTGAGTCGTTAGCACCCACATAAGCTAATTCAGCTGCCCAACCTTCAGAGCCTGCAAGTGAGAACGATTTTGCAATCGCGACTTTGTAATCAGTATAGTCAAGATCTCTTTCACCATTATAACCACCACCTTGAAGATAAGCGGTATTTCTAGGGTCAATTTCTGCACCAACATTTAAGTGACCAACGTGACCAATCAAGCTCCAACCATTACCAAATGGGTATTCAGCATTTAACTCAACGTATGTTGAAAATTTAGTGTCATCTGTATAGCCAGTATCTTTATCCACACCAAACCAGTTACCTAATGTAGTAGAGATTTGTGCGCTGAAATAGCTGTATGAAAGACCAAAGTTTGCCTCATATGTATTCCATGAATTGTCATCAGCTGGCGCTGTACCCGCACCGTTTGAGCAACCACCACCTGTAACAGCTCCATTACCGCAGTCACCCCAGTTTCCACCTGGATATGTGTAGGCAATCACACCTACAGAGTACCCAATACCAGTTTCACCGATTTCACTACCGAAACCTGCATAGTAATCAATTTCCAATGAAGCGTCTGGAAATGTGTTTGGTGACACGTTTGATGCCCAAGTACCAGCATAAAACCCACTGCTGTGCTCCACATCAAAACCACCTTGTAGCGCTGGTTTGTGGAAGTTTTGTGATAGACCACGCACATAGTAGTCAGAAGTGTATGCCACGTTAGCACTGAATGACCAATCTGAAGCAGCTGCTTCAGCTGGTGCCTCTTCTGCAAAAGAAACAGCAGGTAGTGTGAGAGCGCCTAATACGGCAACTGATAAAAGCGTTTTACGCATCGTATTCCCCTTAATCTAATTTATAAACTTATTGCAACGGTATTTTAAAAAATACTCTTGGCTAGTAAGCAATTGCTATGCCAACAAAAAAAACCATATAAAACAACAATTTATGAAAATTACAAGAAAATAATTCATTTAATAAAAAAAGAAAGAACTGGTAAAATGCACTTAATTAAACGAGGAAACGATATGCTGAATTCTCAATTGTTAAAAGATTTATCTAGTAAAATCAAACGGATAGTGGAAGAGTCGCCGCTCGGAGATGCAGAAAAAAATATTCATGCACTACTTCAGGGCGTGTTCACCAAAATGGAGCTTGTTTCGCGGGAAGAATTTGATGTGCAAGCTGAGGTATTACGAAACACGCGTGAACAATTAACATTATGCGAAGAAAGGTTAGCTGAGTTAGAATCATTGTTAAAAGACAAATAACAATGAATAATAATGAATCTAGCTGTATTACATAGCCGTGCCTTAAGTGGCATGGATGCGCCTGAGGTGGTGGTAGAAGTACATTTGGCCAATGGCTTACCTGCATTTACCATTGTTGGGTTACCAGAAGCTGAGGTTAAAGAAAGCAAAGACCGCGTCCGTGCGGCGATACAAACATCACAATTCGAATTTCCCGCAAAGCGCATTACCGTTAACCTTGCCCCAGCCGACCTCCCCAAAGAAAGTGGACGATATGATTTACCTATTGCACTAGGTATATTGGCGGCCAGTGGTCAAATACCTAAAGACAAGCTAGATCAATATGAAATTGCAGGTGAGCTGGCCTTAACAGGAGAGCTGAGGCCCATTCGTGGCGCATTAGCAATGACATATCATATGCTACATCATGGAAATCAAAAAGCACGAGCATTTATTATGCCCAAACAAAGTGCAGAAGAAGCGAGTTTGGTGAATGATGCCGTTATCCACCCAGCTAATTCTTTGTTGGAAGTTTGTGCACACTTAACAGGTCACACAGCAATTTTGCCCTATAAAAGTGAAACAGCTGAGCAGGATTTAGATTATCCAGATTTTAATGAGGTGAAAGGTCAGAGCCATGCGAAACGTGCGTTAACTATTGCAGCTGCTGGAGGGCACAGCATACTGATGAGTGGGCCACCAGGTACAGGTAAAAGTATGTTGGCAGCACGCCTTGCTGGCATTTTACCCAGCATGACAGAACAAGAAGCATTAGAAAGTGCCGCCATACAGTCTTTAAATGGCAACTACAAATTAAGTGACTGGAAACGACGCAACTTTCGAGCGCCACATCATACTGCCTCAGGCGTTGCTTTAGTTGGTGGTGGCAGTGTTGCCAAGACCTGGGGAGATTTCGCTAGCGCATCATGGGGTCTTGTTTTTGGACGAGTTACCAGAGTTTGATCGCAAGGTGTTAGAGGTATTACGTGAGCCACTAGAGAGTGGGCAAATAACCATTTCGCGCGCAGCAAGACAGGCTGATTTTCCAGCTAAGTTTCAACTGATTGCCGCGATGAACCCATGCCCGTGTGGCTATCTGGGGCACTTCAATAATAAGTGCCGTTGTACGCCAGATAACATTGCGCGCTATAAAGCTAAAATTTCTGGCCCATTATTGGATCGAATTGATATGCATATTGAAGTCCCTGCACTGAAGCAGGAGGAGCTCACTGCTATTACAGCTTCTGAAAATAGCATAACGATAAAAGCGCGCGTTGAAAAAGCCCGCAATACGCAGCTAGCGCGACAAGGTAAAGCGAATACTGCTTTAGGCACAAAAGAGATTGAGGAGTACTGCCAGCTTGATGAGGCAGGGCAGCATTTATTAAAGATGGCGATTACGAAAATGAGCTTATCTGCCAGAGCCTATCATCGTATCTTGAAGTTGGCGCGTACAATAGCCGATGTTGCGGATGAAGCCAATATGCAAGCCAACCATGTTGCCGAGGCTATTCAGTATAGAAGAAGTGATTAAACTCAAGGTTGCTTACTTTTCCTTAATTTATTTGCTAGCGCTTCAGCACTATTCTTTTTTTGTTCTGTGATTAATAGCCAATTCTCTAATGACTTTGCAGATGGGAGATTAGGGTCATTTGGCAACTGAGAGAGCTTTGAGAAACTCTCTTCATAAGGTTGAGTGATGCTGTTATCAATTTTTCCCGCCAGCTCCTCAAAAGAGAGGTGACCATCTTTGCTTTCTTGTATTAACTCCAGCCAGTTGCGATTGATCGCTTGATTTTCAAATATCAATGCTGAAATGGCGTTTCTTAATGCAAGCTCGTCACTCCACTTATATTTAGGTGGAGGTAGGTGAGTTAGCAGTAAGGCTATGGCGATGACGATAACACTAACGGTGAGTATGGAAATGTATATTGGCATGATTCGAGCGTTCATGGGTTTGATCAATACGATACCTGCGAGAGTGCCTGCAGCAAAGCCACCAATATGTGCTGCATTATCAATGCCAGATATTAAAAAGCCAAGAAAAATAGTCAAGCACGAGAATAGTATGCCGCCGCCAAAGAACCATTTAAATTCTTGTGGGTTAAAAAAGTGCCGTTCGCGCCATAAAAAGATTAACAAAGCACCATATAAGCCAAAAATAGCGCCAGATGCACCGCCAGAAACGGCTTGGTTGCCTTGCACTACAAGTGACAATAGATTGCCAAATAGACCAGCAATTAAGTAGATAACTAGCAGGCGCCAAGAACCATACATACGCTCGGTTAATTCACCAACATCCCACAGTGCAATACTGTTAAGCGATAAGTGGATGATGCCAAAGTGTAAAAATATGGCAGAAAAAAGTCGCCACCATTGACCGTCTTGCGTGGCTGGACCAAAGTTGGCTCCCCAGCTTAATTGGATGTTGTTTCCTTGATGGAGTAAGCCTGCACCTGCAAATAGCATTGCAATAAAAATAAAGAGATTGATCGCAATCAATACGTAAGTAACGCCAATAGCAGGTTGACGTTTTTTCAGCTGGTCAATAATGGATAGCAAAAAGAACTCGTTATTTCTAAATTGAACACTATGATGATTATAGTGCATTGCCACGCGTTAAATGATTAGCATGTTAAAATGCAAGATTATTCATTTTAGCATCAGACCATGAGCCAAATTAAAGAGTCTCCTATAGAAATACAACTGCAAACGCTGCTAAAAGAGCGCATTCTAATTCTAGATGGTGCGATGGGGACGATGATTCAGCAATATAAATTGTCAGAGGCTGATTATCGCGGTGAGCGTTTTGCTGAATTTAAAGCGCCAGCGGGTGAACGTGAGTTGTTCGTTAAAGGCAATAATGAGCTGCTATCGCTGACACAGCCACAGGTCATCCAAGAAATTCATGAAAAGTATCTGGAAGCGGGCGCAGACATTATCGAAACTAACACCTTCGGTGCAACCAGTGTCGCGCAGGATGATTATCATATGGCTGCACTAGTCTATGAGATGAATGTTGCCTCTGCCAAGCTTGCTAAGGAAGCTTGTGAAAAATACAGCACAGCAGATAAACCAAGATTTGTGGCAGGGACCTTGGGCCCAACACCTAAAACAGCGAGTATCTCGCCTGACGTGAATGATCCAGCAGCGCGCAATATTACATTTGATGAGTTGGTTGAAGCCTACTTAGAGCAAACGCGCGCACTGGTTGAAGGTGGTGTCGATATATTAATGGTCGAAACAATTTTTGACACACTCAACTGCAAGGCAGCATTATTTGCAATCGACTCCTTCTTTGAAGAAGTGGGTTATAAACTCCCGCTAATGATTTCAGGCACCGTTACCGATGCCTCTGGACGTATTTTATCTGGGCAAACGGTCACAGCTTTCTGGCATTCTGTACGTCATGCAAAACCGCTCACAATAGGTTTGAATTGTGCGCTTGGCGCGACATTGATGCGGCCATATGTCGAAGAGCTCTCTAAAATTGCAGATACGCACGTATGCATTTATCCAAACGCGGGCTTACCAAACCCCATGAGCGACACAGGGTTTGATGAAACACCTGACGTGACATCCAGTTTAGTGAAAGAGTTTGCGCAAAGTGGCTTTATTAATATTGCTGGTGGTTGCTGTGGTACAACGCCGCCCCATATTCATGCGATTTACGATGCGATTAAAGATTTACCACCGAGGCAAATACCTGAATTTGAGCCCGTTACCAAGCTGGCTGGGTTAGAGCCATTTATTATTGATGAAAACTCTTTATATGTGAATGTCGGGGAGCGGACAAATGTGACTGGGTCAAAAGCATTTGCACGCCTTATTATCAATGAGCAGTATGAAGAGGCGCTTAGTGTTGCACGGCAACAGGTCGAAAATGGTGCACAAATCATCGATATCAACATGGATGAAGGCATGTTGGATGCTGTCAAGGCAATGACGCACTTCCTGAATTTAGTTGCATCGGAGCCAGATATTGCTCGTGTGCCTATTATGCTTGACTCATCAAAATGGGAAGTGCTGGAGGCAGGCCTTAAATGTGTGCAAGGTAAGGCAATCGTAAACTCGATTTCCATGAAGGAAGGTGAAGAAGAGTTTTTGCGTCAAGCTAAATTATGCCGCCGCTTCGGTGCAGCGGTGATCGTCATGGCCTTTGATGAAAAAGGACAAGCAGATACGTTTGAACGAAAAACTGAAATCAGCAAGCGTGCATACGATTTACTCGTTGCAAATAGTTTTCCACCAGAAGACATTATTTTTGACCCCAATATATTCGCGATAGCAACCGGTATTGAAGAGCATAACAACTATGCGGTCGATTTTATTGAAGCGACACGTTGGATTAAACAAAATCTTCCATATGCAAAGATTTCGGGTGGTGTTTCCAACGTAAGCTTTAGTTTCCGTGGTAATAACCCAGCACGTGAAGCGATTCATACCGTATTTCTTTATCATGCAATAAAAGCTGGCATGTCCATGGGTATCGTCAATGCCGGCATGATGGGTGTTTATGATGATTTAGATCCAGAACTAAGAGAGCGTGTTGAAGATGTGGTCTTGAACCGCAGAGATGATGCCACAGAGCGCATGATTGAAATTGCGGGTACTTTGGTTGCCAGTGATAAAAAAGAAAGTAATACCTTGGCTTGGCGTGGTACGCCCGAAAATCCAGTTTCCGTTGAGAAGCGTTTAGAGCATGCAATGGTACATGGAATCACAGACTATATTGTTGAAGACACTGAAGAAGCACGTTTAGCCGTCGCTGCAAAAGGTGGTCGACCGATTAATGTTATCGAAGGTCCGCTAATGGATGGCATGAATGTAGTTGGAGACTTGTTTGGTCAGGGCAAAATGTTTTTGCCGCAGGTGGTGAAGTCTGCACGAGTAATGAAGTCAGCAGTCGCCCATCTCATCCCATTTATTGAAAAAGAAAAAGAAGAGGAAGAAGCGCGTACTGGTGTGGTTGCTAAACCGAAAGGTAAAGTAGTGATTGCTACTGTTAAAGGTGACGTGCATGACATTGGAAAAAACATTGTGAGCGTTGTGTTGCAGTGCAACAATTTTGAAGTGGTGAACATGGGTGTCATGGTGCCCGCAGCAGAAATTCTGGCGATGGCCAAAGCGGAAAACGCTGACATTATTGGTTTAAGTGGGCTCATCACGCCATCATTAGAAGAAATGACTCATATTGCAAAAGAAATGCAGCGTGATCCACATTTTAGTGCAATAAAAACACCATTACTGATTGGTGGTGCTACCACTTCGCGTGCGCATACTGCCGTAAAGATTGCGCCACATTACGAAGGACCTGTTGTCTACGTGCCTGATGCTTCACGCTCGGTAACTGTAATGCAGAATCTGCTTACGCCAGAAACAAGAGGAGCTTACCTTGCTGAGATACAAGCAGACTATGAAAAAACACGGCAGCAGCATGCTAACAAAAAGGGGGTGCCATTAATCACGCTTGAAAAAGCACGCGCGAATAAAGCACAGTTAAGTTTTACTGGTAAAGATGCACCGGTTAAACCTAAATTTATTGGTAGACGAGAGTTTAAAAATATAGACCTTAGTTTGATTGCAAAATATATAGATTGGGCACCATTTTTTCAAACATGGGATTTAGCTGGCTCGTATCCTGCTATTCTTGAAGACGAGGTGGTGGGACAAGCTGCGACAAAAGTATTTCGTGAAGCGCAAAGCATGCTGCAAAAAATCATTGATGGTCGCTGGTTAACGGCAAATGGTGTGATTGCATTGATGCCTGCCAATACCGTGAACGATGATGATATCGAGATTTATACGGATGATACGCGCCGTGAAATCGCATTCACCTATTATGGCATGCGCCAGCAAACGCAAAAGCCAGTAATCGATGGTGTCGCAAGGCCGAATCAGTGCTTGGCTGATTTCATTGCACCAAAAGGTGAAGCGGAAGATTATATTGGTCTATTTGCAGTGACTGGTGGATTAGGGACAGAAAAAATTGCTAAACGATTTGCCGATGCACATGATGATTACAGCGGTATTATGTTTCAGTCACTGGCTGACCGCTTGGCTGAGGCATTTGCTGAATATATGCATGAGCGCGTTCGCACGGACTTATGGGGTTATGCGAAAGATGAAAAGCTTGACATTAACGAGCTTATTAAAGAGAACTATCAAGGCATACGTCCGGCACCAGGTTATCCCGCATGCCCAGATCATACAGTTAAAACAGAGCTATTCAAGCTTCTACAATGTGAAGAAATAGGCATGCAATTAACAGATAACTTTGCGATGATGCCAGCCGCTTCAGTGAGTGGTTTCTACTTTGCACACACAGAGAGCAAATACTTCAGTGTTGATAAGATAGGTACAGACCAGCTAGAAGATATGGCGAAACGCAGAGGCTTGCCGAAAGACTATCTAGAACGTTGGTTAGCACCTAATTTATCTTAATGTTGATTATTTGGCCTGATTGAGTGCTGTTGTCCAAGCAATGCATTCAATCTGAATGTTCATCAGTTCTTCTGGTGAAATATCCAGCTCTTTGATTTCATAATGTGTAGCGTCAAAGTTGCCTACTTCTAAGTCTTTAGCTAACTTTAACAATTGGCCATGCGTACCTGTCTGTTCGAGAATGGCTTTTTTGAGTGTTTCAGATAAGCCAATTTCTTCTAGTATTTGCTCCATCGGAGAGTGAATAACCGTATCAGCTAAAGACAGCATACCAACCATAAATGCTTGGTCGCTAAAGTGCGCTTGATAGCTTTCTACTTTTTCAGCCATCAGTTCCATCAATCTGGCTCTGCTTGCAACCTGTAACATAATTGTATCGCTAGCTGCATTGCTGGGTGAAGCATACAACAGTAGTTGCACCCAGCGTAACATTTGCTTTTGACCCAGCATCACGATTGCTTGCCGAATCGATTCAACTGGCTCCCTGCCGCCATTGATGCCCACGGAGTTAACGAGCTTGAGTAAGCCTAAGGTTAAACCAGGACTGTTTTTAAACAGCGCTTCAAGTTCAGATAAATCTGCATCACCAAGTAACATGCCTATCATGCGCATTAAGCACATTTGATCGGGTTGTGCTTGTTCACCTTTTAGAATAGTTGGCTTGGCAAAAAAGTAGCCTTGATATGCATCGAAACCAAGCGCTTGACATTCATTGAACAAAGATTCTTCTTCTACTTTGTCCGCAATAATTTTAGCTTTAGAGTTTTTACGAATTAAAGCCACCAACCCAGACACTTTATCGATAGCGGTAGCACTTAAGTCGATTTTCACATAATCGACATGCGGTAATAGAACAATATGCTCAGGACGATTGGCATAATCGACAATAGATAGCTTAAAACCTAATGATTTGAGTGCTTTGCAACGTGTAATGATCTGCGCATTAATCGGCGTATCTTCAAGTATCTCTAATACTATACGCTCTGGCGGTAACAATTCAATCGTGTCACTCATTAAAGAGCTGGCAGCTATATTTAGAAACCCAAGCTTGTTATCTAGTATTTGATCTATACCGAATTGACTAAGCAAATTAACAATAACACCGGACGTTGCAGATAGATCATCTAAACTGTTATTTGAGTCATCAGTGCTTTTTGAACGAAATAGCAATTCATAACCAATAATCTTTTGTTTGTTATTTAAGATAGGGTGTCTACCCAAAAAAACTTCTTTGGTTTCTTCTACTGTAATCTCTGTTGTTGGGATAATCGGTTGGTTCATTTTTATCTCATTTTTACTTTAGTCATATTAAACTTGTCTGCTAACTTACAATTTGGCTTATCATTACGTATTTAGCCTTTGTATAGCTGTGTCGCTTTCTACAAATATTTACGACAAAAAAAAATCGAACTTTAATGTTTTTTTGCAAATAATGAATAAAGAAAAATCAAATTTGTTGATTAGGATTTTGCATAGTTTTGTGATGTAATTTTTAACGATCAATATTTTGCAATGAACACAAAAAACAGAAACCCTACTAACCAATGCATATTCATATTTTAGGTATTTGTGGCACTTTCATGGGCGGTATTGCTGCACTGGCAAAGCAATCAGGAATTAAGGTAACAGGCTGTGATGCCAACGTGTATCCTCCGATGAGTACGCAATTGGAAGCCCAAGGTATCACATTGATAGAAGGCTATACCGTTGACCAAATCAATTTAAATCCGGATATGTATGTTATCGGTAATGCAGTCAGTCGCGGCAACCCATTGATGGAGGAGGTATTAAATCAAGGGCTGCCATATATATCAGGCCCACAGTGGCTAGCAGAGCATGTGTTACAAGGGAAGTGGGTCTTAGCAGTAGCGGGTACACATGGTAAAACGACCACTGCATCTATGTTGGCTTGGGTGTTGGAATATGCAGGTTTAGCACCAGGTTTTTTAATTGGCGGCGTGCCAGAAAACTTTTCTATCTCAGCGCGTTTGCCAAGCAACCCTGTTCAGGATAGAAATAGCATCTCACCGTTTTTTGTCATCGAAGCAGATGAATATGACACAGCATTTTTTGATAAACGGTCAAAGTTTGTTCACTATCATCCGCGTACAGCTATATTAAATAACTTAGAGTTTGATCATGCGGATATCTTTGAGGATTTAGGCACAATACAGAAACAATTTCACCATCTTGTTAGAACCATTCCACAAAATGGATTGATTGTCATGAATGCTGCTGAGCCAAGCCTAAAACAAGTGATTGACAAAGGCTGCTGGACTCCAGTAGAGAAATTTGGCTATAAGCATCAGTGGCATATGACTAACGCCCAAAATGATGGTAGTTTTGATGTGATGTATGGAGAAGAAAAACAGGGTCATTTAGCTTGGGAAATCATGGGTAATCATAATCGCATGAATGCGCTGGCGACTATTGCTGCAGCACGTCACGTCGGTGTGCCAGTCTGGCAAAGCATAGAAGCATTAACAGCATTCAAGAGTGTAAAAAGGCGGATGGAGCTGCGCGGTTCAGTCAATACGATTAATGTCTATGATGACTTTGCCCACCATCCTACAGCAATTGCAACAACGGTTGCCGGTTTGCGTGATAAAGTAGGAAAAGCAAGAATATTAGCCGTACTTGAGCCGCGTTCAAATACCATGAAATTAGGCACGATGAAAGCGGCGTTACCAGATAGCCTGCTGGATGCAGATGCAGTATTTTGTTATGGTGCCAATGTAGATTGGGATATCAAAGAAGCATTGAAGCCGATAGAGAGTAAGTCACAGGTATTTATGGATATGGAACAGTTGATTGCTGCGATTGTGAAAGAGGCTAAGCGAGGTGATCAGATTTTAGTGATGAGTAATGGTGGCTTTGGTGGTATACACCAAAAAATTCTCAATCAATTATGAGTAAGCAGTTAGACAAATTATTTAATGGCATAGAAAGTCTTAGCCCGATGACGATTGCAATCGGTTTCTCGGTGCTTGCGCATATCGTATTTCTAGCCGTCAAATTCGAGCCAGAATTAAAAAAAATGGCACAGCGTCTACCTTCACTTGAAGTTGTGCTGGTGAATGCAAAAACGAAAAATGCGCCTGAAAAAGCAGATGTAATTGCGCAAGCTAATCTGGACCGTGGCGGTAATACTGATTTGGATCGACAAATGAAAACGATGTTGCCAACAAAGAATACCAAGCAAGCTGATGTTAGATTGCAAGCCAATAAACAACAAAAAGCCGAAGCTAAATCAGCGAAACTTCAGGCTAGGGAAGCAAGAGAGCAAAAACATGTTGCTGAGTTGGAAAAGAAAGCACAAGAGCTATTTACGCAAATTGAGTCTGCAAAGAAGGTTGAATCTAAGGCAATAGAACACACAGCTTCAACCCAGCCTGAGGATGGTGAGCAAAAGCAACTTTCAACAACGTTAAGCAGAGAAGCGTTGCTAGCGGCAAGCCTAGAAATCGATAGGCTTGAAGCACAAATTGCAAAGCAACAAGAAGAGTATCAAAAAAGGCCTATACGTCGCTTTTTGGGCTCAAGAGCAAAAGCTGCCGATGATGCATTATATCTTGAGGCATGGCGGCAAAAAGTTGAGCGTATAGGTAATATGAATTACCCAACGGCTGCTAGGAATCAAAAGTTATACGGCAAGTTACAGCTTACTGTATCGATAAGAGCGGATGGTACAGTGGAAGATGTTTCAGTTGATAAAAGCTCAGGCTCTAAAATTTTAGACGATGCAGCGATTAATATTGTGCGTCTGGCTGCGCCGTATGCTAAATTCTCTCCAACTATGCGCAAAACCACAGATATTTTAGCGATAACGAGGACTTGGACGTTTACACAAGAGGATGCCCTCTCCACACATTAGTTAGTTTTATAAGTTTAAAAAGCTAACTCAAGGACTAATTTAGTTTAGAAATGGAATATGGAAAATTATTTTAAACATCACATCTTTTTTTGCTTAAATCAACGCGATGATGGTGCTGCTTGCTGTTCAGATAAAGGTGCGGAAGCAGCTTTTGATTACATGAAGGCCCAAGTAAAAAAATTAGACCTAAGAGGTAAAGGCAAGGTGCGAGTCAATCGTGCCGGTTGCTTTGATCGCTGTGGTGAGGGGCCATTGCTGGTTGTTTATCCTGAAGCGGTTTGGTATACCTTCGTTGATAATGAAGATATTGATGAAATTATTCAAAGCCATTTGCTAAACGAAAATGTAGTTCAACGGTTGCTCGTTGAATAGTAAGTTAACTAAGAAGTGCTAACATAGCGTAACGGTGGATCTTCTCTTTTAAAGTTGCTAATTCTGCTTCTGTAAGATTGTGTGCCACACCATCTCTCACAGCTTGCCCCCAATGACTATTTGGATAATGTTTGTCATCCTCAAAACGCGGAATGATATGCCAATGCAAATGCGGTGTTTTATTGCCTAAACTCGCCAAATTAATCTTATCAGGTTGTATGATCTCTCGTAAGGCCGTTTCTACAGCAAACACGATATCCATCGTACGCGTGCGGTCATTTCGACTTAAATCAGTCATTTCTTTGATGTGGTCAATTAATTCAACACGACAATAAACTGGATAATCAGCATCGTTGATTAGGATGACGCGGCAGAAGTTATCTTGCCACAGTATTATATGGTGAGGTTCTTTTTGGCATAACGCACATTTGTCAGTAGTGCTCATTTATGATGCGGCCAGCATACGATCTAGGGTTAGTTTTGCTAGTTCTGCTTCGTCAGCGGGCACCTTAATTTGATTCACAATATTGCCTTCAACTAGATTTTCTAAACACCATGCCAAATGTTGTGGATCGATACGTGCCATCGTTGAACACTCACAGACAACATGGCTCATAAACTGAACTAACTTGCCTTGCGGCTTCATTTGCTCTGCTAAGCGTGTGACCAGATTAAGTTCTGTACCTACTAACCACTTAGTATTAGGTTCAGCCTCTGTGACTGTTTTTAAAATATACTCTGTTGACCCGACAAAATCTGAATGTAAACATACTTCAAAAGGTGCCTCTGGATGGGAAATCACTTTGCCGTCGGGATGCAGTTTTCTAAAGTGCTCAATATTTTGTAGTCTGAACATCTGATGTACAGCGCAATGTCCTTTCCATAAAAGTATCTTCGCATTTTTTATTTCTTCAATGCTTAGTCCGCCTTGTGGTAAATCTGGATCCCAAATAGGCATTTGTTCTAGTGGAATACCCATTTTGTATCCGCTCCAACGACCTAAGTTTTGGTCGGGGAAAAACAGTACTTTTTCACGTTGTTTAAAACTCCAGTCCAGAATTTTAGGCGCATTGGTACTGGTGCATACGATACCACCATGTTCACCACAAAATGCTTTAAGATCAGCCGCAGAATTAATATAAGTAACAGGTGTTATCTCTTCATCAAAGTTGAGCACTTTATTGAGTTCACGATAACTGCGCTCGACTTTTGCTAAATTTGCCATGTCTGCCATGGAGCAACCAGCAGCCAGGTCAGGCAAAATCGCAATTTGATCTGGGCGGCTTAGAATGTCTGCGACCTCTGCCATAAAATGCACACCCAAAAAGACAATAAATTCTGCATCTAAATTTTCACAGTATTTAGATAGCTTCAATGAGTCACCAGAGAAGTCGGCATGGCGATAGACGCTTTCATGTTGATAGTGATGACCTAAAATAACGAGACGTTTGCCTAATTTTTCACGTGCTGCCAAAATCCGCGCCTGACAGTCATCATCTTTCGCTGATTGAAATTTCTCAAATTTAATAGGAGTCGCTTGTGCTTGCATAATTGGTTAGACGTTAATTATCCTGAATAGTTGATTTTATAACGTTGTGCTTCATTTTGGAAATGGCTAGAGCGTTAAACCGTGCTTTTCACCTAATCTTTTCAATGCATCGACATTTGTCCAAGAAAAGACACGTTTTGCAGCTTCACGCCAATCTACCCATTCATAACCAATATGCTCCTCAGGAGCTAGTCTCACTTTTATTGGGCTTGGTAGCGTTAGGCCAAATAAATGTTCGACATTTTCTGTAATACCTGGAGCATATCGGTGACGCCAGTGTGAATATATTTCGTAGGTGTTTGTTGCGTGCCAATCTTCAAAGCGATAGGCTAAGGCATCAATGCCAGTTTCTTCAAGTACTTCACGAATAGCTGCTTCGTAGGGCGTCTCATTATTTTCAATACTACCAGTTACAGACTGCCAGAAGCCAGGTTTGTCTGCACGTTCCATAATTAGTACTTGTAAATCATCGGTGTGAATGAGGACAAGTGATGAAATTGGTATTTTAGGTTTGGCCATTGTTTAATCTGGTGCCGATGAAGGGAATTGAACCCCCGACCTTTTCATTACGAATGAACTGCTCTACCAACTGAGCTACATCGGCATGTATGAAAATTCATGATGCTGCTGCTTTCATCGCGGACATTAAATTCTTTGGCAATTTGAACACTACATTCTCAACCACGCCTTTAAGCTCGGTTACCTCATGTGCACCAAGCCTTTGTAAGGTCTGGATGACCTCTTGCACTAACACTTCAGGTGCAGATGCACCTGCGGATACGCCAATTTTCTTTTTACCAATTAGCCATTCTTGCTTTAAATAACTTGCATTGTCTACCATATATGCCTCTACACCTTGGTTTTCGGCTACTTCTCGTAATCGGTTTGAGTTTGAGCTGTTAGGTGAACCTACAATAATGACCAAATCACAGTCCTTAGCCATTATTTTGATGGCATCTTGGCGATTCTGCGTGGCGTAGCAAATATCGTCGCTTTTGGGGGCTTGAATATTAGGAAACCTACTTTTGAGTGCATTAATTACTTGTGCTGCATCGTCCATTGACAATGTTGTTTGGGTTACATAAGCCAGTTTATCCGGATTGCTTACATTCAGAGTCGTCACATCTTCTGGTGTTTCAACAAGAAAAATACCACCGTCGGATTGGCCCATTGTACCCTCAACTTCTGGGTGGCCTTTATGACCAATCATGACAATCTCCATTTTTTCTGCTCTCATTTTAGCAACTTCTAAATGGACTTTGGTCACTAGCGGACAAGTTGCATCGTAAGCGGTTAGCCCACGCGCTTCTGCTTCTGCCCTCACTGCTTTTGAAACACCATGCGCACTGAAAATAACGGTACTGCCTTGTGGCACTTCATCCAACTCTTCAACAAAAATGGCACCTTTGTTGCGCAGCTCATCAACCACATATTTGTTATGAACAACTTCATGTTTAACATAGATTGGGGCGCCAAATTTTTCTAACGCTTGTTCTACAATGATAATGGCACGATCTACACCCGCACAGAATCCTCTTGGATTGGCCAGTATGATATTGGGTTGTAAGGTATTCATTTCACTCAAGTAATTATATCCTTTGATATATCCGCACTATGTACTATCAGTTATAATGCGGCGAATTCATCTTGAAACTTTTCTATATTAATGAAAAACACCGCGACTTTATTAATTACCTGCCCTGATGCAAAAGGCATCGTAGCATCAATTGCCAACTTTTTGCATGAGCATAATGCCAATATTTTACACGCAGACCAGCATCAAGATGCAGAAAATAGTTTATTTTTAATGCGTGTCGAGTGGGACTTGGAACAATTTAATCTAGATGAAGCATCTTTTGCTCAACATTTTGCAGCAATTGCAGCGAAATTTGGCATGCATTGGCAGCTGAAATTTTCAGCGCACAAACCGCGTTTGGCATTGATGGTTTCACAATACGACCATTGTTTAATTGATTTATTACACCGTCATAAGCAAGGTGAACTTGCATGTGAAATACCTTTGATTATTAGCAATCATGATGACACAAAACCGCTTGCCGAATTCTATGGCATAGATTTTCACCGTATTGTTGTTAATAAAGAAAACAAAGCAGAAGCAGAAGCTGCACAATTTGAACTGTTTGACGATTACAACATTGATTTAATCGTCTTAGCACGATATATGCAGATTTTATCTTCTAATTTTGTAGCTAGATACCCGCAGCAGATTATTAATATACATCATTCATTCTTACCAGCCTTTATTGGTGCCAAGCCATATCATCGTGCATTTGAACGTGGTGTAAAGCTCATTGGTGCAACAGCGCATTACGTGACAGAAGTGTTAGATGAAGGGCCGATTATTGAGCAAGATATTGCAAGAATCTCTCATCGAGACCAAGTTGAAGACTTGCTTCAAAAGGGAAGAGATTTAGAGCGTGTTGTTTTATCACGTGCAGTACGCTGGCACATTGATAACCGTATCCTGACCTATGCCAACAAGACGGTGATTTTTGATTAAGCGAGACACAATTTATATTTATAGACAATAAAAAAGCGAAGATAAACTTCGCTTTTTTGCATTAAAGTAAACTATTCTGCAGGAACCATATCTGGTAATGGTTCGTAAGTTGGCTCATCATATGGTGCAATTTCTGGTAATGAACCACTTGTGGTGGCGCAACCTACAAAAAAAAGTGCTGTTACCAGCGCAAGTAAAAACTTATTCATGTAAATCTCCCTGAGCTTTAAATTAGATAATTGAGTAACAAGAGTTAATCTCTCATCGGTTAATTTAACGTCTAGTGCGAGATTCTGCAACCTCTTTTCGCGAATCAGGTATTAATAAGTGTTAAGGCAGTATGCTTTCTGTGGCAAATAAGTCCACAACTTTTTCGCGTGCTCTGATGACATGACACTGATTTTTATCCACCATGATTTCAGCAGCACGTGCTCTTGTATTGTAGTTGCTTGCCATACTCATGGCATAAGCGCCAGCAGACTCAACGACCAATAAATCACCTTCTTGCAGGTATAACGCTCGGTCATGACCTAAAAAATCGCCAGTCTCACATACAGGACCCACTATTTCATACTGAGTCGTTTCGCCATGCCGAGGATTTGCGGCAACAATGTTGTGATAGGCATCATAGAGTGCAGGGCGCATGAGATCATTCATCGCAGCATCGACAATGGCAAAATTTTTGCTCGTTGTTGGCTTAATATACTCAATCTTGGTTAATAAAACCCCAGCATTGCCGACTAGCGCACGACCTGGCTCAAACAGCAGTTTGACTTGCTTTTGATTCATCTTGTTTAAAATTGCCTGTGTGTAGGCCATAAACTCAGGCGGGGTTTCATCATCATAAGTAATACCAACACCACCACCCACATCAATATGAGAAATGTGTATGTTATTAGATTCTAATTCATCGACTAGTTTTAATACACGATCTAGTGCATCAATGAATGGGGCTATTTCAGTAATCTGTGACCCGATATGACAATCAACACCATGTATGGCAATGTTTGGCATAGCTGCTGCTTCTTTGTAGACTGCAATCGCATCCTCAAATGCAACACCAAATTTATTATTTTTTAGACCTGTTGAGATATAAGGGTGTGTTTTTGCATCGACATCAGGGTTGACGCGTAAAGAGACTGGTGCAATTTTGCCTATTTCTCCAGCAACTTTATTCAGTCTGCTTAGTTCACTTGCAGACTCTACATTAAAACAGAAAATGCCAGCATCTAAAGCAGCACGCATTTCATCCGCTGTTTTACCAACTCCAGAGAAGACAACTTTTTTGGGGTCACCGCCAGCTGCTATCACACGTGCTAGTTCGCCCCCAGATACGATATCAAAACCAGCGCCTAACCTAGCAAATACATTCAGCACTGCTAAATTAGGGTTTGATTTTACGGCAAAGCAAATCAAATGATCTGTATTGCTGAGTCCCGCTTGGAAACTTTTGAATGCATGGGTTAGTGCTTGTTTTGAGTATACATAACAAGGTGTGCCAAATTCTTCCGCTATCTGGCTTAACGGAACTTGTTCGGCGTGCATGACGCCATCTTTAAATTCAAAATAATTCACAGTGATATCTTTTACTTATTAGGTGTTTGTTCGGGTTGTTTTGCTTCTGCACTTTCTGGTGTCTCAGATTTTACCTCTTGTGGATAACGTTGCTCTGGGATATACAGCGGACCAGTTGTACCGCAACCATGCAAAGCTGTATAAACAGAAATTAATAGTAGATAAATGAGTGTCTTGCGCATCGCATTTCGACAAAAGAACAATAAGGCGTGTATTTTAGCATTGAAACTTTCATAAAGCAGAATACAAGTATTTTTTACCGCTTATTCTCAATTTTTTACCGATTATCGGATAGTGCTAGACAACATTAATAGGAGTTTGGCATAGTCGAGAGCATCATATTAAAGGTGTTTCGAAATGAAGAAATTTAATCCGACACAAAAAGGTTTTACCTTACTGGAGTTGATGATTGTCGTTGCTGTAATTGGCATCCTTGCTTCAATTGCTATGCCAGCTTACACAAACTACATCAAAAAAGGAAAAGTTGCTGAAGCGACATCAACCTTAGCAGATTTAAAAATAAAAGCAGAGCAATATTATCAAGATAACCGGACATATGCTGGTATGAACTGTGCACCTACAGATGTTAAATATTTCACTTATGCTTGTACTGATGGTAGTGGTTCCGGCACACCTGACGCAAATGGATTTACTATTACAGCAACAGGTGTTGCTGGCGAAAATATGTCTGGATTTTCATTTAGTATTAATCAGGCAAACAGCAAGACCTCAAAATATGACGGAAGTGCCTTAGCAACAGGCTGTTGGTTAAACAGTAAATCAGGTACTTGTTAGATGGTTAAATATAATAAACAGAATGGTTTTACCATTGTAGAAATCAGTATAACGCTGGCATTGTTGGTGATATTGGCAAGTTTTGCAATACCAAGCTACCAGCAGATGATGCAGAATTCTAGAATTAGAACAGCTACTGAATCAATAATGACTGGACTGCAAATCGCGCGAGCAGAAGCTGTTAAACGGAACACAAATGTGCAATTTAATTTCCGTGGGTCAAGTATCTCAGACTGGACTGTTTGTCTCACACCCTCTGGTGGTGGTGATTGTCCTGCAACAGATGATGCTACAACGATAGAAAGCCGAAAAAACAGCGAGGGATCATCGGCAAATGTAACGGTAACAACCAGTGATGCTGGACCGTATGTATTTAACGGTTATGGAGTAATGGTGAGCCCAACAGCGGCACTGACTATCGATATCGGTAACTCTGCTTTATCAGGAAGCCGAGATTTAAGAATTTTAGTTGGTGCTGGCGGAGCGACAAGAAGTTGCGATCCTGCCCTTGATTCTTCGGGTACAGACCCACGTCGTTGTTAACTGAGAGTAATAGGATATTTTATGAATCGATACCCTTTATCAATAAAGAAATCGCAAAAAGGCGCTGTCTTACTTGAGGCACTAATTGCTGTTGTTTTATTTTCTTTTGGGATACTAGCACTCACGGGCTTACAAGCGGCCATGATTAAAAATACAGATGATGCTAAATATAGAGCAGAAGCTTCATTTATAGCGCAACAGAAAATAAGTGAAATTTGGATAAATGGTAATAATACAAATTTGGCAAGTTATACCCTGACTGACAGCCCTGTTCCACAGTTGCCAAATGGTAAAACCTCAGTCGCGGTATCTGCAAATAGAGAGTTGACAGTTACTGTCAATTGGACAATGCCAGGTGGTACAGAACATACTTATTTGGCAAACGCCCGTGTTGAAGGAGTGGAGTGATGCGATTCGTTAACCAAGAATTGAATCAAAAAGGATTTAGCTTAATTGAGCTGATGGTTGGTTTGGTTATCGGTTTAATTGCCACTTTGGTAATCATGCAGGTATTTAGTGCTTATGAAGGTCAAAAAAGAAGTACTTCTGGGACAGCAGATGCGCAAACAAATGGCACGATTGCATTAATGAACTTGCAAAGTAATATCCAGATGGCAGGGTATGGCTTGCCTATGCCAATGGCAAGCATAGACAATAGCTCGTTAGCTTGTAGTTCTTTTGCAGACTTTGATCCAGATAACGATGTTGCAACCAATAATAGTACAAACTTATTTCCGATTGAAATACAAGATGGTGGAGGTGCAGCCAGCGATGTCATAACAGTGCGTTACAGCACAACTGCAGCTGGGGCAGTGCCAGTAACAATAACTGATCCAACTGGAGCAACATCATCGCCAGGTCTAAATGTAGCGAATAATATAGGGTGTGGTGGAGAGCGTTCAGCTACAGATTATGCAAATATGTATGCAGGTAAATTTAATATGGCACTTGTTATGCGTGGCTCAGTATGTGGTTTGGCTACAATCGATGAGCAGCCAAGCGTATTGGCGGGCGTGAGTAAAATAAAACTTAAGGCAATACCAGCATCACTAGGTGCGCTCGCTGTAAACGATAAAATTGCCTGTATGGGAGATTGGCAGGATTATACGTTCGATGTAAACAACAATGCGTTGCAATTAAATGGTCAGCCAATTGTTTCTGAAGTTGTCCAATTGCAAGCACAGTATGGTATTTCTGCTACGCCAGACAGTAACGTTGTTACTTCTTGGGTAGATGCCGCTGGTGCAACTTGGGGGGCGCCTACTGTAACTAATCGCAATAGAATCAAAGCAGTGCGCTTGGCAGTTGTTTTGAGAAATGGCCTTAAAGAAAAGACAGAAGTGACACCAACAGCGCCCATTGCATGGGCTGATAGTGGTACAACACAAATTACTATGGATGTGTCTTCACTGTCAGATTGGAAATATTATCGATATCGCGTGTTCTCTACAACGGTTCCTTTGCGGAATATCTTATGGTCTAGGGAGGCAGTATGATGACCATGCGCGCATTTAAACACAATCAAAATGGCGTTGTTTTATTTATTGCACTTGTTGCATTAGTGGTTATGTCAATAGCAGCGGCAGCTCTTATTCGCAATGTAGACACCAACACAAAGATTGCAGGTAATTTATCTTTTAAACAGAGTGCACTCATCTCTTCTGATCGAGGTGTTGAGGCCGCAATGGCTTGGATACAAACCACAGCAAATGTAGATGTGAATAACTTAAATACATCTAGTTCGGCGAATGGTTATTACGCCATTTATGGTGATTTAGACATTAATCCAGCTACTACACCTGCACTTAATTTAGATGATCCAGCAGTATTAAAAGACAATAGTGTATGGGCAAATTATAGTGTGCCTGCTACTGGTACAGGTATCACTGGCGGACTAGAGAACGATAGCAAAAATACAATTAATTACATCATTGAACGCATGTGCACAGCCGAGCTTGCCCCAGCAAATGATGTGAATAACAAATGTTTATTTGGGGAGTCTGACCCAGGAGGTGGTAGTAAGGGTGTTAAAACAGCTGAACAAGCTGGCGCTATCATCAACTCATCAGCAAGTCCAATCTATAGAGTAACAGTACGTGTTACAGGTCCGCAAAATACGCAAGTATTTTCTCAGGCCTATGCATATTAGGAGCATAAAAATGTCAATAATTACGCAATTGAATCTAGCTAAAGTGGTAGTAAAACCGTTTATTGCGCTTGCTGTACTATTAACCTCGGTAGCAAATGCGGAGCCGATTTTAGATTTAGCAACTAAGCCACTTTCAACTGTTGGTACGGATATTATTAAACCTAATATGCTCTATGTTTTAGATAACTCAGGTAGTATGAGTAGAGACTATATGCCAGATTGGGTTCCTGCTGTTGCAAATGCAAGTGACTATATCGATCCTAGTTTTAATACCTTAGCTTACGATCCAGCCGTTCGCTATGATCCCCCAACATATTTTACAAATACAGGCCTCATCGACACCACAACATATCCAAGCCAAACAGGAGCAAATACGGCAAGAGGCGCAAACACAAGCTCTAAACCAAACTGGCGTCAAGTACTCAGAAATGCTTATAGAAGTGCAGATGGCAGCTCTAACTTAGAAGGTAGCGCTAGCTATACCGTTTCAATTGCGAATGAATACTGCACTAATGTGGACTTAAAGGTATGCGTAAAGGCTGACCTGCCAACAGATGCTTATCCATTTCCAGCGCCACTACGATGGTGTAAGACAACAGCTGTTGCCAACGCAGAGGCATTACCCCCTGCCGGAGAATGCCAAGGGGTATATATTGCAGGCACCTACGATAAAAAGCGCTATCCTATAAAACCAGCTGCGACAGTGACAACTTATCGCGCGACTATATCTATCAATACTGTTGCTAGTAGACCAGGTGTCGCTGGCATAACAGTGAATGGGCAACAAATTATGAGGACTGCCAGTGGCACAAGCTGGAGTACTAACACGCTTGCATCTAACTCCAGAAATAGGATCAACGATTGTACAAGCGTAGCAACAGGAAATTGTACGATTTCTGGCTATTCTGCTAGTCGATCTGGCAATGTCATCACCATCGTTTCACCCAATGCAGCTGATGCTGGATTAAGACCAATTCTATCAGACTACAGTGGTTCTATTGGGTATACGAATACACCTTTTGTATCAGCAGGTACTGCGACAATCGCAGGTGGTTTGGATAGAGTAACAGTCAATATCACTTCAGGTAACAATAGTTACCCATATCCAGGGGCTAGTGTTAAGCATCCCAATCGTACTGATTGTGTGGCTGATACAGTCAACCAAACCTGTACTTATATAGAAGAGATGACTAACTATGCAAACTGGTATACATACTACAGAACGCGTATTCAAATGATGAAAACCTCAACCAGTATTGCTTTCAAAGATGTTGGTAGCGATTTTAGAATGGGCTTTATGACCATTAATACATCATCTACCAATGCTTTAGATTTTAGAGATTTTTCAAATGCTGATAAAAAAGCCTGGTACGATAAGTTGTTTAGCATAACACCAAGTGGACTTACACCTCTACGAGAAGCCCTAGCAAAAGCGGGTCGAATTTATGCAAATAAATATAATCTTGGCGGCGCTTTTACCGACCCAGTACAATATGAATGTCAGCAAAACTTTACACTGTTAACAACTGACGGTTTATGGAATTCAAATAATGGTGTCAACGTTACTGGTGGTAGTATTCCAAACCTAGACAATAATCCCACAGAGAGAGGTAAATATGAGGGACCTACAGCCGTAACTGGTCAATTGGCAGATGTGTCAAAATATTATCGGGATACTGATTTAAGAACAACTGCATTAGGTAACTGTACAGGTGCGCTCGGGACAAATGTTTGCTCAACATCAGGTACAACGCCTGTATTGAATCAGAAACAAAGTATGGTGACATTTACACTTGGTTTAGGTGTTGATGGGACATTAGCATATGATGCGGACTATGGTCCATCAGAGCCTGGTGACTTTAAGAGAATCTATGATGGCAATTTGAATTGGCCAGTAGCTGGTAGTGATGACCCAGAGACTATCGATGACTTATGGCATGCTGCGGTTAATGGAGATGGTCGTTACTTTAGCGCTAAAAGAACGAAGGAGTTAGTTGATCAACTACGTGAAGCCATTTCTTTGATTAAAGTGAAAACGGGTGCAGGTGCAGCTGCGGCAACGAGTACGCTAAACCCAGTCTCTGGAGATAATTTTGCTTATGTAGCTAGCTACACAACAGGGACTTGGACAGGGAACTTAGAAAAGCGCGAAATTGATGTGACCACAGGTGAAATTAAAAAAGCACCACTCGCTTGTGTTGAGGATGTTGTCCCAAATGTTGATTGTGCAGCGCCTAGTCAAATTCAAGCGATTGGGCAGGATGCTAATGGTCAAGACTTATATTTCTGTGTAACGGAAAATGTGACAGATCAGGCAAACTGTACGGAAACATTAGTTGGGTCTGAGTGTAGAGTTCCTGTGACGCCATCGTGTATTGGAGAGCTAAAAGGTCAAACAGCAAGAACTATTTATATGAATAACGGTGGTGCTCTGTCAACGCTTGATATAGCTAACTTTAGCAGTACACAAGCATACAACTATCAAGATACAGAGCTCGCTAACAACCTAACGCAGGCAAGTAGTTTTAATGCGGCACAGTTGACCAACTTGACAGGCGAGAACCTGATTAACTTTATTAAAGGTGACGATACTTATGAGCTTGATGCAGCTTTAGTGGATAATCAGATTTTCCGCAAAAGGGCCAGTGTATTGGGAGATTTGATTGATTCAAAACCTTCCTTTATTGGTAAACCTACATTTAATTATGGCGATTCAGGCTATCAGGCATTTAAAACGGCAACAGCACAAGCAACACGTGCAGGAACTGTATACGTTGGCTCTAATGACGGTATGTTGCATGCCTTTGATGCGGATACATTAGAAGAGCGTTGGGCATTTGTTCCAAGTGCGGTTATACCAAACCTTTGGAAATTAGCAGATAGCAATTACAGCGCAAATCATAGCTATTACGTTAATGGTGATGTGACTATTTCAGATATCTGTATTGCAGCAAATTGCAGCACAGCGACAGCTTCCAGCTGGCGGACTATTCTGGTTGGTGGATTAGAGGGAGGTGGACGCGGCTATTTTGCTCTTGATATTACCAATCCAAATTCACCTGCATTATTATGGGAAATTGATCCTGACAATTCTGACTTCAGGAATTTAGGTTATACCTTTGGTAATCCAATAGTCACTAAGCGAAGCGGTGATAATAAATGGGTTGTGCTATTTACGTCTGGCTATAACAACATCCCAGATAATTATGATGCTTTCTATGATAGTACGCAAAGCACACTATTTGATCCAGATCCGAATGATACGGGTAATTACTATAATACTGGTGATGGCAAAGGTTACCTGTACGTTGTTGATGCATCAAATGGTAATCTGTTGCAGGCTATTTCGACTGGGGTTGGCTCTGTTAGCTCACCTAGTGGTTTTGCTAAAATAAGTGCATACGCTGAAGATAGTGAGATTAACAACGTTGCTACATATGTTTATGGTGGTGACTTAGATGGAAATTTATGGCGCTTTAATATTGATTCATCAGTTAATTCAGTGGTTAGATTAGCACAGTTAAAAGGTAATGAGACTATTCCTTTACCACAGCCCATTACAACAGCACCAGAGTTAGCGAACATCAATGGCAACAGAGTTGTTTTCGTAGGCACTGGTAAGTATCTTGAGGTAACTGACTTAGATGCTTCAGGTTATAGAACGCAAAGTCTCTATGCCATAAAAGATACTGCTGTTGGTAATGAGACTGGTACTGTAATTAATAATCCAAGGAGTATTTCTGGGTTTGTTCAACAAACAATTGTGCCAAGCACTGTACCAGGTGAGTCAGATAAACGCGTCAGTGGTACGACAACTCAACCAAATTTTGTGACTGGACTTGGGTGGTTTGTTGATTTTCCTGATTCTGGTGAGAGACAAAACGTGGCATCTTCACTAGTTTTGGGTACATTGTTAGTGCCTACAACAGTACCAACATCAAGTGCATGCCAGCCAGCTGGCTATGGATGGTTTAACTTCTTTGACTATAAAACAGGTCTAGCTGTTACGCCTTCTGCAGGGTTTGTGTCAGAGCGTACCTCAGCACCGAGTGTTGGTTTTAATATAGTTTACGTTGATGGTAAGCCTAAGGTGTCAAATGTACTTGCAGATAACCCTAATCCGGAGTTAGTCGATAATGTACCATTTGCAGGGACTTCTTCAGGATTTAAAGTAAAACGTTCAATCTGGAGAGAAATAGTCAATTAATAAAATAAAAGATAGTGATTTATTTTTGAGAGCGGCTTAGCCGCTCTTTTTTTGTATTTCTTCTTTACCCGCAATCAATTTTAGACAAATCAACCCGTTCAGCACACCAAAAAACAAAGCGGCCACTACAAAGATAGGCACTAAATAAGCAACACCTGTATGTGGAATCAGCCAAATCCTAACCACTAGTATTTGACCGGTAATATGCGCCAAGGCAGCTAGTATGCTGAGCGTAATAACACTGAAGTATTTTTTTGGTAAATGTTGTGCAAAAAATAAAACACATAAACTCAATAGCGCACCCGCAAGGCTGAGCAAAAATGTAGGCGATAAAAACTGCCCAATTAATAAGCTGCTGGCAAATACGCGTAATAAGCTGACCCATGCAGCAGTACCAAGGCCATATTGTATTAATACATAAAGTGTAATGATATTTGCAATACCAGGCTTAACCCCAGGCAATGGTGAAGGAAACAAAGCTTCCAGTATATGTAATCCGATTGCCAGTGCTGTGAGCTTGGCAATCTGATGGTCTTCTTTGGTAGTCGTGATGCTAATAGTTGAGCGAGTCATATGGTTTATTTTCGCCGATAAGTTGAATACTCACTTGGTTAGGTAGGCAAACTGCGACTTGGCCTGCGCGTTTTAACCAGCCTTGGTGTACGCAATATTGATTACTACAAGGTGATTGTTTGAACCTTACTTTTCCTTGTGCGATTCTGATGTGCGATTCCCCCAAAGGGCCATGAACGTGTAGCTCTTTAGTCTGGTTTAAGTCATATGTTCCAATGATGTTATCGCCTTGTCGTATCTGTAATTGACTTGCAGGCGTATTTGTCCAATGTGTTTGGAATAGAAAAATAGCGGCAATCAGGCTGGCAATGATGACAAACCAATCGCCGATGAGAGGCTTTGGGTGATAAACAGGGCTATTCATCTTGAATAACCTTTACATTTTTTTCTGCCGCAATATCTAACCAATCAAGCCGCTGTTCCATTGAATCGCTCACTAAGATAGTGTTATCAGATTCGATAATTAAAAAATGTGTAATGCCCATAGTTTTAGCCATATTGGTGCGCTCATCAGGCTTAGCAATGAAAATGGGTTTTGAAACAACATCGGATAGTACCCCCGCATTTTTTTGCGGAGGAATTAAAACAGTCACAGATTGTATGTCTTGCACTGGATAGCCTGTTGCAGGGTTAATGATGTGACAGTAGCGTTTATCATCTAACTCAAAATAACGTTGGTAATCTCCTGAAGTGCCAATGGCCCAGCCGCTAGGTAAATCAATGGATGCAATTGCATTGGGTTGGCGAGGATGCTGAATCCCAACCCGCCATGGTTGATTACCATGTTTCCCTAGCGCGATAATGTTGCCACCAATATTAATCAGTGCGTTTTGGATGTGTTGCGCTTGTAAATATGCCAAGCCGATATCTAAAGCGTAGCCTTTTGCATAACCGCCTAAATCGAGTTGTACTGCTGAATTGCTAACATATAACTTGTTATTCTCGACAACGATGTCGTTCATTTGTGGATTTTGTGCAACGAGTGCCTGTATTTTTTCAGCATCGATTCGATGCGGTGTGAAAGCATCATTATGAAAACCCCATAATTCAATTAACTGGCCGATTGCTGGATTAAAAGTTCCCTGAGATTGGTTGGACAGCGTTGTAATCTCTGCAATCATTTGTACTATATCAGGGCTCACGTTTTCAGCGGGGTTCCCTTGTGAAAAGGCATGATTTATTTTGCTGATTTCACTTGGCTTCCAAGCATGTAGACGATGATGAAGGTCGTTATAGTTATTGATGATTGCAGTTGCAATTGCTTGCGCATGCGCATCAGATTCTCCATATATGGAAATGTCGACCAATGTACCAAATACATAGGTTTGCGTATTATAAAGTGGCTCTTTCGTGTTGCAGCTAGTAAGCAACAGTATAGAGAGGATCGAGAAAAGAAAGCGCATAGGCGCTACTATAACGCTAGTGAGGGTTAGATTCTAGTTTGGCTTCTAATGCATCCCAAAAAATGCTTGGGGCATTGCAATCGGTTTGCGCGGTAATTTCTACAATACCTGTTGGACTGGTGACATTGATTTCAGTTAGGTAATCGCCAATCACATCCAGTCCAACAAAAAATAAGCCTTCAGCCTTGAGTGTTTTACCAATTGTATTGGCAATCTCCCAGTCTCTTTCTGAAAGCGGTTGTGCAACACCTTTACCACCAGCTGCTAAATTGCCTCGGGTTTCACCCGCTTTAGGAATGCGCGCGAGTGCATATGGTAAAGGCGAGCCATCGATCACGATAATGCGTTTGTCGCCCTGTTTGATTGCCGGTAAATATTGCTGAGCCATAATAGTGACTTGGCCATGTTGGGTAATGGTTTCTAGGATGACATTCAGGTTTGGATCTTCGGTCGATAATCTAAAAATACTTGTACCGCCCATCCCGTCAAGCGGTTTAACAACAATATCATTGTTGGCTTGTAAAAACGCAAGAATTAACTGACTTTCACTTGTTACCATAAATTCTGGGCAGAATTGAGGGAATTTTGTAACAGAAAGTTTTTCATTCCAATTGCGCACAGCACTTGGGTTATTAATAACACAGCTTCCTTCATTGACTGCTAGGTCAAGCAAATACGTGCTATATAAATACTCGTTATCGAATGGTGGATCTTTACGCATCAATATTACGTCAAAATCAGTTGGTGATAACTCCTTGGTTTCCCCTAGAGCATACCAATCACTACCTTCGGAAAATCGAAACGCTTGAACTTGGATTTTAACCAACTGATTGCGCAAAAAGAGACCGTGTTGTTGGCACACGAATAACTGATGACCACGAAGAGATGCTTCACGCATCATTGCAATGCTCGTGTCCTTAGCGATTTTTAGACTAGCATAAGGGTCAAGAATAAAGAGCAGTTTCATGCTGCAATAGACTCATCGTCATTTAGTGGGTCTGTTTGTTCCAACTCAATTGCAGCAGCAAGTAGCGCAAGCCTCGCAATCACCCCATAAGCATAAAAGCGATTGGGTACTGTATCTGGGGCATCAGCACAGTCAGGTAATGTACATGGCTTTTCAAAGGCTAGCGGAACAAAATGCGCACCGGGCGCATTGAGATTTTCGTCTGCATCGCGGCTGGTATGAACACGGTAAAAGCCACCAATCACAAAGTGGTCCATCATGTAGACGACTGGTTCAGCAACCGCATCATTGATACTTTCAAAAGTGTATACACCTTCTTGAATAATCACTTCTGAGACTTGTTGCCCTTCTTTTATAACAGACATTTTATTACGTTTTTTACGATTTAAACCGCGTACTTCCTCCGCAGACTTAACCGTCATGATGCCCATGCCATAGGTGCCTGCATTGGCCTTAATAATGACATAAGGTGTCTGTTTGATGCCGTATTCTTGATATTTTGTTTTAATTTTATCCAGTAGCGTCTGCACTTTTGTGGCTAAGCATTCTTCACCTGTTCGTGCATTAAAGTCTATGCCCTCGCAACTCTCAAAGTATGGATTTAGCAGCCAAGGGTCTATATTTAGCATACCAGCGAAGTCATTAATCACTTGATTGTAGGCTGAAAAATGATTAGTTTTTCGACGATTATGCCAGCCTGCATGTAAGGGCGGTATCAAGTTTTGCTCAATATTTTTCAGTATATCCGGCACCCCAGCCGACAAATCATTATTCAGTAGGATAGCGCAACTATCAAAATTCCCTAATTGCGAATTTTTCAGTTTAATGCGGTTACCTTCTCTAACTAAAGGTTCCAATAGTAAGGATTGTCCATTTTGCGCGACGACCGATGTTGGTTCTGTAATATCAGGAGATACACTGCCGACTCTAACATCTAAGCCTGCGGCCTTTAGCACGTTAACTAGCTCGATAACATTTTGAAGATAATAAGTATTGCGGGAATGATTCTCTGGAATGATGAGTAAACGGTGCGCTTCTGGGCATATTTTTTCAATCGCAACCATTGCTGCCTGCACACTCAAACTGATAAATTCCGGATTGAGATTATTAAATCCAGCTGGGAATAGGTTTGTATCTACTGGTGCCAGTTTAAACCCACTATTACGAATATCGACAGATGCATAGAATGGCGCCGCATGATTTAACCATTGTGAACGAAACCAGTGCTCAATATCGGCCATCGAAGAGAGCATTTTTTTTTCAAGTTCAAGCAGAGGACCGCTTAATGCTGTTGTTAAATGGGGGACCATAATATATTCTCAATAAAAAATTAGTGTTATATGACATGATTAGCTTGCAAGTCAGCGTGATAGCTACTTCTTACCATGGGGCCACTTGCAGCATTATTAAAGCCCATGGCATCTGCTTTTTCTTTGAACATATCAAAAGTTGCAGGGGTTACATAACGCATCACCGGAAGATGATGCTCACTTGGTTGTAAGTACTGGCCTAGTGTTAACATAGATACTGCATGTGCACGTAAATCTTTCATCACCTCAAGAATTTCGTCATCTGTTTCACCTAGACCTAACATTAAGCCAGACTTAGTTGGAATGTTTGGATACATATCATTAAATGCTTTGAGTAAATTAAGCGAGTTTTGATAATCTGAACCAGGGCGCGCTTGTTTGTATAAGCGTGGGATGGTTTCAAGATTATGATTCATGACATCTGGAGGTGCTTCTTTTAAGATGCTTAAGGCAATATCAAGTCGACCTCTAAAGTCAGGAACTAATATTTCAATTTTTATATTCGGTGATGCAGCACGTATGGCTTTAATACAATCGACGAAATGTTTTGCACCACCATCAGGTAAATCATCCCGATCAACGCTGGTGATTACAACATAGTTTAATTGCATCTCCGCAATTGTTTTCGCTAGATTTTTTGGTTCATTGATATCTGGTGGTAATGGCTTACCATGCGCCACATCGCAAAAAGGACATCGTCTAGTACAAATGTCACCTAAAATCATGAAAGTAGCCGTGCCGCCGCTGAAGCACTCACCGATATTGGGGCAGCTTGCTTCTTCACAAACGGTATGTAAGTGATTATTACGTAATGCTTGTTTGATTTCTTGAAAGCGCCTGCTATTAGGCATTTTCATCTTAATCCATTCTGGTTTACGCAGCGTCGGCTGCGGCACGATTTTGATTGGAATGCGCGATGTTTTAGCTGCATCAATTTCTTTGACACCAGCCACTTTTTTTGGAGGTCTCGTCGCTAATCTAATGTTGGTTTCTTGCGTCATTGTAAAAGTCTGTTTTTCAGTATGTTAAGTAGCGCTTCACCTATAATTTGGGGCGTTTCCTGGATATTCAAATCTTTAGTTTGTGTCATTTCCAAACC
Source organism: Methylotenera sp. (assembly GCA_048058875.1). Lineage (GTDB taxonomy): Bacteria > Pseudomonadota > Gammaproteobacteria > Burkholderiales > Methylophilaceae. Next base: position 99,899 of record JBLLNR010000001.1, on the reverse strand, counting down.
AGCATATCCGCATGGATCAATTGCTTTAAACGGATTGAGGTCCATGTCCACATTTAAGCTGAGTCCATGATAGCAGCAATCGCGTTTCAATCTTAAGCCAACGGACGCAATTTTTTTGTGATCAATATAAACACCAGGCGCATCTTTTTTAGTGTTTGATACAACTGAATATTGTGCCAACAACGCTATGATACTTTTTTCAATGATGTCAACTAATTGACGTACATTGCGCTTACTGCGGATTAAATCAATCAGCAGATAAATCACTACTTGACCTGGACCGTGATAGGTGATTTTGCCACCGCGGTCAACGTTTACAACGGGTATCGAATTATTTGGTAATCGAATGTTTTTTCGATTTAACCCTAATGTATAAATTCGGTCATGCTCAGTTAGCCACAACTCATCCGGTGTGTCAGATGTTCGGTTTGCAGTAAACGCTTGCATTGCTGCAAGCGTGTTTTGATAATCTGTTAGACCAAGCTTACGTGTAATAAGCTGCATATGTTAAGTTATTAAAGTACAAATTTAACCATCGGATGACTGGTTAATGCACGGTAAATATTGTCCAGTTGCGGTTTAGATTCCACATAACAATGACAAGTGAGACTGGTGTATCTTCCTGCTGAGCTTGCTTTAGTAACAACTTTGCTTTCATCAAAGCTTGTTTCATGCACTTGTATCGCTTTGATAATTTCTAACATGAAGTCTATGTGCGTTTCACCCATCACTTTGATAGGAAAATCACAAGGAAACTCAAGCAGAGTCTCTTCTGTGTCTATGTTCTTAGTATCTGCCATGTAATTTATTTAATTAGAAGTTTAATGCTATCGATGATTCTACCAAAAAATCCGGCTGGGCTAATGGCTTCCGCTGCAACAAGTGTTTGTTCATGGATAACTTTCCCATCTAGCGAAAATGTAATCTTACCAACAGGCTGACCAGCTTTAACGGGTGCAATCAGTGGTTGTCTGGATGTCATTGTTGCTTTCACGCGGGCGTAATCACCTTTTGGTAAAGAGAGGTAGAGGTCTTTATCAACCGTAGCGGTAACCGTTTTGTTGAAGCCCTTATAAACGGGTATAGCAGAAATAGCTTGTGATTTTTCATAAACACGCGTTGATTCATAAAACTGGAAGCCATAATTGAGCAGTTTTTGACTTTCAGATGCACGCATGGTTTCATTCTTTGCGCCGAGTACAACAGCAATTAAGCGTGTATTACCTCGTTTAGCAGAGGAGACTAAGCAGTAACCAGCTGCTTGTGTGTGACCAGTCTTTACACCATCGACATGTTCATCTAACCACAGTAATTTATTGCGGTTCAGTTGCTTGATTTTGTTATAGGTATATTCTCTTTGTTTGTAATAACGACTGTACTCTTCGGGAAAATCGCGAATCAGAGAACTGGCCATCGTTGCTAAGTCACTAGCTGTTGTGTAATGCTTATCGTCAGGCAGACCAGTCGAGTTCATATAATGACTGTCCGTCATACCTAATTTATTTGCTTGTGCGTTCATCATCATGGCAAATTGATCTTCACTACCAGCTATTGCTTCTGCTAGGGCGATAGAAGCATCATTGCCTGATTGAATAATTAAACCATGTAATAGCTCGTCAACTGTTACATCTTTTCTAGGTTCAATAAACATTCTTGAACCCTCAGCTTTCCATGCTTTTTCACTCACAGGAATGACTTGGTCTAATTTTAAATGGCCTTGCTTAAGAGCATCAAATGTGAGGTAGGCTGTCATCATTTTCGTTAATGATGCCGGTTCTAATCGTTCATTTTTTTTGTCAGATACAATATCAGTACCACTATTAACATCTCTGAGCAAATAAGCATTTACTGCTAGTGTTGGCGCTGGAGCAGGGGCTGACCAAGTAATGATTGGAAGCAAGGTGAAGAAAAGTAGTGTAGTAAGTCGCATAGTCTTTCTTATTGGATTGTGATGATGGTTGAAATATTAAGTTTATTGCGTATATTGTCTGCCGCAAGTTCGGCAGCCTGTCTAGTTTGATAGGGCCCAACTAACAAACGATGTAAGCCATTATTATACACGCGGTTAATTTTTGCGTTTTCTTCTATATTTAAGTTTTGTATTCTTTTTTGTAATGCAGCTGCATTGGACTCTTCACCAAATGCGCCAGCTTGCACATAGTGTTGACCTAGCTCGCTCGATTCTGTAGGGGGTTGTGTGGTTGCAACAGCAATTTGTGCTTGTGCTGACTGCTCTTCTTGATTGAAAGTATCTGGATTGATTGCCTCAACCTCAACTAGCCCACTCCCTTTTTCTATGAGTCTCAGTTTATATGCCGCTGCATAAGATAAATCAATTTCTCTATCATGCTTAAAGGGACCTCTGTCGTTGATGCGGACAATAACAGAACGACCATTCTCTAGATTTGTGACCTTTGCGTAGCTAGGTAAAGGCAGAACGGTATGTGCAGCCGTCATGCTGTACATATCGTACACTTCGCCGTTGGCAGTTTTGTTGCCATGAAATAGCTTCCCGTACCAAGAGGCGATGCCTTGTTTTTTATAGTTATCAGCTGATTGTAATGGGGTGTATTTTTTACCTAATGCAATATATGGCTTTGTAGAGTATTTATATAGTGCTTCCTTTTTTGGTACGGCGTCCGGAATGGCATCTAAATTACTTGGCGGGTTTACATGTGGCCCGTCGCCTGGATAATAACCACCTCCACTTGTTTGGTCGCTTGTTGTTGGCTCAGCCGGCGCTGGCGGAGAACGCTTAATGACTGGACTGCTGCTACAAGCAGTCAGAATTAAAGTGTTAAAAATTGCGAATACAATTAATTTTTTCATTTTAAAATTATCCTGATGCAACTAATTTTTTGTGCGTATGAATGCTCATGAGTATGCCAAATCCAAGTAGTATAGTCACCATCGATGTGCCACCATAACTAATTAATGGTAATGGCACACCAACGACAGGTAGTATGCCGCTTACCATGCCGATATTTACGAAAATATAGATAAAAAAGGTCATCGTAATACTACCCGCTAATAATCTGCTAAATGTATTTCGTGCTTGCGAAGCAATCACAATGCCTCTAAAAATAATCAAACTAAATAATAGAAGCAGGAGAAGATTGCCAACCATACCAAACTCTTCACTAAATACTGAAAAAATGAAATCAGTGGTTCGTTCAGGTAAAAAATCTAATTGAGATTGGGTGCCATTTAGCCAACCTTTGCCAGTTAAGCCGCCAGAGCCCTGCGCAATGGTAGATTGAATAATATGATAGCCCGCTCCCAGTGGATCCTGTGTTGGGTCAATTAGAATAAGCACACGTCTTCTCTGGTAATCATGTAACATTGACCAAAATATAGGCATCATGGCGGCAATTACTAAACTGCCACCGATGATAAAACGCCAACTTAATCCAGCAAGAAAAATAACAAAAAAGCCCGAAGCGGAGATAAGCAATGACGTTCCAAGATCGGGCTGTTTCAAAATAAAAAGCACAGGAATAATGAGTATGACAAAGGCGATAGCAAAATCAGTTACACGCAGTACGGTTTCTCGTCTTGAGAAGAACCAGGCTAACATCATTGGCATTGCAATTCTCATGAGCTCTGAAGGCTGTATTTTAATGACACCTAAATTCAACCAACGTCTAGCACCATGACTGATATCGCCAAATAAAGCGACGCCAAGCAGCAGCAAAATGCCAAGTAAATATAGCGGAAAAGCCATGCGCTCCATCAACTGTGGTTGGACGTTTGCAACAAGCCACATGGTAATAAGTGCAATGGTGATGTTAATTAATTGTGCATTCACACGTTCAAAACTCTGTCCTGATGCGCTGTATAGAACAAATAGCCCAACGAGCAGCGTGAAAAGCAGGCAGCTCATCAATATGGAGTCAACGTGCTTAAATAGGTGATGAAAAACCTGGTTAATCATGTACTGTCACCTCGATCATATCTTCTCTGGATGGTATTTTAGTCGGTTCCATATCTTGAGGTAATTTACCAAGTAAGTAGTAATCCATCACTTCTCTGACAATAGGGCCTGCCGCTGAGCCTCCATGTCCGCCATTTTCTACAATTGCTGCGATTGCGATTTTTGGATCATCTGCTGGGGCGTAGGCTATAAAAAGTGCGTGGTCTCGGTGGCGTTCATCAATATTTTGTTCGTCATATTTTTCATTTTGTTTGATACCAATCACTTGGGCGGTTCCCGTTTTCGCTGCAATACTGTATCCAGCATTTGCACCAACCCTAGCTGCTGTCCCTCCTGGTAGGGTAACATCCAGCATGCCTTGTTTGACAATCTCAAGATTCTCATCATTAAGCGGAATATAGTCATTCACTTTTGGAGTGTTCGGAATAACTTTCCCTGATTTGACATCAGTTATTGCCCTGACAAGATGCGGTTTAATCGCCTTGCCTTTGTTGGCTAGCACTGATGTCGCATACGCAAGTTGCATTGGCGTTACTAAAGTATAACCCTGACCAATACCAACAATCACAGTCTCGCCCATATACCAGGGCTGTTTAAACCGACGTTGTTTCCATTCTGGCGTTGGTAAAAGCCCACCATTCTCACCATTGATGTCAATACCACTTTTTTTACCAAAGCCAAAGTGGCTCACAAAATCCGTTAGTTTTTCTATGCCAAGTTCTACGGCTAATCCGTAGAAAAAAGTATCACATGATACCGTGATAGCGCGTCTCATATCGACGTAGCCATGACCGCCAACTTTCCAGTCACGATAACGATGTTTACTGTTAGGTAATGAAAAATAGCCAGGGTCGCTTATCGCAAACGGCGGCTTGCGTTTCCCCGCTTCTAGCCCTGCCAAGGCCACAAAAGGTTTGAAGGTTGAACCTGGGGGATAAACGCCTCGTAAAGGACGATTAATGAGTGGTTTATCAATAGACTCATTTAATAAGCGCCAGTTTTGCGTATCAATCCCGCCTACAAAAAGGTTGGGGTCAAAAGTGGGCATGCTCACTAAAGCGAGCACCTCACCTGTTTGCGGTTGAATAGCGACTAAAGCACCACGTCTCTCCCCAAAGCCTTTTTCTGCAATTTCTTGTAGTTTTAGATCTATAGATAACGTGATGTTGTTACCAGATACGGGGGCTGCACTAGAAAGCACACGTACAGCTTTACCGTCTGCATTAATTTCCACTTGCTGAAAGCCTGTTGTCCCATGTAGTTCTTTTTCATAATATTCTTCTATGCCACTTTTACCAATATGATCTGTTCCCTTGTAATTGGAGAGCACATCATCCGCTTTAAGTTGTTCTAAGTCTCTATCATTGATGCGGCCGATATAACCAGCAATATGCACACCTAATGGACCATTTGGGTAATGCCGAAACAATCTAGATTTAATTTCAACCCCGGGAAAGCGAAATCGGTTTGCTGCAAATCTAGCTGCTTCAATTTCATTTAAATGTGTGCGTATGGGTATTGATTCGAATTCGTGGCTGCGGGCTTTTAAGTTGTTAAAACGCTTCAAATCACTGCTTGATATTTCGACCAGCTTACTGATTTCCGCTATTGTCTCATCAAAATCATCAACTTTTGAGGGAGTGATTTCTAATGTGTAGACAAAGAAATTATGGGCGATGGTAATTCCATTTCTATCAGTAATAAGTCCGCGGTTTGGCGCGACAGGAACGATAGAGATACGATTGTTTTCAGCTAATGTGTGGTAGTGATTATGGCGTACCACTTGCAGAAAATAAAAGCGAGCAGTAAGCAGGCCAAAACCAACAAGCACAAGTATGCCCAACACGACTAAGCGTATCTTGAAATTTTGCAACTCATTACGGTAGTTTCTAAGTTCCGTGCTATATCGCATCTATGGTTTATTCCGAACGATTTGATTTTGGGCGAGCGAGCGAGCCAAATGCGATGCGGAGTACTTGCCATAATAATATCCCAGTAATGACAGGCCAAAAATAATGTAAGCTTGGCACATCATTGTCGGCGAATAACTTAAGAATTAAGATGACGAGTCGAGCAAAAAATAATAAACCCAATACGTAAAAAGTGATTTGTATCACTGTAAAAAGGACTAACCTACGCTGGAAACTCAAAGCAATGTAAGCTGTTAGGGTAAATGCAAGTGCATGTTGCCCTAGCAAACTACCTGTGGCTAAATCAACGAGTATGCCAACAATCCATGCAGTTGCTATGTGACAAAGATGAGGTGCGCGTAAAAGCCAATATAACAATACAACTAACATAAAATCAGGCCGAAAAATCACACCCTGACCGGTCCAAGGGAACAGCTGGCAAAGTAGCGCAACGAAGAAGGTTGCGTAAACTAATAATCTGTTAGGGGTTTGCACGAGGTTTAGTCCTTTTCTTATCTTTGTTATTCCCGTTTTCTTCTAACAGCTCTTCGTTTTCCGTTTCCTGAGGTTTTACTTCTGGTTCTTTAGATTCGGGTAACTCCAGAATTAATAGTTGGAGGTGATGGCTAACCTGCGCTATTGGCGTACTGATGATTTTAGCAAACTGTGATTCAGGGTCTTGTTCAATTTTAGTCACTGTTGCGACCGCTAATCCCGCTGGATAGATTCCATCGATACCTGATGTGACCAATTTATCACCTATTTTGATGTCTACATTGGTCGGTAAATAAGGTATATCGAGGATATTACCACCTTGCCCAAATGCGATGGCACGTAGCTGGTTACGTTCCACCTGTATTGGGATAGAAAGGTTTTTGTCCGTAATTAGCGTCACCTCGCAACTAAAAGGATACACGCGAGTAACTTGCCCAATAACGCCTTTTGAATCAACCACTGCTTGTCCCGCTTGAATATTATGCTGGCTTCCTCGATTAACAATGACAACATTTCTAAAAGGATCTCTACCTGTGTGTGAAATGTCGCCTAGTATGGCAAATGGATGAATAGGAATGTCGCCACCCAGTAGGCTACGCAAGTGTTCATTTTCTGCTTGCAATGTATTGAGTCGTTGTAATTTAACCTTTTGCTCAAATGCCTGTTGTTTGAGCATATAGTTTTCTTGCACCAGTTCATTATGAACAGAAAAATATTTGGAGGCGTCACGAAATAGTTCACTTGGAATATTTGCGATACGTTCTATTGGATGCAGTGCGCCATAAAGTGTTTGTCGTATTTGCGACAAATAGTTTAGCTTTGAGTCTGCAGCCATAATCACAATAGATAACGCGCAGAAAAAAACCATGCGTGAAAAAGGACTGGCACCGCGGACGAAAAAAGCAGGGGTTTGTTGGGGCTCTAGTTTCTGATGAACACCTTTAAGCATGCTGACGCTGTTGAGTTAATTGAAGCAAAAGACTATTATTCATGTGCGAATACACTGCCAAGCTTGTCCATATCTTCAAGTGCTCGACCACAACCTCGTGCAACACAAGTTAGTGGATCTTCAGCTACAATGACTGGTAATCCCGTTTCCTCCATGAGGAGTCTGTCTAAATCGCGTAACAATGCACCACCACCGGTAATCACCATGCCTTTCTCAGCAATATCGGCACCTAGTTCTGGCGGTGTTTGTTCTAGTGCCGACTTAACAGCGCCTACAATTGCATTTAGTGGCTCGGTGAGCGCTTCCAGAATTTCATTGCTAGAGATTGTAAATTTACGTGGTAAGCCTTCTGCCAAATTACGGCCAGTTACTTCCATTTCTAATACTTCTGAACCAGGGAAGGCGGAGCCGATTTTCTTTTTAATCGCTTCAGCGGTTGGTTCTGATATTTGCATGCCGTAATTCCGACGAATGTAATCTATAATCGCTTGATCGAATTTATCGCCGCCAACACGCTCTGATTTTGCATAAACAATACCACCTAGGGAAATTACACCAACCTCTGTGGTGCCGCCACCGATATCAACAACCATTGAGCCTGTTGCTTCTGCAACTGGCATTTCTGCTCCAATTGCAGCGGCCATTGGTTCTTCAATTAGGTACACTTGTTTAGCACCCGCGCGTTCTGCAGACTCTTTGATTGCGCGGCGCTCAACTTGCGTGGAACCAACTGGCACACAGATGATGATGCGCGGGCTCGGGAAAACCAGCGAGCGTCATGTGCTTTGCGGATGAAGAATTTAAGCATTTGTTCTGTTACGGTAAAGTCAGCAATCACACCGTCCTTCATCGGGCGTATTGCTTGGATATTAGCAGGTGCTCTACCGAGCATACCTTTAGCTTCTGTACCAACGGCTAATAATACTTTCTTACCGTTTGCGCCTTCAATACGAATGGCAACGACAGATGGTTCGTCAAGCACAATGCCCCTACCACGTGAATAAATTAACGTGTTTGCTGTACCCAAATCAATGGCTAAATCATTAGAAAAATAGCTGCTTAAAGAACCGAACATATGTTTTTTTTCCTGTGCGTTGTAGATTGGACTTACAATGCATGTTTTACACATAAGCCCTACTTTAAAATCAAGGTATAATAACGTATATTCAGATTAAAATTAAGTCGCAATTCAAGTTTATTACACTAAAGTTAAAAAACAGAAGAATAGAAGAAAGTTATGGCATTAAACATCCCAGATATTAAACGCTTGGCCCATTTGGCGCGCATTGAGATTAATGATCAAGAAGCAGAGCAAACTCTCAAAAAGCTCTCAGGTATATTGACCCTGATTGAAGAAATGCAAGCGGTTGATACCAAAGGCATTACGCCAATGTCACATTCGCAAGATGTCGTGCAGCGATTACGTGAAGATGTAGTCAGTGAAACTAATCAGCGTGCGTTGTTTCAGCAGAATGCACCATCTGTTGATAGCGGACTATATTTAGTGCCAAAAGTGATAGAGTAAACTTGGTATAAGTCAGACAATATTCCAGAACTAGATTGACAATCCACATAGAAGAATCATGATTAATCAAAGCCTTAAAAGCTTAAGCCAAATGTTGGCAAAAAAAGAAGTGTCCAGTGTAGAAATGACACAAACTTTTTTAGCGCGTATCAAACAATATAACCCTGTAATCAATGCTTACATCACTGTAGACGAGGATAAAAGTATAGAGCAAGCAAAAGCTGCCGATGCATTAATTGCGGCTGGTAATACGCAGCCATTGACAGGAATCCCTATTGCGCAAAAAGATATTTTTTGTGCCAAAGAATGGAAAACAACCTGTGGTTCCAGAATGTTGGAAAATTTTATCGCGCCATATGACGCGCATGTCATACAGCAGTTTAATGCAGTCGGTGCTGTGAATTTAGGAAAAACAAATATGGATGAGTTTGCAATGGGCTCATCAAATGAAACTAGCTATTTTGGTAGGGTGAAAAACCCATGGGATCAAGAGCGCGTCCCTGGTGGTAGTAGCGGAGGCTCCGCAGCAGCAGTGGCTGCACGTTTGTGCGCTGCAGCAACAGGGACGGATACGGGAGGCTCAATCCGTCAGCCGGCTTCGTTATGTGGGTTTACTGGATTGAAGCCAACCTATGGCTTGGTTTCGCGCTATGGCATGATTGCCTTTGCATCGAGTTTGGATCAAGCAGGACCGATGGCTAAATCCGCAGAAGATTGCGCACTGATGATGAATGTGATGGCGGGCTTTGATCAGCGTGACTCAACAAGTTTAAATCATCCAGAAGAGGACTACCTGCGCGATTTAGGCAAGCCACTCGCTGGATTAAAGATAGGTTTGCCAAAGGAGTATTTTGCAGAGGGCTTAGATGCAAATGTGGAACAGTTGGTACAAGGCGCGATCAATGAGTATAAAAAATTAGGGGCAGAGTTCATTGATATTTCATTACCTAATGCCAGTTTGTCTATTCCTGTTTATTACGTGTTAGCACCTGCAGAAGCTTCAAGTAATCTTTCACGCTACGATGGTGTGCGCTATGGACACAGGGCAGCCAAATATGACGACTTAATGGATATGTACATGAAAAGTCGTGCAGAAGGCTTTGGTGAAGAAGTTAAACGACGCATCCTGATCGGGACTTATGTATTGAGTGCTGGCTATTATGATGCGTACTATTTAAAAGCACAGCAAATTCGTCATTTGATTGCTGATGATTTTAAAGCGGCATTTAAACAGTGCGACATGATTATGGGCCCGACAGTGCCATCAACAGCATTTAAGCTCGGTGAGAAGACAGGTGACCCAGTTTCTATGTATTTACAGGATATCTATACCATAGCGACGAATTTGGCAGGTTTGCCAGGTATGAGTATTCCTGCTGGGTTTAGTAATGGATTGCCTGTCGGTTTACAGATTATCGGCAATTATTTTGATGAGGCGCGCATGCTGAATGTTGGACATGCTTATCAGCAGGCAACAGACTGGCATACCATGATGCCAAAAGGAATTGAATAATGGAGTGGGAAGTCGTCATTGGGTTGGAAACACATGTACAACTCAAAACCAAAACAAAAATATTTAGTGGGGCTTCAACCGCGTATGGTGCAGAACCCAACACGCAAGCCTGTGAGGTAAGCCTCGCGTTGCCTGGAGTGCTTCCTGTTTTGAACAAAGCAGCAGTGCAGTGTGCAATCAAGTTTGGTTTGGCTGTGGATGCTGAGATAGCGCCTCGTTCTGTGTTTGCTCGTAAAAACTATTTTTATCCTGATTTGCCAAAAGGCTATCAAATCAGTCAATTCGAGCTGCCAGTCGTTGGTAAAGGAAAAGTAACAATACAGGTGCATGCGGATGGTAAAAAAGAAGCTTATGAAAAAGTAGTTAATATCACACGTGCTCATCTGGAAGAGGATGCAGGTAAATCAGTGCATGGTGCAGTTGAGGGCATGAGTGGCATTGATCTGAATCGTGCTGGCACGCCGTTATTAGAGATTGTGACAGAGCCTGATATGCGGTCAGCTGCAGAAGCTGTGGCTTATGCAAAAAAACTGCATGAATTGGTGCAGTGGATAGGCATTTGTGATGGCAATATGCAGGAAGGCAGCTTCCGCTGTGACGTCAATGTGTCTGTTCGACCGAAGGGGTCAAGTGAGCTTGGTACGCGCCGAGAAATTAAAAATCTAAACTCTTTTAAATTTATGCAACAAGCCATTGCATATGAGACGCAATGGCAGATTGAGACTCTTGAGGATGGTGGGAAAATAGAGCAGGCAACAGTATTGTTTAACCCAGATACAGGTGAAACGCGTGCTATGCGAAGCAAAGAGGAAGCAAACGACTACCGCTATTTCCCTGATCCAGATTTGCTGCCATTAGAGATTACAGAAGACGACAAGTCTGCAGTACGGATTACAATGCCAGAGTTACCTGAAGCAATGAAAATGCGCTTTGAAAGTGAGTATGCACTATCAGCTTACGATTCTACTACCTTAACTTCGAGTAAAGAAGTTGCAGATTACTTTGAGCGAGTGATTGATGCAGGTGGCGATGCGAAGTTGGCTGCTAACTGGGTAATGGGCAGCATTACAGCTAAGCTAAATGCGGAAGAAAAAAGCATTGCAGAATCACCCATAGATGCAGCAGTTCTTGCACAATTAATCAAACGCATTTCAGATGGAACCATATCCAATAATGCTGCTAAACAGGTATTTGAAGCAATGTGGTCTGGAGAGACGAATGTCGATGCCATTATTGAGACAAAAGGCCTAAAACAGGTTTCTGATACGGGTGCGATTGAGGCTATTATTGATGAAGTATTAGCAGCCAATCACGCCATGGTTGAAGAATACAAAGCAGGCAAGGAAAAGGCGTTTAATGCATTAGTTGGTCAAACAATGAAGGCGTCAAAAGGCAAGGCTAATCCCGCGCAAGTGAATGCTATTTTGAAGAAAAAGCTAACTTAGTTTTTCTTGTTTTTTAAAGCGATAAATCTTGCTTTTTCAGCATCATATTGTTGGTTAATTTTTTCCAGTATTTGCTGATGATGCGTAATCTTTTTGTCAAAGTTTTCTGACTCTGTTTTGGCGATACTGATTTCTTCTTTTAAATAATCAGGCACTGCTTGTTTTTTATCCACAAATGCTTGTGCTGTTGCGATATTACGATTGAGTCTATCATCAACATTTGCCTTTTGTGATTTGAGTGCATCGATAGTTGCATTCTCCATTTCCAAATTGCGTTTGCGCGCTAAATCGATTTCATCCGCGGTGGTGTAAGAGGCTAACAGTACGCTATCTTTACGGTCTTGTTCTAATTTCTCTTTATTGGCTTCTTGCTGCGCTTCATTCTCAGACGGTTGATAGTTACGTTGAACAACAACGCCCTGTTTATTAATAATCTGATTGCTTTTACCTGCTGCTGTAGGTGGTAACTGGTCGCCATAATGAGTGACACCTTGATTATCAACCCATTTCAAAATACGTTTGTCAGCTAAAGCTTCTGTACTAAATGCTAAGCAAATAAATAGTACAGGTGAAATTAGACGCATTATTTTCAACATTATCCTCATCTTCCATATTTTTCCCTATAGGCTTTGACTTTAAGCAATGTGTGTGCCAGCTCTGGTTTTTGCTGTATGTAATTGAGTAAATCGCTTAAATTAGCAATAACGCAGACAGGTAGCTGATTTTCTATTTCTACTTCCTCTACTGCCGAGAGTTCGCTTAGTCCTTTTTCTTGACGATCTAGTGCAATGCTCACGCCACATGGCGTCGCACCATGCGCTTTGATGATAGCGACAGATTCTCTTATAGACGTGCCTGCCGAAATCACGTCATCAATGATTAATACATGACCATGTAATGGCGCCCCGACCACAGTGCCACCCTCGCCATGGTCCTTTGCCTCTTTACGGTTATAGGCATAGGGTAAGTTTCGACCTCTTCTTGCAAATGCAATAGCAATGCTAGCTGCTAGCGGTATACCTTTGTAAGCAGGGCCAAACAACATATCAAACTTGATGCCTGATTTTTCTATACTATTGGCGTAGAATTCACCTAGTTTTAACAAGCTGTCACCATCATTAAATAAGCCAGCATTAAAAAAGTATGGGCTAAGCCTACCAGCTTTGGTTTTAAATTCACCAAATTTAAGTACTTCTTTGCTAATGCAGAACTGGATGAACTCTTGTGACAAGTTTTGATGGCTATATGACATATTTTGTATTAATTAAAGGAATTAAATGCGCATTATAACGTTGAATTTAAATGGAATCCGTTCTGCAGCGAATAAAGGTTTTTTCCCATGGTTGCAACAAGTGCAGCCTGATGTAATCTGCTTACAAGAATTGAAAGCGCAAGCCGACAATATGACGCAAGAGATGTTAGCACCTGAGGGGTATGTTGGAAATTTTCATTATGCATTGAAGAAAGGCTATAGTGGTGTTGGAATTTACAGCAAACAAAAGCCTGATGAAGTCATTGTTGGGTTGGGAATACAAGATATTGATGATGAAGGGCGATATCTGGAATGTCGCTTCGGTAAATTATCTGTTATTTCGCTTTATCTTCCCAGTGGTTCAAGCGGAGAAGAAAGGCAGGCATTTAAATATAGCGTGATGCATCGTTTTATGCCGCACCTGGAGCAGTTAGTTCAAAGTGGACAAGATGTTGTTGTTTGTGGTGACTGGAATATAGCGCATCAGGAACAAGATCTTAAAAATTATAAAGGCAATCGCAAAAACTCTGGATTCTTACCTGAAGAGCGCGCATGGATGACAGATTTGTTTGATCGCGTTGGTTGGGTTGATGTGTACCGCAAATTATATCCAGACACAACAGATACTTGTTATACGTGGTGGAGTAATCGTGGTCAAGCATACGCTAAAAATGTTGGTTGGCGGATTGATTATCAGGTAGCTACACCAGCGTTTGCGGCAAGGGCTGTACAAGCAAGCGTTTATAAACAAGAGAAGTTTAGTGACCATGCGCCTTTAATCATTGATTATAAATGATTTTTTATTTGTACTAAATTTTAAAATTGTTTGTAAGTAAAATCAGTATTGAACGACCAAGCTAAGTGACTGTAGTGAATCTTTACTTCAGAAGCAATCTTCAAACTAAAATTAGGAGTTCAATATGTCAGTGGAAGCAAAAACAAATAAAGGTAAAGGTGCATTATTAGCAGTGGGAGCAGCAGCACTAATATTAGCGGGTTGTGCAAGTAGTGGTGCGAACACAACAGCATCAGCTGCAAATGTTCATTGTGCGGGTCTTAACTCATGTAAAGGTACAAGTGACTGTAAAACAGCAGAAAACGCATGTAAGGGTCAAAACGTTTGCAAAGGGCATGGTTTCTTATCAATGACTGAAGCAGATTGCAAAGCTAAAGGCGGCACCATTATCTAAACGTAAACTACGTGTCATGTACGATAATGTGCATGACACGTTAATGATGAAACAGTTATCACAAAAACAAAATACACTTCCCAATTTAGGCTTTGGCCTAGGCTTACGTACAGACCATTATCATGAAATTATAGACACTAAGCCTAAAGTCGACTGGTTTGAAGTGCTAAGCGAAAACTATATGGTGCCCGGTGGGAAGCCGCACTATTTTCTCGATAAGATTCGCGCAGATTATCCAGTGGTGATGCATGGGGTCTCATTATCTATTGGATCCACGACAGCATTTGATCAAAGCTATTTAATAGCGTTAAAAAAACTAGCAGACCACATTGAGCCAGCATGGATATCCGACCATTTGTGTTGGACTGGGGTGCATGGGCAAAATATGCATGACCTACTACCCTTGCCGTACACAGAGGAAACAGTGAAACATGTTGTTGAGCGTGTTAAGGTTGTTCAAGATTTTCTGGGTCGACAAATATTATTAGAAAACGTATCAAGTTATGCTAGCTATATTGACTCTACAATGACGGAGTGGGAATTTATTCACGAAATTGCAGAGCTAGCTGATTGCCTGCTTTTGCTCGATGTGAATAATATTTATGTCAGCAGCTTTAATCACGGCTATGACCCTAAATCTTTTATTGATGGTGTGCCGGCTAAGCGCATTCAACAAATACATTTAGCAGGACATCATAATCATGGAGATTACATTATTGATACCCATGATGCGCCAGTCATCGATCCTGTTTGGGATTTATACCGTTATGCCATTACAGCTTTTGGCAATGTCTCTACCATGATAGAGCGTGATGATAAAATCCCCGCATTAATTGAGCTGGTGAGTGAATTGCAAATCGCACGTAATATTGCCACGGAAGTAGTGAATATATGAGCAAGCTCGCCCAATTACAAGCTGACTTTCAAACCAGTATTCTCAATGAAGACCATACTACCTTTAAGTCATGCGTGGTTGATGATGTTAAAGTCGGCGCAGAAAAACGTTTAAGTATTTATGCTGATGCTTTTCGCTTGCGCATTATTGAAGCACTCGCAACAGCTTACCCAAAGTTACACATGCTGTTGGGTGATGATTTGTTTGATACCACAGCAAGGCAATATATTGACCAATACCCATCACAGTATCGCAATATGCGCTGGGTGGGTGACCAAATGCGTGAGCACTTGCTTAAAGTATTATCACAACATCCTATCGCATCAGAGCTGGCCTATTTTGAGTGGGCTTTGGGTTTGGCTTTTGATGCAGAAGATGCGCACATTGTGACCATGCAAGATTTAGCGGCAATTCCACCAGAAACATGGGCTGGCTTAAGTTTTAAGCTACATCCATCAGTGCAGCTGCTCGTGTTGCAATGGAATGTAATTCCAGTGTGGCAAGCGTTAGATGTTGAAGAAACACCACCAGCACCCATGCAAAATGGTGAGCCTTGCTTGGTATGGCGCAGCGATTTAAATTCGCATTATCGTTCAGTCGATACGCAAGAATTACAAACCTTAAAACACCTCCAAGCAGGCGCAAGCTTTGGGGACCTATGTGAAACATTGTTTGAAACCTTAGGTGACTCTGCGACCCAGCAAGCTGCAGTATATTTAGCCAGCTGGTTAGAAGCTGGCATTATCAGCCAAATCAACCCAAACTAGCTGCAAAAGTCCAAAGCTAAACTTTGGATTATTTCGCCATTGGCACTGTCTTGCACAAAAATCACAGCACCTGCATCTTTGTTTTTCCAGGCTCCACTCAAGTTGAAGCTTTTGTTAAATACATTGAGGTTATTCATTTGGTATGCGCCAAATAACTGGCGTACCACATAATCATGTTTCAACTCACGACCATTATTTTCGCCAGCTTTCACTTGTGTCACTAAGCCATTCTCGTATAGCACTACAAACACATCTGCGCTTTTAGTCTGTGCAGGTTCCAATGACTTTGCATTAGCTTTCAAAGTAATATTGCCATCTGGTTCATTCACTACACTCAGCGTTAAATCGACTCGTGATGCTAACTTCTGTGATTTGGCAATGGCACTATTGAGACGATTATTATCCCAACCTTTAAAGTCACGGCCATTAAAGACAAATTGCGGTGTGTAGACAAACCCAGCACCAGCAAAGGCAGCCGTTTTGCGTTGTCTATCGCTATATTCAGCTTTTGAAAATTGATCTTTCCAGCCTATGTAATCCCAGTAATCAACATGAAAAGCCAATGGTGTGACTTTGCTTTTGTCATGCTTAATTTGGCTGATCCATTTGTCAGCTGGGGGGCAACTACTACAGCCTTCTGATGTATAAAGCTCTAACAAGGGGATTGAATTGTTACCTGTTTTAGCAGAGCACTCAGATGCGAAAACCTGACTTTGACTGAGCAAAAGAATACTGGTTAGCAGACCAGTAAGGGTAGTGCTTATTTGCATGACTATCACTCCATTAATTGATTGGATAGTGATTGGTCGCGCTAGCCAGCAAGACCTTACATTTCTATTTTCTGTTGATCACTGCCTCTTTCATTCCAGGGTGCAACCTTAAAGAGCAATAGCATGCCAGGTAAGGCTAACAACGTACATACATAAAAGAATATTTCCCAGCCTAATGCTTCAACCATGCTGCCAGTGAGGGCGTTAAAAATGGAACGGGGTACGGCTGATAAACTGGTAAACAATGCCAGTTGTGTAGCAGTATAAGCAGGGTTTGTTTCGCGTGCCATATAGGCAACATAAGCGACTGTGCCAAGACCAACACCTAATGCTTCACCACCTATGACAACTCCTAGCATGCCGCGCTCGACTATGCCAATGTGATCAAATGGGCCGGCATGCGCGAGCCAAGCAAAGCCAAGAATGGTCACTAGTTGCACAACGCCAAACACCCAAAGGCCGCGGTTAATGCCAACTTTGAGCATCCAAAAGCCACCAATAAAACCACCTAAAATTTGCATGACTAAGCCACTGCCTTTAACGATAGTGCCAATATCAGTATTGCTAAACCCCATATCAATGTAAAACGGTGTGGCAAGGGCAGTGGCCATACTGTCGCCAAGCTTATAAAGCAAAATAAAGAGTAGGACGAGTAGTGCGTGATTCAAGCCTGACCGATTAATGAATTCAGTAAAAGGCTCGACCACGGATGCATATAAAGTTTTTGGTGCTTCGGCACGGTGAGGCTCACTTGCGAAAACTGTCATCAAAATACCGGGAATCATAAACAAGGCTACTATCCAAAATACCGATGACCAAGGCAAATGGTCAGATAAGATAAGGGCTAGGGCGCCTGGGACTAAACCGGAAACGCGGTAAGCATTGACGTGAATACTGTTACCTAATCCGAGTTCATCATCACTTAAGATTTCCCGTCTAAAAGCATCAATGACGATATCTTGGCTGGCAGAAAATAAAGCGACCAAGGTTGAAACAACTGCAATGCTAGTAATGTTGAGTTGCGGGTTAAAAAAGCCATAAGCGCAAATGGTGATGAATAAAGCAATTTGTGTAATCAACATCCAGCTACGACGTCTGCCCATAGGTGCAATTAGATTATAGCGGTCCATCAATGGAGACCAAATGAACTTCCATGTGTAAGGAAGTTGAATAAGTGCAAACACTGCAATGGTTTTCAGATCAATTCCCTCGGTACGCAACCATGCAGGCAGTAGCTGAAAAAGTAGGTAAAGGGGCAAGCCAGAACTAAAACCAAGTACCATACAGGCTAGCATGCGCTTATTAAATAAGACGTCTTTAAGGCTTAGTTTTGGTTTGTTATTAAGGTTTGTGTTGTTATTCGCCATGCTAGATTTTCTTAGATATGAACTTTTTAAGCTACCTTATCATATGTGAGATTAGAAAATACATGTAATGTGATTTTAATTAAATTAGTGGTTCAACCCACGTTGAAAATCAATTAAATTAAACTTTGTTAATTGTGGTTTGTCGTATTTTTAGGGCTCAAGTGGAGTAATAGCGTTCCCGCCTATCGTAGCAGTCAATCTATTTAATCAATACATTATCAACATTTGCTAATTCATTAGCATGAATTCGTATTTTTACGCACTTAATTTAAAGGGGTTAAATGAAGTTATTAAAAACAATCGCTATCGTTTCAATAATAATCAATCAGACTGCAAATGCAGATACTATTAAATTAAAAAATGGGGATGTGTTAACGGGTACAGTCATCAAAAAAGAAACAGATAAGCTTGTGTTTAAAACGAAATACACGGGCGAAATTAAAATAACATGGGCGGATATTGCTAGCCTAAGTACCGATAAGCCAGTAACTGTGATGCTAGCCAATGATGCTAGTTTTACAGGAGAAATTAAACAGTCAGATGAAGGCAGGGCGAAAATTAAATTATCTGGTTTAAATACAAATGCAGACCTTGATCTGAAAGATCTTGCTTACATTAACCCAAGCCCAGAAGTGTCAGGAAAAGGTGTGGCGTGGTCTGGGTATGCAAACTTGGGTGGTGCAACTTCTCAGGGTAATACAGATAATAGTCAAATCAGGTTTGACACAGAAGCGATTGCCAGAACTAAGCAGAACAGATACACCATAGGTGCCTATGTCAATCGCGCAAAAGCGGATGGAGAAAGCACTGCTTTTAACAGCAAGGGCTATATGCAATATGACCACTTCCTCACCAAACAGTGGTACGTCTATGCGAATGGATCATTAGAAAATGATAAATTCAGAGATATTAATTTACGATCAAGCGCTGGTATTGGTAGTGGTTATCAGTTTTATGAACAAGAAAATTTAAACTTATCTATCGAGGGAGGTGTTAACTATATCAGTACTGACTTCAAATTAGCAGAAGATGATCGCTATGCTAGTGGTAGGTGGGCATTGAAATATGATCAGTTAGTCTTTCAAAGTGTAAAGTTCTTTCACCAGCATGAAGTATTAGTGAGTTTAGAGGATGTAGCCAACACATTAGTGTTCAGTAAAACAGGGCTTAGAGTACCAATTGCAAATAATTTAAACGCATCAACACAATTGAACTTAGATTATGCAAATCAACCCGCACAAGGCCGTGAGCGCATGGACAGAACGCTTATATTTAGCTTAGGGTATGGATGGTAATTTTTTTATAGAATTGTTGATTAAACATTAATATCATATTCTCGATGAGATTTTTCAATCTGTATGCAATGCCGATGTACCCAGTCGATCAGCGGATTTAAAAGAGTTAAGAGATTAACACCTAGATCGCTTAAGGCATATTCAACATGTAATGGTTTTAAAGTAACTACGTATCGTTGAATCAACCCATCTCTTTGCAGATTGCGTAGTGTTTGGGTTAGCATTTTTTGTGATATACCATCGCATATTTTTTTTAACTCGCTAAAACGAATAGAGTCGTTTTCTAAACTGCTTAATATTACAACGCTCCATTTGTCGCCAATGCGACTAAGTATTTGCCGTGAGGGGCAGCAGGCTTTATAGATGCTTGGTGAAGATACATCGTTTTCATGAAGCATGTTAGGTTACTCCTTAGTGCCTAGTTGACTTGTTTGGCATGGTCTCTAAAATAGACTAATCTCCAAAAGATACTATGAATTTTTGTTCAATACAACAATATTCGACATGACTTTAGACCTAAGGAACTCGCATGACAGATATTAATATCAACGGTAAAATCCTCAGTACAGACTATTCAGATGATACCCCGCTGCTTTGGGTAATCCGTGATAGTTTGAAAATGACTGGGACAAAATTTGGTTGTGGTGCAGGGTTATGTGGTGCATGTACTGTCCACTTAGATGGACAGCCTATCCGATCATGTCAGCTTCCGCTATCGGCTGTTGTAGGTAAAAAAATTGACACAATTGAAAACGTACATGAATCGAAAGTAGGCGAGGCTGTCCAAAAAGCTTGGCAGAGTTTGGATGTAGTGCAATGTGGGTATTGTCAATCAGGACAAATCATGTCCGCCACGGCTTTGCTTAAATCAAACCCAAAGCCAACAGATGCTGATATTGATAATGCAATGACTGGCAATATTTGTCGCTGCGCAACTTATGTGCGCATACGTGCAGCTATTCACCAAGCGGCAAAATCTTTGGCTTAAGGAGAACAACATGAAAAATACACTAGTCAATGTTTCCCGCCGAAACTTCCTTAAAACGAGTGCTGCATTTACCATTGCGATTGCAATTCCTGGTTGCTCAACTGAGCCAAACGATGCTGCCGGGATGGGTGCTGAGACAGGTCAAGGAGTTCAATCGACGTTTAATGCTTTTGTCAGTGTTAATTCTGATAATACAGTAACAGTGGTTGCCAAACATCTTGAAATGGGACAAGGCACCTACACTGGCCTAGCGACCTTAGTGGCTGAAGAATTAGATGCAGATTGGGCACAAGTAAAAGTAGAAGCCGCTGCGGCAGATGCTAAAAAGTATAACAATTTAGACTGGGGTCCATATCAGGGCACTGGCGGTAGCTCTGCAATCAAAAATGCCTTTGATCAGATGCGCGAAGCGGGAGCAACAGTGCGAGCTATGTTGGTTCAGGCGGCATCCGATGCCTGGAGTGTGCCAGCAGATGAGATTACTGTAAAAGCTGGCGTGCTCAGTCATGCGGATGGACATCAAGCTAACTTTGGCGAACTAGCAGAAGCGGCAGCAGCATTGGGTGTACCCACAAAAGTGACGTTAAAAGACCCTAAAGATTACCAGCTCATTGGTAAGCATATTCCAAGAAAAGACAGCAAGAACAAAACCAATGGTAAAGCGATTTTTACCCAAGATATTCAGCTTGAGAATATGCTAGTTGCGGTCGTCGCGCATCCACCTAAATTTGGCGCTGTAGTCAAATCATTCGATGATCAAGCAACAAAAGCAATTAATGGGGTGGTCAATGTCGTGGAAATCCCAACTGGTGTTGCGGTGTTAGCTAACAATTATTGGACTGCAAAAAAAGGCCGCGATGCGCTCTCCATCGAGTGGGATGAAACCAATGCATACACTAAAGGAAGTGAAGAAATTATCAATGATTATCAGCAGTTAGTGACCAGTCCTGGTAATATTGCACGCAAAGACGGAGATGCACTGGGACAGCTAAAAGCTAGCAACAAAGTCATCGCTAATACTTACGTTTTTCCATTCTTAGCCCATGCTGCTATGGAACCACTGAATTGTGTCGTGCAGTTTAAAGACGGTATCTGCGAGGTTTGGAACGGTAATCAATTGCATACGGTTGATCAATTCGCTTTATCAAAAGTGTTCGACTTAACGCCTGAAGAAGTGAGAATTAATACACTGTATGCTGGTGGTAGCTTTGGACGTAGAGGTAACCCACAATCTGATTATATTTTGGAGGCAGCTAGTATTGTTAAAGCATCTGGAACCAAAGACCCAGTTAAATTAGTGTGGTCGCGTGAAGATGATATGCATGCCGGATATTACCGTCCAATTTATGTGCATCAACTCAGTGCAAGTCTTGGTGAGGATAGCATGCCAAATGCTTGGCATCACACGATTGTAGGACAGTCTATCGCTAAAGGCACTGCCTTTGAAGGTGGTATGGTCAAAGATGGGGTCGATGTAACTTCTGTTGAGGGTGCGCAAAATTTGCCTTATCAGATTCCTCATATTCAAGTTGATTTGCATACAACTAATGATAGTGTGAAGGTGCCTATCCAGTGGTGGCGCTCTGTTGGCAGTACACACACGGGTTATGCGACGGAAGTATTTATTGACCAACTGGCAAAAGAAGCCAATCAAGACCCAATCGCTTATAGATTAAGTTTGTTAACTAAACACCCACGTCATGCTGGCGTACTTCGCCTTGCTGCAGATAAAGCATCTGCTTTACCGCAGCGTGATGGTGTTAAGCTAGGCAGAGGCGTCGCAGTGCATGAGTCATTCAGCACCCCTGTGGCGCAAATTGTTGATATTTCGATTGATGATAGTGGAGCGCTAAAAGTTGAGCGAGTTGTATGTGCCGTTGATTGTGGTATAGCAGTCAACCCTGATGTGATTAAAGCGCAAATGGAAGGTAGCATTGGTTACGCATTGGCAGCAGCATTAACTGGGGAGATAACACTAGTAGATGGCGTGGTGCAGCAGAATAACTTTGATGGGTATCCAGTGCTGCGTATTGCAGAGATGCCCAAAATTGAAGTGTACATCGTACCATCTGCAGAAAAACCAACTGGAGTCGGTGAACCAGGTGTGCCACCACTTGCCCCTGCATTAGCCAATGCCATTTTTGCAGCAACAGGTAAACACATCACTCGTTTACCAATCGGTAATCAGCTGAGCACTTAGTTCTATGGATAGCCAAGATTTAGAGGTGATAACCCAAGCCCATCAATGGCTGCAAACAGGGCATAAAATCCTACTGGTTACAGTCGTTAAAACTTGGGGCTCTTCACCTAGACCCATCGGTGCTTTGTTGGCTTTACGGGATGATGGGCGAGCGGTTGGTTCAATATCTGGTGGCTGCATAGAAGATGACTTAATGTACCGATTAAGGAAAGAAGGCATGCCATTAAAGGCTGAGCTTGTTACTTATGGTGCTACAGCGGAAGAGGCGAGACGATTAGGTTTGCATTGTGGTGGCAGTATGCAGTTGGTTGTAGAGCCTATACAAGAAAAAAATGCCTTACAAGAAGTCTTAACTTTATTGAATCAAGGTAAATTAGTCGCGCGAAGCTTAAATCTGGATACACAGAAAAGTCATGTAGCTGAGACATCTTCAGAACAATCCACAGACTTTAAGGATGGCGTGCTGACGAGTATTTATGGCCCGCGCTATCGCTTGATTTTAATCGGAGCAGGACAACTTTCACATTTATTAGCTAACATTGCTTTAAGTCTGGATTTTGCCGTGACAGTCTGCGATCCCCGAGAGGAGTACGCTGACGGTTGGAACGTTCCCAACACAGTGCTCCGTCGAGACATGCCTGATGATGTGGTTATGGAAATGCAACCTGATGCTCGTACTGCTGTGATCACATTAACGCATGATCCTAAGTTGGATGACTTAGCCTTAATGGAAGCGTTAAAATCACCAGCATTTTATGTTGCAGCGCTAGGTTCTCGAAGTAATAATCGAGAAAGGCGTAAGCGCTTACTTTCTTTTGATGTAACACCAGATGAGGTTGAGAACTTACGTGGGCCAGTAGGTATATTTATCGGCAGTAAAACGCCAAGTGAAATAGCAGTGTCAATAGCAGCCGAGTTAGTAGCGGTCAAAAATGGGGTGGAGGCAAATCGACTGTTTAATGTGAATGATGCAAAAGCCGCGTTGGATATTGCTGAAGAGTCACTCAATAACTGTCGCATCTAAATTTAACGCATGATACAAGGTATTTTATTGGCAGCTGGTATTGGACGTCGTTTCCAAGATGAGATACCAAATCAAGATAAACTGCTAATGACTTTACCTAATAATAAGACAGTTTTGGCCCAAAGCGCATATATACTTACTCAGGTGTTACCGAATAGTATTGCTGTGGTACAGCCAAATCAAATTGCACGTAAAGAAATCTTACAGGATTTAGGGCTTACGGTTATTGAGAGTCTTGATGCAAAAAATGGTATGGGCCATGCGATTGCCGATGCTGTTAATCAGACTAGACGGGCTGAAGGTTGGTTGATTACCTTGGCAGATATGCCATGGATTGATTCACAATTAATACTGCAACTATCAACTAATATTATTGAGCCTAATAGTATTGCTGCGCCAAAATATAAAGATAGAAGAGGCCAACCTGTCGCTTTTGGATCAGCTTGGTTTAATGAGCTCTCCAACTTGAAAGGAGATGTGGGTGCACGCGGAATATTACGAAACAACAAAATTAACTGGGTAAACTGGCCAGATGATAGCATCCATCGAGATGTAGATATGCCAGCAGATTTACATTATGGTTTGGCATAAAAAAGCCCACGCTACTTTAGTGTTGTGGGCTTAAACTCTATCGACTGATAATTAACGCCAACCACCGCCCAATGAGCGATACAAATTAATCATCGCACTCATTTGTTTTTTTTTGGTTTCAATGAGCTCACTCTTTGCTTCCAAGACTTCCCGCTGGGTCAGTAATATTTCTAAATACTCAGCGCGTGCGGCTTTAAAAAGCTGATTTGCGATTTCGGTTGATTCATTCAATGCATCCACTTGTACTTGTTTAAGTTGATAATTTTTTTCCAGATTATCAATATTCGCCATTTGGTTAGAAACCTCAGTGTAAGCATTAATGATAGATTGCTCATACTCGTAAGCCGCTTTAATTTGCGACGCACTTGCATTTTTGTAGACAGCGGTAATTGCATTACGGTTGATGAGTGGCGCTACTACTTCTCCGCCAAGTGTATAAGCCAGGGATGTAGGTAGATTTAGCAAATATTTGGGATTAAATGCTTGAAAGCCAACATTCGCACCTATGCTAAAAGATGGGTAAAAATTTGCTTTTGCTACTTTAATATTGAGCTTAGCTGCCTTTAGCTCTAATTCCGCTTGACGAATATCAGGACGATTTTCTAAGAGCTCTGATGGCAAACCCGTTGCTAATACTTTAGGTTGCAATGTCATAAACCCATCACTACTTCTTGCAATAGGCTGTGAAGTACGACCTAGTAAGAAGTTAACACGATTCTCTATCTCTACTTGCTTTTGCTTAATTACATAACGAAGACTTTCATTTTTCTTGACCTCAGCTTCAAAACGCTTAACGGCTAAAGCAGAAGCGCGTGCATACTGCTTTAACTCTTTTGTAGCGGCTAAAGCATTTTGCTGGATACTGATGTTTTGATCCAAGTTTACTAGTTGGTTATCTAGTGCGACTAGCTCATAGTAAGCATTCCCAATCTCCGCAACCAAATTTGTGATCAAAAATCGCTGGCCTTCTTGACTGGCCATATACTCCATGACCGCTACTTGGGTGGCATTGCGCAGCTTTTTCCAAACATCTAACTCCCAAGATGCTTGTAAGCCAAATTGATAATTAGGCAGTGGATCAGGAAATGCTTTGTCTTCTTTGATCTCCAGTTGCTCTTCCACTGCGCCATTACGGGTATAACGACCTGATTTCTCAACCTCTGCACCTGCCCCAATGCTAACAAAAGGCTTGTATTCACCTTTGCGCGCCTGTATTTCATTTGCTGCCATACTGATGCGTTGTGCCAGTATATTGACTTCTTTGTTATTTTTAATCGCAGTATCAATCAGGCTTTGCAAATTAGGATCATCAAAGAAATCATGCCAATCCAATTTCGCTGCACTTGCTTCATTTGATGTCTGCGCCACATTTGTTTCTTGTGTATATGTGACTGGTAGTTGTGCATCTGCATTTTTGGTATTAATGAACGGGATTGCGCAGCCTTGTATCATCAAGGCTAAGCTAGCCATCACCGCTAAACGTATCGTATTATTTGTCATCATCTTGTTCTTCATCTCTCATATAGTGAATAGTCTCGGATAAAGGTTTGTGATCTTCTTTTCTAATCAATGATTTACCTTCTTCCATTTTGGCAAAGATATAGTACAAACCTGGGATCAGTAAAACTCCAAACACCGTACCAAACAGCATGCCACCGAGTGCAGAAGTACCAATTGTGCGGTTACCAACTGCACCTGCACCAGTAGCAATCACCAATGGAATTAAGCCTGCGATGAATGCAAAAGAGGTCATGAGAATTGGCCTGAACCGCTCTTTGGCACCTTCAATGGCAGCATCCCGTATGCTTATACCTTGCTGCTGTTTTTGTACGGCATATTCCACAATCAAGACAGCGTTTTTGCCCAATAAACCAACCAGCATCACTAGGCCAACTTGTGCATAAATATCATTGGCTAGTCCCAACGTTTTCAACAGGAAGAACGAACCAAATACGCCTGCAGGTAGCGATAACACGACAACAAATGGTAGTAAGAAGCTCTCATACTGAGATGCAAGCACCATATACACAAAGATAAGCACTACGACAAAAATCACAATCGCTTCATTACCACGTTGCGCCTCATCAAAAGATAAGCCCTCCCAGCCAATATCGTAGCCTTGAGGTAGTTTGGCCTTCGCTACTTCTTGTACTGCTTTAATGGCATCATCCGTTGTGTATCCGGTTGCAGGATTCGCACGAATCGTCGCTGAGTTGTACAAGTTATACCGTGTGATTTCATTTGGGCCTTGTCTTTTCTTAAGTTTCATAAAAGCGGAATAAGGCACCATTTCGCCTTCTTCATTTTTTACAAAATAATTTAAGACATCGCTGGGGAAGCGCCTAAATTCTGGGCTGGATTGTACATATACCTTGAAGAAGTTATTAAACCGAATAAACCCTTGCTCATAGGTGCTGCCTACCATAATATTCAAGTTATCCATTGCCTTACCGATTGATACCCCTTTTTGCATAGCTGCTTTGTTATCAAACTCCAGCTCATACTGTGGGTAGTTCGCAGCATAAAACGTGAATAAACCTGAAAGCTCCTTACGCTTACCTAATGCAGCCATAAAGTCTTGGTTAATTTTGTCAAAAGCGTGATAATCGGTACCATTACTTTTATCCAATAAGCGTAAAGCTAAACCAGAAGCGGCACCATAACCAGGCACAGGTGGCGGCTCAAAGTATTCAATCACCGCACCAAAATTTTTAGTTTTTTCTTCTAGCTCTTCAATAATCTCATGGACAGACTCTTTGCGTTCAGACCAGTCTTTCAGGTTGATTAAGCAAGTGCCTGCGTTTGAGCCACGACCTTCAGTTAATATTTCATAACCAGCCAATGAAGATACAGAAGCTACACCATCAACCTTTTCAGCAACTGCTTGTAAATCACGTGCAACCTTGTTAGTTGTTTCTAATGTGCTGCCAGGAGGCGTCTGAATAATGGCATAAATTTGACCTTGATCCTCGCCAGGAATAAAGCCTGCAGGGAGAGTTTCGTTAATGATGAACGTACCAAAGGCAAACCCACCTAGTAATAAAATCGTGACAATTCGTAAGGTAACAATTTTGTTTAGAAAGCGGGTATAGCGGCCTGTCAAACGCTCAAACCAGCGATTAAACAAATCAATAAAAAAGCTAATAGGTGTTTTATGTTTATGTTGACCATGCTGGTTTTTAAGCAACATAGCACATAAAACTGGTGTTAGCGATAATGCAACGACACCGGAGATAATGATTGAAGCTGCCATGGTGATTGAGAATTGGCGGTAAAATACACCGACTGGGCCTGTCATGAATGCTACTGGTACAAATACCGCAGTCATCACTAAAGTAATGGCAACAATGGCTCCACCTATCTCACCCAACACTTTTTGTGTGGCACGATATGGCGTGATTTGTGCGTCTTCTTCCATTTTTGCATGCACAGCTTCAACTACCACAATAGCATTATCCACCACAATACCAATGGCCAGAACCAGTGCAAATAAAGTGATTAAGTTGATGGTAATCCCAAACATTTGCATACAAAAGAACGTACCTATTAACGATACGGGCACTGCTAAAATCGGGATTAAGGTTGAGCGCCAATCACCCAAGAAAATAAATACGACTAGCGCAACCAGCAAGAAAGCTTCCACTAAAGTATGTAAGACTTTTTCGATTGAAGCATCTAAAAACTTAGATACATCGTAATCAATCTCATATTCCATTTCTGCTGGAAATGATTTTGATAATTCCTGCATTTTGGTTTTAACATTAGCAATCACCTCACTGGCATTGCTACCGTAATTTTGTTTTAAGATAATGGCCGAAGATGGATAGCCATCTTTATTGGAGTAGATATCAAAAAACTCACTGCTCAGTTCAATTTTGGCAATATCTTTTAACTTTAAAATTTCACCGTTTGAGTCGGCGCGAATAATAATGTCTTCATATTCTTCCGGTTTATTAAAACGTCCTTTGTAAACCAATACATATTCTTTTGATTGAGCTGCGATACCAGAAGCTTGACCTAAACGACCTGGGCGACCAATGATGCTTTGTTCTGCCATTGCTTCCATCACTTCCTCGATGGATACTTTATAGGCACGCATACGCTCTGGGTTAAGCCATACACGCATTGCATATTGTCGGCTACCTAGAATCTTGGCACTGGCAATACCATTCACGCGTTGAATCTCAGGAATCACATTGACATTAGCGTAGTTATACAAAAACTTTTCATCTGCATTTTTATCTTTACTGAACAAGTTGATGTACATCAGCATGCTAGGTTGTACTCGCTCTACCACAACGCCTTCCAGCTGCACTAGCTCAGGCAATCGACTCATCACTTGGTCAATACGCGTTTTTACATTAATCATGGCTTGGTTAGGGTCAGTACCTAACGCAAAGATGACTTGAATGGTTGCTTCACCCGCGCTTGTAGCATCTGATACCAAGTATTTCATACCAGGCACACCGTTAATAGCGCGTTCTATGGTGATGAGTGACGATTGCACTAATACATCTGCGCTTGAACCTGGGTAGGCAATAGAAACGATAACACGTGGTGGTGCAATATCAGGAAACTGAGAGGTAGGTAAAGATTTAATTGATAGCACACCTAAAAACACAATCATGAGCGATAACATAATCGCCATGACTGGTCTCTTGATAAATACATTAAACATAATTGAATAGTCCTTATTCTGCGTGCAGTTCTTGATCCGCTAATACTGTTTCAGCGGGTTGAAAGTTAACATTGATTTTGTCGTCGTTATGCACTTTACGTAGACCTTCAATTAAGATTCTGTCTGTTTCTTTTAGCCCGTCTTTCACGACAAACACATGAGGCAGCTCTGCTGAAATATGAATTAACCGTTGATGCAGTTGATTGTTTTTATCAACAACATATACATAGGTTTGGTCTAAAACTTCGAAAGTCGCTTTTTGCGGAATAAGGATGGCATTTTTATGGGGGATTTCCATTTGGATATTGCCTGTTTCACCATGCCTAAGTATTTCTTTAGGGTTAGGGAAGGTTGCCCTAAATTCAATGTTGCCAGTTTTGTTGTCAAAATCTGCTTCAATGGCTTCAATTTTTCCAGGCTCCTCAAATAGATCACCATTAGCAAGTTTTAGCTTAACAGCGGTAGGTTTGGCGGCCTCTTTGTTGGTCTTGTAGTCCAGATATTCAGATTCTGGGACATTAAAGTAAACCCACATCTTGCTGATGTCCGATAAGGTTGTGAGTAAGTCACCTTCATCAACTAAACTACCCACACGCGCATTAAAACGATCCATCATGCCATCAAACGGTGCATTCACATTGGTAAAACTTAAATGGGTTGCAGCCAGGTTTACCTCTGCATTTGCTTTATCTAATTTGGCCTTTGCTAAAGCTAATTCATTGGAGGAGACAATATCTTTATCTGCCAATGCTTTGGTATTTTGGTATTCAATACGTACCATTTCTGCTTCTGCCTTGGCTTTTAATAAGTCAGCCTGATAAACGTTTGGCATGATTTTAAACATGCGTTGACCCTGACTTACTTTTTGCCCTTCATCAACAAAAATGTTCTGTACGTAACCACGCTCAAGTGCGCGCATCTCAATATGCCGATAGGCATGAATTTGTCCAACATATTCCTTAAGGATCTTTATATCTTTACGAATAGGGGTGGAGACTAATAATTTTGGTTCTTCTACTTTTTCATGCTCATGTTTCTCACATGCACTTAAAAGCACTGTTGCTATCACAAATGTGACAACGAGTTTACTCAACATAATATTCCCTCAAGCGGTTAATTTTGGAATGCAAATACGGAAAAATTTAACCTAGCAACCTTGAGAAAAAGCACAAATTATGGCAGTAACATCTGTATGAATTTAATGGATTATTTCATGACTTTATTCATGAAATGATCCTGATTAAAACAGATTTAATTCAAAATTGAATGTTTGCGATAAAGACTGAAACCAATGCGAAAGCATTATGAAAGCAGATAACGCAAAAAGCCTAGTGCTATTAAACTATAGGTTTTTGAGACTAGGTTTTAGAGTGTTGGAGGAGAACGAGATCGTGCACGGTATGCGAACCAAGAGACGTTGGATTGGGCGACGAATGTGTTGAGTATAACCGACCAATCAAGTTGAAGTGATTGATCAAATAATCCAGCGATGATAAAAAAAGAATCATCATCAGCGTTATCTTCAAAGTCTCTCGCATAATCAGAAACTTCATGAATAGCAGTTGATGATTGCAGATCATTAGGTACAGGTTTTGCGCTTAAATAACAAGATAAACCAATAACGGTAAACGTTAATAGTGCAAAAACAAGATGCCAGCGGTAGCGAAGCAATGACTGATGATGGAATATTTTCACGAAAATGATAATACTGGGTTTCTTAAAAACATCAAGCAATAATAAAATAAAGTTTCCAATGCGAATCTATGAGCAATAGAGTCTCATCAAGTTTCTAGACTGAACGCATGAGGCGGTACATGGCTAAATTGCCGAACCAATTAGGCATAAAGCTAACAGTATCGCCATCCGTGATGACCTTGCGTTCGATGATTGTGATTTGGTTATTTCTGCATAGCGCATCAAAATCATTGATGGTACATAAATGCACGTTAGGCGTATCGTACCATTCATAGGGTAAGTCTTTTGAGACAGGCATATTGCCAGTGATAATTTGCATTCGATTACGCCAATAACCAAAATTAGGGAAAGTGACAATGGCCTCTCTTCCTACTCTTAACATTTCTTGCAAAATGCCTTCTGTATTGTGCATAGCTTGCAATGTTTGTGACAAAATCACCGTGTCAAATGAATCATCTTCAAATTCTGATAATCCAGCCTCTAAATTCATCTGGATGACATCTACGCCATTATTCATTGCTATAAGCCAATTATGATCATCTTTTTCAACGCCGTAGCCTTTTATTTCTAAGTTTTCGCGCAAATATCTGAGCAAACTACCATCGCCACATCCCAGATCTAGCACTTTAGAACCAATGCCTAGCCAAGCTGCGATGATGGCAAAGTCTTGTCGGTATAGTTCAGTTATTTGGGATGATCTCGCGTTATGTACCATATTAAACCTCAATCCGATCTAAATAGCTGCGCATAATGGCATGATAATGTACATCAGGCATCAGGAAAGCGTCATGGCCATGGGCTGCAGTTACTTCGGCATATTTAACTGAGAGTTCGTTATCTAATAGTGCCTTAACAATTTCACGTGAGCGTTCTGGTGAGAATCGCCAGTCACTAGTGAAAGAAATGACTAAAAACTTAGCTGTGACATCTTTTAATGTTGCTGATAAATCACCATTAAATTCACTTGCTGGGTCAAAATAATCCAAGGCTCTTGTCATACGTATATAAGTATTCGCATCAAATTCTTTAGCGAATTTATCCGCTTGATAACGCAAGTAAGACTCCATTTCAAATTCAACATCAAAGCTGTATTTAATCGTGTCTTTTAATCTACGTCCAAACTTTGCCCCCATTGCATCATCAGATAAATAGGTGATATGTCCTAGCATGCGCGCAATACGAAGACCCCTATGCGGAACTACTTTATGCGCATAGTAATCGCCGCCATAAAACTCTGGGTCGGTAATGATAGCTTGGCGTGCAACTTCATTAAATGCCATGTTCTGCGCTGTTAAATTGGGTGCAGAAGCAATGACTAACGCGTGTTCTATTCGCTCAGGGAAAGTAATACTCCATTGCAGTGCCTGCATACCGCCAAGGCTTCCGCCAATAATTGCTGCAAATTTTTTAATGCCTAAGTAGTCGGCAAGTTTGGCCTGAGACGCTACCCAGTCGTCAACTGTCACAATTGGGAAGCTGGCACCGAATGGTTTTCCTGTATCAGGATTAATACTTGCTGGGCCACTTGAGCCATGGCAGCCACCTAGATTATTAACGCCGATAACAAAAAATTTATTAGTATCAAGAGGTTTGCTTGGCCCAACCAGATTATCCCACCAGCCTGGATATTTGTCGTCATGGTGATATTTGCCTGCTACATGATGGGTGCCAGATAGGGCGTGACAGACGAGAACTGCATTGGATTTATTTGCATTCAGCTCCCCATAGGTTTCATATACCAAATCAAATTGCGGTAATACTGCACCGCACTTTAACGTAAGCGGTTCGTTAAAATGTGCGGTCTGTGGCGCGACTATTCCGATAGTGTTCACTTCTGACATGCGCGTATTATACTATGCGACAAATCAATTAAACACGCTCTTTACAAAGCTTTTAAGTGATCATATTGATAATACGATATTGCGTTAAATCTTTACGCAGCCAGCGACCATCTCTAAATGTTTGAATTAACTGTTTGGCGCGCGTCGATTCAATGCCCATAAAACCTTTTTCTTCATTATTGAGAAAATTCGTAAGTCCTGTGATTGATGCTAATTCGGCCGCTGTGATATCTTTGAACCCCATAGACCAATTTTCAAAAGCACGCTCTGTAATTGGCTCAACAATTAATTTCATGACATGGTGATGTCGTTGATCTTTTGAAATTTTTTCAAAAAGAAGCTCAAGTTGAGCACGCGGGCCTTCAAGTACTTGAAAAAAACAACCGTCCATATAGAGCAGCATACCTGAAATATTGCGACTACTATTTTTCTGGCGGCAATGAGTCAGCAAGGTAATAAGTTCTTGGTGCGACATGTGGTGGCAGGCCACGCTTGTATATGCCAATAATGATAAATCATCATCTAATAACACGTTAAATGTCCTTTAAACCATAATAAACACTCCCTGTTAACTATATAGCGGCAAGTTTTGACAAAACTTTAGGCAAATCGGTAATCGAATCAATCGTTAGATAAGGCTTTGTTGTTGAGGCGTCTGTATAGGCTTTTCTATATTTCCCTGTGCGCACTAAAATGCCACTGATGCCAGCTTGCTGGGCACCTTCTATGTCCGAATCAATATCATCACCGACCATTAAGACTTCATGTTGATTAAGCTGCATATCTGATAATGCAGCTTTAAAAAAGTCGGCTGACGGTTTTCCAATAAGCATTGCTTCTGAATTGCTAGCATATTCAAGCCCTGCGATAAAAGCGCCAATATCAATATTTAAACCAGATTCTGTCTGCCAGAAACGATTCTTATGAATAGCGATTAATTTTGCGCCATTCATTAATGAAGTAAAGACCTCATTGAGCAATGCATAAGTCCAAGTGTCCCCAATATCACGAATAACGATAAAATTAGCAGCTGTGTCAGACTGTGAAAAATGAGAAAAATCTTTTTTTACATCATCAGCTAGCAATAAGTGACAAACAGGATTAGGTTGCTTTTCTAGGAAGTTTAGGGCGGCTTGGGGTGCCGACATGATTTCAGATTGCACTACATTAAAGCCTATCGCATTAATCTTGTCTCTAATTGATAGCGTGCTAAGTGTGCTGGTGTTAGTCACAAAGCGACACTGATAGCCTTGAGTGCGGATTTTATTAATTGCTTGTATTGCTCCTTGTATCGGTTTTTTGCCAATGTAGAGCACACCGTCTAAATCAAAAAGAATGCCTTTTATTGACTTTACATGATGCATCATGCACCTCCGCTTAAAAAACGTGAATACATGTGACTAAGCAATATCTATGCTAATACATCAGTATTGCCCCAATGTGACACGATCAATGCCTGCCAAATCTTTCACATGCTGAATGTCTGAAAATTCAGCTAATTTCAATAGTGCAGCTACTGCATTTGCTTGGTTGTAACCGTGCTCAAGCATTAACCAGCCGTTAGGCTTTAAATGATGTTTGGCATTGGCGATGATTTGTTTAATATCATCAAGTCCATCCTGACCAGAGGTTAATGCAGTGATTGGCTCAAAGCGTAAATCACCTTGGCTTAAGTGCTGGTCATCAGCCTCGATATAGGGTGGGTTACTCACAATCACATCAAACCTCTCATGATCCACTGCTGCATACCAGTTGCTTTGCACATACCTAATATTAGAAATTTTTAATGTTTTTGCATTCTCAATGGCTACATCCAGCGCGGCATTGGAAGCATCCACCGCTGTTATTTGTGCATAAGGTCTATTTTTTGCAATGGCCAGCGCAATCGCTCCTGATCCTGTGCCAAGGTCAAGAATTTGTAAAGAATCTAAGTTTTCAAAATTATCTGTTACCACGCCATTCTGACCAAAGCGTGAATCCACTGTTTCTTTTTCATTAGAATCCCGCTTTTGCAAGGATGATGAAGCAGGGTTTTTGTTAGTTTGCGGGATCTTTGCTAATGCCGCTTCTACCAAGGTTTCAGTGTCAGCGCGTGGAATCAGCGTGTCAGGGGTTACTTTTAGTTTCAAGCCATAAAACTCGCGCTCACCTAGGATATAAGCAATCGGTTCACCTGCTACACGGCGAAGTATTAGTGTCTCAAAATGAGAGTATGCAGCTGGTTGGATTTCATCATCTGCATGTGCAATTAACCAGGCATGAGAGACATTTAGGACATGTTCAAGAAGCAGCTGTGCATCTAATTTAGCTTCATTAGAAGACGCCGACTTTTTAATTCTAGTGCAAGCTTCATGCAATGCGGCATGAATATTCATCTTGCATTTTCTCTAGTCTTAGTAGTCTTCACTTTTAGTTTTCTTCACTGAGCATCGCCAACATATCAGCTTGATGCTCAGCAGCCAGTGGCACAATCAGCTCATCCAATTCACCTTCTGTGATGGCATCAATTTTATATAATGTTAAATTGATACGGTGATCGGTAATACGACCTTGCGGGTAGTTATAGGTTCGGATACGCTGTGAACGGTCACCAGATCCAATTAAATTACGGCGTTCGCTCGCAATCTTTGCGTTCTGCGCATCTTCTTCTCTTTGTTTAATTCTCGCTGCGAGTACCATCATTGCCTGTGCTTTATTTGCATGCTGGCTTCGTCCATCCTGACACTCAACGACTATACCTGTGGGCGCGTGCGTGATGCGAACGGCAGAGTCCGTTTTATTAATGTGCTGGCCGCCAGCGCCAGAGGCGCGGAAAGTATCAATACGAATATCAGCTGGATTAATTTCAACATCGGCTACCTCATCGACTTCTGGCAAGATGGCTACTGTACAGGCACTAGTGTGGATGCGGCCTTGTGTTTCGGTATCTGGTACGCGCTGTACACGATGACCACCACTTTCAAATTTTAGTTTTGAGTATGCGCCTTGGCCTTCAATTTTGGCAATAATCTCTTTATAACCACCAACCTCACCTTCGTTTGCGGATAAAACTTCTAATTTCCAACCTTGCTTTTCTGCATAACGACTGTACATGCGGAACAAATCACCAGCAAATAAGCCTGATTCGTCACCACCTGTGCCCGCGCGGATTTCTAAAATGACGTTTTTATCGTCATTAGGGTCTTTGGGGATTAGTAACTTTTGTAGTTCTAATTCGATTTCTTCTAGGCGTTTTTTACCAGTTTCAATTTCTTCCTGCGCAAAAGCCTTCATCTCAGGGTCGCTAAGCATGTTATAGGCTTCTTTGATGTCTGCCTCTGTTTGTATGTAGGTGTGGTATTGCTCTACTATGGGCATGACTTCAGCATGCTCACGCGTGATTTTGAGGTAGTTTTCCATGTCATTGGTAATGTCTTCAGAAGACATTAGGCGATTTAACTCTTCGAGGCGATCGCTAAGATTGGCAAGTTTTTGTAAGATGCTTGGTTTCATGGTTTCGTTTGTTACTGTGAAAATTGGTTAAAGGTTTACGCTATTGCTTGATTTGGTATATATGTTGCAATATTGCTGCAAGACGCTCATGCTCATCGCCGTGGCTTTGATTGAGTGCATGGCTTGGGGCATGTAAAAGTTTCTTTGTTAAAGCGATGCTGAGTAATTCCATGACTTTTTCTGGGCTTTCACCTTTCTGGATGAGTTTTACTGCTTTCTCTAATTCAGCTGCACGCATTTTTTCTGCTTGATCACGCAAGGCCTTGATGGTTGGAACTGAATTACGCTTATGTAACCACTGCATAAAACTTTCAACTCTTGCCTCAACAATGCTTTCCGCTGTGAGTGCGGCCTCTTGTCTATTCTCTTTCCCATCGTTAACAACTTGCGCTAAATCGTCTACTGTATATAGGAAAACATCATCTAGTTCGGCCACTTCGGCTTCTATATCTCTCGGCACGGCCAAATCGACCATAAAAATTGGGCGGTGACGGCGTGATTTAACTGCTCGCTCGACCATGCCTAAACCGACAATGGGCAACTGACTGGCCGTACTCGTAATGACAATATCAAACTCTGCAAAACGCTCAGGCAAGTCATTTAGTAATATTGCATCCGCGTTAACTTTTTCAGCTAGCTCGACACCACGTTCAATAGTGCGGTTTGCAACGGTCATGGATTTGGGTTTTTGCGCAGCAAAGTGATTAGCACAAAGTGCAACCATCTCTCCGGCACCAATAAACAATACTTTTTGCTCAGTTAAATTACCAAAAATACGTTGCGCTAATTTTACCGCAGCTGCAGCCATTGAGATTGAGCTTGCACCAATGTCTGTATTCGTGCGAACTTCTTTTGCAACCTCAAAAGTCCGTTGAAACAGCTTGTGCAAGTTTGTACCCAGCGTGCCAGCTTCTTGCGCTGTTTTTACAGACTGTTTGAACTGTCCTAATATCTGAGCCTCACCCAAGACCATACTATCCAAGCCAGACGCGACTCTAAAAGCATGTTTCACCGCATCTTGGTTTGCTAGTGTATAGGTATAAGGCTGGATATGAGTCAGTTCTATATGATGATAATGCGCTAGCCAATTAATGACTGGTTCAGCATTAGCCGTTTGCACATAGATTTCTGTGCGGTTACAGGTTGACAAAATGGCAGCTTCATTGGCGTTTTTAATAGTCAAGTCCGCCAGTGCTTCACGCATGGAATCTGGACTAAACGCGACATTCTCGCGAATTTCTAATGGGGCGGTGTTGTGGTTAACACCTATCGTATACAGCTGCATTCCGCTATTTTACCAAGTCATTGATGCGGTTGGAAAATAAAGTAACGCATAATCTGTGGTTTAGTTAACACAATCAAAGCGTAAGCGCTTACGGAAAATAGGTAATTCAGGTTAGAATAATGTTTTTGATAGACCATCTAAAACAAACAACGGAAATAGCTATGAGTAAAGAATATAGAATTGCCCCAAGTATTTTGTCAGCCAACTTTGCGAAACTTGGTCAAGAGATTGAAGATGTCATTAAATCCGGAACTGATATTGTGCACTTTGACGTCATGGATAATCATTACGTGCCTAACTTAACAATTGGGCCACTTGTTTGTGATGCGATTCGAGATTTGTCACATAATGTTGGTGCAATTATTGATGTGCATTTGATGGTTGAACCAGTGGACCGCATTATCCCTGATTTTGCAAAAGCAGGCGCTGACATCATCACATTCCATCCAGAAGCATCTAATCATATTGACCGCAGTCTTTCTATGGTGCGTGATTTAGGTTGTAAATCTGGTTTGGTATTTAATCCAGCAACCCCATTACACTATCTTGATTATGTGATGGATAAAGTCGATATGATTTTGTTAATGTCAGTGAACCCAGGATTTGGTGGTCAAAAATTCATTCCACAAACATTGGAAAAAGCAAGACAGGCAAGAGCCAGAATTGATGCTTACACTGCGCAAACAGGTCGTGAAATCTGGTTAGAAATCGATGGTGGCGTTAATCCAGATAATATTGCTGAGATTGCAGCAGCTGGTGTTGATACATTTGTTGCAGGTAGTGCTATTTTTGGTAAGCCAAATGATGCGGATCCAAATCGTTACGATACCATTGTAGGCAAAATGCGTGACGCCTTAGCAACAGTTAAATAGTAGAGATAAGAGTGAGTTTCCTTAAAGAGTATCAATATTTAAGTTGGCGATGGTGGAGCTAGATTTTTAAATATAGTTTCACTCGCAGGCGTTTGCCTGAAGCAATGCAAACAACTTTTTAAGGAATATTAATGCTTCAAACGATTACAAAAACAGAATTCGACGCCTTGGCAAAACAAGGCTATAACCGGATTCCATTGGTGCAAGAAACTTTTGCGGATTTGGATACGCCACTGTCGCTATATCTTAAGCTAGCCAATCAACCATTTTCTTATTTGCTAGAAAGTGTTCAAGGCGGTGAACGTTTTGGTCGATATTCAATTATCGGCCTTCCAGCACAAATCAGAATTGTTGCAAATGAATTTAGTGTAAAAGTGTTACAGGGCGATAGCGTTCTGGAGTCACACGATAATATAAACCCCCTTGATTTTGTGCAGTCTTATCAAGCGCGATTCAAGACGCCACCTTACAAAGGTCTACCTCGCTTTACAGGCGGCTTGGCAGGGTATTTTGGCTATGAAACCATCCGTTACATTGAAAAACGATTAGCGAATACAAGCAAGCCAGATGTCATCGGCACCCCCGATATATTGCTGATGGTTTCTGAGGAAATAGCCGTTGTTGATAATCTAAGCGGTAAACTTTACTTCATCGTATATGCTAATCCTAAGGAAAAAGATGCTTATGATCAAGCGCATCAAAGGATAGAGTTACTCATGCAGCAACTAAGACAAACAGTTGCTATTCCTCAGTCGTTAAAAACGAATGAAACACAAGCCAGCTCAGAATTCGGCGAGGAAAACTTTAAAGCAGTTGTCAAAAAGGCACAGGATTATATCTACGAAGGCGATATTATGCAGGTTGTGTTAAGTCAGCGTTTATCGCAAGATTTCACAGGCTCACCATTATCTCTTTATCGCGCACTTAGAAGTCTAAATCCTTCACCCTATATGTTTTACTACGATATGGGTGATCATCATGTTGTAGGTGCTTCTCCAGAAATATTAGTACGATTGGAAGATAATGTTGTTACTTCTAGGCCAATCGCAGGAACACGCCCGAGAGGTAAAACAAGAGAAGACGATATTGCTTTAGCCGATGAGTTACTTGCAGACCCCAAAGAATGTGCTGAACATGTACAGTTAATGGACTTAGGACGTAATGATGTTGGGCGTGTAGCACAAACAGGTACTGTCAAAGTGACCGATAATATGATGATAGAGCGTTATTCTCATGTTATGCACATCGTGAGTAATGTTGAAGGTCAGCTTAAAGCTGGTATGGACGCAATAGATGTACTAAAAGCAACTTTCCCAGCAGGTACTGTTTCAGGCGCACCTAAAGTACGTGCCATGGAAATTATTGATGAATTTGAGCCAAGTAAACGCGGTGTTTATGCAGGAGCGGTTGGTTATTTAGGGTTTAATGGCGATATGGATGTAGCTATCGCTATTCGTACTGGCGTTATCAAAGATAAAAAGCTTTATGTACAAGCAGGAGCAGGTATTGTAGCCGACTCTGTGCCACAAAGTGAATGGGAAGAAACGCAAAATAAAGCAAAAGCTGTTATTCGTGCGGCACAGATGGTGCAAGCTGGATTAGATAATCAAGGAGTCCAATAATGTTATTAATGATAGATAATTATGACTCTTTTACTTATAACCTTGTGCAATATTTTGGGGAACTAGGTCAAGATGTACAAGTGTACCGCAACGATGAAATTGATTTAGCAAAAGTTGCTGAACTCAATCCGCGGCATATTGTGATTTCTCCTGGCCCATGCACACCAAATGAGGCTGGTATTTCTGTGCCATTAATCCATGAATTTGCAGGGAAAGTTCCACTGCTAGGCGTTTGTTTAGGACATCAAAGTATTGGCCAGGCTTACGGTGGTAAGATTGTTAAAGCAAAAACTTTAATGCATGGTAAAACATCCTTAATTCATCATACGAATCAAGGTGTTTTTAAAGGCTTAGCTAATCCATATACTGCGACACGCTATCATTCTTTGGTGATAGAAAGAGAAAGTCTGCCTGAATGCTTGGAAATTACGGCGTGGACAGATGATAATGAAATTATGGGCATCAGGCATAAAACATTGGCGGTGGAGGGTGTGCAATTCCATCCAGAGTCTATTTTGACTGAATATGGACATGAATTACTTGAGAACTTTATTAAAGCTTATCCATAATGTTTAAAGATATTCTGAATCAACTATTAAACAAACAAAACTTATCGCATGATCAAATGCTCTCCGTAATGCAACAGGTCATGAGTGGTGAGTCAACTGCTGCACAAATTGCAGCTTTACTCATTGCACTAAGATTAAAAGAAGAAACCGTAGAAGAAATTGCTGCTGCCGCTACTGTAATGCGTCAATTATCGACTAAAGTACAGATAAATGATGCGACAAACCTTGTTGATACTTGTGGTACTGGTGGTGATGGTATCCAAACGTTCAATGTTTCGACTGTTTCTGCATTTGTTGCTGCGGCAGCCGGTGCAAAAGTAGCAAAGCATGGTGGGCGTTCTGTATCATCAACCTGTGGCAGTGCGGATGTGTTGGAGGCCTTGGGGGTTGATGTGAACAAAACGCCAACCGAAGTAGCTGCTAGCGTACAAGAAATTGGTATTGGTTTTATGTTTGCACCAAACCATCATAGTGCCATGAAATATGCAGCACCTGTAAGGAAAGAGCTAGGTGTGCGTACTATCTTCAATTTACTGGGGCCACTGACAAATCCCGCCTCTGCAAAACGGCAAGTAATGGGAGTATT
Source organism: Methylotenera sp. (assembly GCA_048058875.1). Classification (GTDB taxonomy): domain Bacteria; phylum Pseudomonadota; class Gammaproteobacteria; order Burkholderiales; family Methylophilaceae. The sequence goes on along the minus strand of JBLLNR010000001.1, from coordinate 59,149 downwards.
TGATCAAGTATTAACAACAAAGCTAGCGCATGTATTACAAAAGCTTGGCAGTGAACATGTGTTAGTTGTGCATGCTGCGGATGGCATGGATGAGATATCATTCAGTGGCGATACTTATGTAGCTGAACTGAAAGACGGTAAAGTAACGGAATACGTTATCAACCCCAAACAGTTTGGCTTGTCTATCCATGCGCTTAGGGATATTCAGATACAGAGCGTTGAGCAATCCAAATCGATGGTGATGGCGGTATTAAATGGTGAAGCTGGCGCGCCTAGGGAAATCGTCTTATTAAACGCAGGCGCTGCAATCTATGTGGCAGGTATTGCATCTACACTTAGTGGTGGAATAAAAAAAGCAATCGAAGCTATTGATAGCAAAGCTGCACTTGCTAAGTTACAAGCCTTGCAGGCGCGCTAGAGACGATAATGATAAAAGTTATTATTGTACTCAGTGTTTTTCTATACACTGCTTGCTCGCCCATGGAGCCATCGACTGAGTATTTTGTCTCTGAGGATGAGGACAGTCGTCTTGAGGCGAGACAACAGTATCCGTCACCGGAAGTTTTGTTTGCGCAAAAAGCAGATGATGCAATGGTGGAGGGTGCTGGTATCATCATTAAATTATTGCCTGATGATAATCAAGGTTCACGACATCAAAAATTTATATTGGAATTGGCTGGCGGGCAAACATTATTATTTGCCCATAATATTGATCTCGCGTCACGTATCAATACTTTAAAAGTAGGTGATAACATTACTTTCAGAGGCGAGTATAGTTATAACCCAAAAGGTGGTCTTGTGCATTGGACACACCATGATCCACAAGGTCAGCACGTAGCAGGTTGGATTATACATAATGGAATTAAGTATCAATAAACGTATGTAAAAAGTCTATAAAGGCAATTATCAATAATCATGTCAGATATATTAAATAAAATACTAGCGACCAAAAAGGAAGAAATTGCAAAGGCGAGCGCGATTAAATCGTTAAAAGCTATCCATGAAGAAGCATTAGCGCAACCTGAGCCTAGGGATTTTGTCGGCAACTTAGCTAAAAAAGATGAAGCGAACTTACCAGCTGTGATCGCTGAAATTAAGAAAGCCAGTCCGTCCAAAGGTGTGATTAGGGAAGATTTCAATCCAGCAGAAATAGCAAAAAGTTACGAACAAGCCGGCGCTGCTTGTTTGTCAGTTTTGACGGATGAGCAATATTTTCAAGGGTCTGCTGATTACCTTAAACAAGCGCGTGCTGCATGTAACCTGCCAGTGCTGCGCAAAGACTTTATGATAGATCCATATCAAGTAGTCGAAGCGCGAGCAATGGGTGCTGATTGCATTTTACTAATTGTTGCTGCGTTAGAATTGAAACAAATGCAATTGCTAGAAGAAGTATCCCATGAGTTAGGTATGGCTGTTCTGGTGGAAGTTCATGATGGTAAGGAGCTAGAGCTTGCATTACAGTTGGAAACACCGTTGGTGGGTATTAATAATCGTAACTTGCGGACTTTTGATGTTACCTTGCAAACAACATTAGACTTATTGGAAAAACTACCAGAAGATAGGTTTGTCATCACTGAATCAGGTATCTTTAGTGCGGAAGACGTGGCTTTAATGCGTAGCAACAATGTCAATGGGTTCTTAGTAGGTGAAGCGTTTATGCGTCAGCCTGATCCAGGACTGGCATTTAAACAGGTATTTGGCTAATTTCTATTTATACTATCCAGTATTCCGTTGCTATGATTTGATTTATTATTTGGCGCTCTGCATGACTGCGCTGCACCTATTGTTCACCTTCATAAAAATAGATAGTAAGATGGACAAGTGGAAGATTCCAATTAAAACACGCGAAAGTATTTAAGGAAATTTATGGCTAATCAATTGCTTGCAAACCGCCCACGCCGTATGCGTAAAGATGAATTTTCACGCCGACTAATGCGAGAAAATAGGCTTACCGCCAACGATTTAATTTATCCGGTATTTGTTCTTGAAGGTGACAATAGAACTGAAGCAGTACCATCCATGCCAGGCGTGCAAAGACAGAGTGTTGATATTTTGCTTAAAACAGCAGAGGAGTGTGTCGCGCTTGGTATTCCGGCAATTGCAATTTTTCCAGTAATACCACAAGAGGGAAAAAGTTTGACCGCAAAAGAAGCTTATAACAGCAATGGTTTGGTACCTCGCACCATTAAGGCATTGAAAGAAGCTCACCCAACGTTAGGCGTGATTACTGATGTTGCATTAGACCCATATACTACGCACGGGCAAGATGGTCTTATTGATGATGATGGTTATGTCCTGAATGATGAGACAGTTGAAGTTCTAGTCAAGCAGGCGCTTTGTCATGCAAAGGCAGGCGCTGATATTGTTGCTCCATCCGATATGATGGATGGACGTATTGGCGCCATTCGCGATGCGCTTGAAAAAGAGGAGTATATCTATACTCGTATTTTGGCGTACTCCGCTAAATATGCTTCTGCATTTTATGGACCATTTCGTGATGCTGTGGGCTCATCAAGTAATCTAGGTAAAGGCAATAAGAACACCTATCAAATGGATCCAGCTAATACTGATGAGGCAATTAAAGAAGTGCTATTAGATCTGCAAGAGGGTGCTGATATGGTAATGGTGAAGCCAGGTATGCCCTATTTAGATATTGTACGTCGAGTTAAGCAAGAGTTTGGCGTGCCTACATTTGCTTATCAAGTTAGCGGCGAATATGCGATGCTAAAAGCAGCCTCACAAAATGGGTGGCTAGATGAGCAGGCTTGTGTGATGGAGAGCCTGCTTGGATTTAAACGTGCTGGTGCTGATGCGGTGCTAACTTATTTTGCAATGGATGTGGCAAAATGGTTGAAAGCTTAGGCTAGCGCATTAACTTTCTTGTCTATATGCATCCCAGTAATCTAACAATAAAGCGAGTCCGTCAGACTCTGCTTTAGACTCGCGCACGTTTTGAATAGATTTAACCCAGTTTGCATTAGCAATTTTTTGCATTGTGGAATGTGTTGTCGTACAAAAGCCCATTTGCCACTCTTCAAAATATCTTTTTTGTGCAGTTTCATTGGCAAGTTCGAAAATAGCGTGATGCTGGCTAGCTGATTTTATACGTTGATACGCTTTTATCAAGGCCTCTTTTGGCCCTTCAATAAATTGCAAGAAACTATTCTCATCATAGAGCAGCACACCTGTGATACCGAATTGCCTATTGTATGCTTTAGCTGATGCCAAAATAGCATCAATATCGCTTGGTTTTAAATGATCAGCGGCTGAGCTTTGGTAGATGAAATAATGAATATCCAAAGTCATTCCTTTTTAATAATCTTATACAGCCAAAATCAACTGCTGTAGTTCACTTATATTAGCCTTTGAGGCATTGCTTCCATCGCTTGGCTTTTTTGTCGAAATGCGCATGTCATCAAAGTTGAAAACACTGAGTTTTTGTAAACCATATTCAGTTTCTAAAGTGAAAACAGGTACAGTCTTACGTACTTTATCCTTTTTGTCCTTGCTGGGCCTATCAGATAAGCGGTAGGTTTTTTCACTACTTTCAAAAGGTATATCTTGGCTCAGCAGAAATATCTCGACATCTTTAGCGCTATCTGCGAAAAGATAAATATCAGTTTGCGCATTCTTTCCTGCACTACCATCTAATACGCCACCAGTTAGATATGGGTTGAATCGTTCAAAGAGTTCCATCGTGGCTAAAGCCGCCTTGCGTAATTCCTTTAAATCACGAGGCTGATCATCTGCATTGAATAACTGGTGATACAACCTGACCTCTTCTTCAATCTCTGCATTGGTTGGTAGCACACCCTTCTCGGTAATACCTAATTGGCGGCCTGCCTTTTTCTTGGCATAAGCGAAATCATGGACACCATCCTCAACCATCAATCTGGCAGCTTTTTGTGCAACAACTTGCCTCAAATGTTCTAAGCTTTCACGGACCATTTTTCTGAATTTGTTTAGTAGCCAGATGGATTTAATACATTTCGTGCATTATCAATACTGTTATTGCTTTTGCGCGGTTTGGTGGTATTTTTGGGTTTTGATAAAGTCTTAGTATTTTGCTGTGACGACTCCGCTTTATTTTCAATAGCCATATGATCGCTTTCGTTATGAGGCGTAGCGTTTGGCGAGTTGTTTGGCTTAGTGCCATTAGGTAACTCTTTACCTGGTGTATTCCATGACGACGCGCCTGGTACTTTCGTGTTAGGAGGTACTGGTTGTAATGGATTGCTCGGTAAATTATCAGGTGGAAAAGCCGATTCAAATGCATCCATTAATGGTGGCAAATCAAGTTCAAGAATTGGTGGGGGATTTTCATGGTAAAAATACTCATCGATAGCGTCTTCAGCATCGAAATCGTCAGCAAGTGTGCCAGTCACTGAATCAATTCGCAAAGACATAACCCCTGCAGGGACTTCATATGGATTATCTGGCTTACCTTTAAGCGCCGTTTCCATATATTTAACCCAGATTGGCAAAGCTGCTCGCCCACCTGTTTCTGCTTTCCCTAACGACTTTGGCTGGTCATAGCCCATCCAGGTAATCGCTACTTCGTGAGGAGAGTAGCCTGCAAACCATGCATCGAACTGATCATTTGTAGTGCCAGTTTTGCCTGCCAAATCTTGTCTACCCAGTACTTTCGCTCGGGTTGCTGTACCTCGTTGTATCACATCGCGCAACATCGATGTCATGATAAAGGCATTGCGGCCATCAATCACACGTGGAGCGTCTTTACCTACAACAGGATACTTCTTCTCATCAATTAATTTACCTTCACTTGTTGTAATTTTACTGATTAAGTGAGGTTTGATTCGATAACCTCCATTTGCAAATACAGCATAACCATTTGCTAAACCAAGAGGCGTTACTTCTCCAGCACCTAGTGCCATGGTTAAATAAGCTGGGTTATGTTTGCGGGAGAATCCAAATTTAGTTGCATAATCCTGCGCATAACTCGGGCCAATATTTTCTAAAATGCGAATAGAAACTACATTCTTGGATTTGGTTAAAGCTGTGCGCATACGAATCGGGCCATCATATTGGCTGTCATAATTCTTTGGGGACCACTCATCCTTAGATCCGACTTCCTCTGCAGTCATAATAATTGGCTCATCTTCAATAATGCTCGCTGGAGTGTATCCTTTTTCTAAGGCAGCAGAATAAACAAACGGCTTAAAGCTGGAGCCAGCTTGTCGGTATGCTTGCGTTACATGGTTGAATTTATTTTTATTGAAATTAAAGCCGCCTACCAAAGCTGTAATTGCCCCATTTTGTGGGTTCAGCGCAACGAGTGACGACTCCACTTTAGGGAGTTGTACAATCTGCCATCCCTCTTTTATTTTGAAGATACGAACAACAGAACCAGGTTTAATTAGATGCTTATTTTTATCTTTCAATGCCAAATTTCTTTTTAAAAGACTTAAGCCTGCACCGGAAATTTTTAGGTTTTCCCCATTCTTTGTATATACTGAGACTGATTCAGGTGTAGTGTTGGTGACAATAGCAGGAATAAAACTGTTATATTCTGGAATATCTGAAAGCTTTTTTTTCATTTCTTCTTCTAGATTCCCTGCATCTAGTTTTGCAAAATCAATCCATTTTTCAGCGCCTTCATATCCCTGACGTGCTTGGTATTCCAGTATGCCAGAAATAACGGCTTGATTAGCGGCTTCTTGATTGGCTTTAAGGATTGTCGTGTAGACTTTCAGCCCGCCATTGTAGATGTCATCCCCATATTTTTTATATAACAGTTGTCTAGCTAGTTCTGCTACATAGTCCGCGGTCAATGCACGCTTACTCTTTTTGGCTCTTTTAAACACAAGCTCTTGTGCCATCGCTTCATCAAATTGTTCCTGATCAATGAAGCCGTAGCGGTGCATATCCCTTAATACCTCATGCTGACGGGCTATCGCTTTGCGAGGCCTGTAAAAAGGGTTGTAGCCTGATGGTGCTTTGGGTAAGCCTGCCAATAAAGCAGCTTCAGCTAGTGTTAACTCATTGAGAGGTTTGGCAAAGTAAACTTGTGCTGCTGCTGAAAAACCATATGAGCGTTGACCTAAATAAATCTGATTCAAATAGAGCTCTAAGATTTGATTTTTAGTCAGTGCTTTTTCAATTTTAAGCGCTAAAAGAGATTCTTTAATTTTGATAAAAATATCACGTTTTTTATTAGGGCCTGTGAAGAAATTTTTTGCCACCTGCATGGTGATAGTGCTTGCACCTTCATGGCTCTTGCCTGTGATATTGTTTTTTAGCGCGCGTAACACTCCTTTAGTGTCAATCCCACCATGCTCATAGAAGCGCCTGTCTTCAATAGCAAGTACAGCATCTTTCATTTTTTGTGGTATGTCATTGATTTTGGTAAAGGCACGTCTCTCCTCACCAAACTCCCCAATCAAATAACCGTCAGCAGAATAGACCCTCAATGGCTGTTTTGGATGGTAGTCGGTCAATGTCTCCAAAGATGGCAATGTAGGATAAATAAGCGTGATAGATAAAGCTGCGAGTGCTGCAATGGTTATACCGCTGACCAGTATAAACAAAATAAGAAAGTGCCACCATTTTTTCAGAATCATAACGGAGTAATTTTATTAAAATCAATAAAGCGACAGTATATAAGGTAATGTGAATTAACCAAAACTAAACATGAGGCGCTAATTTGCAGCAAATGTCGTGGAAACAACACAAACTTAAGAAAATGGATTAAGTGTAGCATTTAAGTTAAAAATCGCTTTACACTAAGATATGTTGTTGCTAGGATTTAATGTAAATTATTGCAATTAAACGTAACTAACGAATATAGAAAGAGAATTTTAATTTGAAATTCGACTTTTTTAGTGAAAAAACGCCTCCATTAGTCGGTGTGGATATTAGTACATCCGCAGTGAAAATGGTTGAGCTATCAAGCAGTGGTTCAGGTGCGTATCACTTAGTAGGGTATTCTGTTGCTGCGATTCCAAAAGACGCGATTGTAGATGGCAATGTAGTCGGATTGGAGCAAGTCTCAGATGCAGTTAAGCTCGCATGGAAGTTGCTTGGATCTAAAGAAAAGCGAGCTGCTTTGGCGCTGCCTTCGTCAGCTGTGATTACTAAAAAAGTGCTACTTGCTAGTGACCTGCGTGAAGAAGAGATGGAAGTACAGGTGGAAGCAGAAGCTAACCAGTATATCCCCTTCCCATTGGAAGAGGTGAATGTTGATTTTCAAATAATCGGACCTGCGCCAAATAACGAAACAGAGTCAGAAGTGCTAATAGCTGCTGCACGTAAAGAAAAGATTGAAGATCGTGTCGCAGCTGCTGAGGATGCCGGCCTTAAAGTTACGGTAATGGATGTCGACACCTATGCAATAGAAGCGGCATATAGCCTTGTTGCTTCCCAATTACCTAATTCAGGTAAAGACCAGACAGTGATGATTGTTGACATGGGTGCAGCGATGATGCATATCAACGTATTACACGACAATAAGTCTGTGTATGTGCGTGAGCAAGCCTTTGGTAGTGCCCAGTTAACACAAGAAATACAAAGGCGGTTTGGGCTTTCTGCTGAAGAAGCTGAGGTTGCCAAACGGAAGGGCGGTCTACCCGATAGTTATGAAACCGAGGTCTTGCAACCTTTTGTACAATCGTTGTCCACAGAAGTAGCGCGGGCAGTACAGTTCTTTACTAGTTCAACGCAGTACAATCGTATCGATCATGTTGTTTTGGCTGGGGGTGGTGCCGCCATTCCAACAATTGATGTAGCAGTACAAGATAGAACGCAAATTAATACTATTATTGCCAACCCATTCCACGCCATGTCATTGAGTAATAAAGTCAAACACCAACAGTTGGCGAGTGATGCGCCAGCCTTAATGGTTGCATGTGGTTTGGCAATGCGAGGAGTAGATTAAATGATACGGATTAATTTACTACCTCATCGTCAAATTAAGCGTGCCGAAAGACAGAGGCAATTTGGATTAATGGCTTTATTTACAGCTGTTCTAGCTTCTGCCATTGTTTTTGTTGGATGGACATACTTGGGATCTAAAAAGCAAGCACAATTAGACCGTAATGCAAGGCTTGAACAGGCAATTGCTAAACTTGACGTTGAAATTGCCGATATTAAAGAGTTAAAAGACCAAATTAATAGTGTGCTGGAAAGAAAACAAATCGTTGAAAATTTACAGACTAACCGCAGTCAAGCTGTCGTTGTGATGGATGAGTTAGCACGTCAATTACCAGAAGGATTGTTTTTAAAAAGTATTAAACAAGTTGGCAATGTAATAACTGTTCAAGGTGTTGCTGATACTAATGCACGCGTTGCAACCTTAGTCAGAAATCTTGAAGTGTCTAATTGGCTAGAGTCACCAGTGCTGATTGAGATTAAGGCGGTTACCGTTAATGGCATCAAACAAAATGACTTCACATTACAAGTACAGCTAAAAGCACAGAAAGTTGCGGAAGCCGCAACTAGCGGCTAAACAACAGGCGCCTTATTATGAATTTTGATGATTTTAATAATATAGACTTTAATAACATGGGGAGTTTGCCAATCCCTGTGAAACTGGTATTGCTCAGTATTTTAGGACTTTTGATTGTCGCTGGGGGATATTTTTTGTTGTGGAGTGGTGAAATTGATGCTTTTGACCAAGCTGAGGTTAAAGAACAAGAATTAAGGCAAACCTTCCTGTCAAAGAAAAGCCAAGCAGTAAAAATTGAGGCATATAGGCAGCAAATGGTTGATATTGAAAAAACATTTGGAGCACTTTTAAAACAATTGCCAGACCGTTCGCAAATGGATGGTTTGCTCACTGATATTAATCAGTCTGGTCTGGGACGTGGGTTAGAATTCGAATTGTTTAAGCCAGGTCAAGAGGTTGTGGCTGACTTCTATGCAGAAATGCCTATCGAAATCAAACTCCTAGGTAACTATCACGATATCGGTGCTTTCGCGACAGATGTGTCTCGTTTGTCACGTATTGTTACACTAAATAACCTTTCGATTGGGCCAGTGAAGAGTAATCTGAAAGGTGGCGGTGGAACGTTAATGCTAGAAGCTGTCGCAAAAACCTATCGCTATTTAGATTCTTCAGAAATCGCAAGCAAACGTGCAGAAGAGCAAAAAAAGGGACGTAAATAATGCGCTTTAATCTATTATTACTGACGCTGTTAGCTTGCTTGTTAGCAGCTTGTGATAGCAAGCAAGGTGATGATCTTGATCAGTTTATGGCAAATGCGGCCAATAATATGAGCAAGAGTGTTGCTCCTTTACCTGAGGTTTTGCCTTACACACCACTTGAATATAATGTAGATGGTGCCTTGAATGATCCATTCAAACCACGGAAAGTAAAAGCTGGTGGCGGTTCGCTGCAGCCCAATACTAATAGACCAAGAGAGGCGCTCGAGTCATTCCCTTTGGAAAGTTTAATTTATGTAGGCTCACTAAGTAATAAAGGTAACAAATACGCACTAATTAAAACACCAGATGAAACATTGCAAAGAGTCAAGGTGGGAAATTATCTAGGCCCTAATTTTGGGAGGATTACTTCAATTAGCGAAAATGAAATTAACATTAAAGAGGTTGTTCAAGACGATGTCACTGGTGATTGGATCGAACGCGATGCTAGCATTAATTTGCAAGAATAACAGAATGGAAATGAAGATGATTAAAAATATAGCAAAATGGATTGGAATCATACTATTTGCAACGATTGGTACGATGAGTCTAGCCTATGCTGAAGCTGGCGCATTTAGCAATAACATCGAGAGTATAGATTTCTCACCACTGTCTGGTGGCAGGGTCAGCATTCGTGTTAAAACATCTCAACCTTTAGCAAATCCTCCTGCTGGCTTTACACTCAAAAATCCGGCACGTATCGCACTGGATTTTCCTGGAACAGGAAATGGCTTAAACAAAAATAACGTAAAAAGTGAACAGGGTGTATTGAAAAGTGTGACACTGGCCCAGGCCAAAGATAGGACACGTATGGTGCTCAACCTCTCGAAAGCAGTTGGTTATAATACTGAGGTTAATGGTAACGATGTGCTGATTGTGTTGCAAGGAGCTACTGTTGATGTTGCAACCACAGCGGCTGAAACGCGGTTTGCAGAAGCAGTGGTTGGCGGTGCAACGCATGCCATATCGAATGTTGACTTCACCCGTGGTAAGAATGGAGAGGGCAGGGTAGTTGTAGATTTATCAGACACGAGCACAGGTATTAATATTAAACAACAAGGTAAGCAGATTGTTGTGGACTTTGTTGATACTAATGTACCAGCTAACCTGCAGAGAAGGTTAAATGTAATCAATTTTGGTACGCCAGTATTATATGTTGATACGCTTCAGCAAGGTAACAACGGTCGTATGATTATTGAACCTAAAGGGAACTGGGAGCAATCTGCTTATCAGGCTGACAAACAATTTATTGTTGATATAAGACCGGTAGTTGAAGACCCCAATCAACTGGTGAAAGGCTCGAAACCAGGATACTCTGGCGAGAAGCTGTCTCTTAATTTTCAGAATATTGAAGTGCGCTCTGTATTACAAGTCATCGCAGATTTCACAGGGTTAAATATTGTTGCTAGTGATACGGTGACAGGAAATCTTACGCTTAGGTTGAAGGGATGTGCCTTGGGATCAAGCACTCGACATTATAATGCAGAATAAAGGTCTGACCATGCGCAAGGTGGGTAATGTGATTACGGTAGCGCCAACAGAAGAGGTGGCAGCAAAAGATAAAGCAGCACTTGAGGCCTCTAGAGCAATAGAGGACTTGGAGCCATTACTGACCGAAGTATTTAGATTAAAATATCAAAAGGCTGAGGACTTTAAAAACATATTGACGGGTGCTAACTCAGGTGGCGGTACTGGAGGTCAAAATAGGAGTATCTTATCAAGTCGTGGTAGTGCTGTTTGGGATCCACGTACAAATACATTATTCATTCAAGACACAGCAAAAAAACTAGCAGAGATACAAGATATCATTAACAAAACAGACATTCCCGTTCGTCAAGTGATGATTGAATCGCGTCTTGTTTTAGCAGATGAACAGTTTGGCAAAAGCTTAGGCGCTAGATTTGGTGTGCAGTCGGTTACTACGCCCGGAAATAACTCTCTAGCAGTTGGTGGCAGCTTGGATTCTACAAGTGCAGTTCCTGTGTTGAGTGCCGATGGAACAACAGTTGAGCAAGCGGCAGGTGCTGGAGGTTTGTCATCAAATTTACCAGTAACTGCAGCAGGCGCAGGCAGCATAGCTTTTAGTTTGTTTAGATTGCCTGCAGGATTGCTGTTGAATTTAGAGCTAACTGCGCTTGAAACTGATAACCGCGGTAAAATTGTGTCTAGTCCTCGTGTGACTACGGCAGACCAGCAAAAAGCAAAAATTGCACAAGGTACAGAGATACCCTATCAACAGGCAGCAGCTAGTGGCGCTACCGCAGTTGCTTTTAAAGAGGCTGAGTTAAGTCTAGAAGTTACTCCGCAAATAACGCCTGATAACAATATCATTATGGACTTGGAAGTTAAAAAAGAAAGCGTAGGGCAGATATTTGCCGGTGTCCCATCAATTGATACGCAGAATGTTAAAACACAGGTGCTGGTAGCGAATGGTGAAACAGCAGTGCTGGGTGGTATTTATGAGCAAACTGAGCGTAATCAAGTTGAGAAAGTACCATTCTTTGGTGATATACCGATTTTAGGTAATGCCTTTAAACGTAGAACAAGACAAGATGACAAATCTGAACTGTTAATCTTCATCACACCGAAAGTCATGGATGAAAGTTTGGATTTACGTTAAATATTAACAAGCTAACCTGACAGAGCGACAGGTTTACCTTAAAATGCCTATCATTCAATTGATAGGCATTTTTTTATGATGTCGTTAGAAAGTAATATAATCTTTATAGGTCTGATGGGTGCTGGGAAAACAACGGTCGGCAAGCAGCTGGCAAAACAGCTGGGAAAAACGTTCTATGATACCGATCATGAAATAGAAAAGCGCACTGGTGTAAAAATTCCTGTGATCTTTGATTTAGAAGGTGAAGCTGGCTTCCGCAAGCGAGAGACTGCTGTCATTGAAGAGTTAGTGCAATTAAAAAATATTGTCCTGGCAACAGGCGGAGGCGCTATCTTGGCAGAAGAAAACAGAAGAGCGCTGAAAGCAAATGGTTGTATTATTTATTTACGTGCAGCAGTAAATGATTTGTATAAACGCATGCGGCATGATAAACAACGACCACTGTTGCAGAATGTCGATATTAAAGCCAAGTTAGAAACGCTATACCAAGAGCGTAACCCAATCTACACGGCCACTGCAGACATTATTGTCGACACTGGACATCAACCAGCAAGCGCTTTAGTTAACCAAATTAAGAAATCAATTCAAGCATGACAAAACAAACACTACATGTATCATTAGCAGACCGCTCTTATCCGATTCATATTGGTTCAGGGCTGCTATCTGACTTAAAACTGATTACTGATCACATCGCAGGTAAGCAAGTGGCAATTATCAGCAATACAACAGTAGCGCCGTTGTATATGGCAAAGATTGCTGAACCACTAAGAAGCCAAGGCTATAATGTAGTGGAAATTATCTTGCCAGATGGAGAGCAATATAAAAACAGTGAAACATTGAATAAAATCTATGATGCTTTAATTGAGGCACGTTGTGAGCGAAGTGCGACTATAATTGCACTTGGTGGTGGTGTGATTGGTGACTTAACTGGCTATGCCGCCGCCACTTATCTGCGAGGTGTACCGTTTATACAAATTCCTACAACGTTACTTTCGCAAGTGGATTCTAGTGTTGGAGGTAAAACTGGTATTAACCATCCACGTGGCAAAAATATGATAGGCGCATTCTATCAACCAGAAGTTGTAGTGATTGATACTGATACACTGAAAACATTGCCGCCAAGAGAGTACTCAGCAGGAGTTGCAGAAGTAATTAAATATGGCTTGATTCGCGATGCTGATTTTTTTAGTTGGCTGGAGAACAATATGCCTAAATTAATGGCATTGGATGAAGCAACAGTTGCTGAAGCGGTGTATCGCTCTTGTCAAAATAAAGCAGAAGTAGTAGCAGCAGATGAGAAAGAGGCTGGGGAGCGAGCATTACTCAACTTAGGTCACACCTTTGGCCATGCCATAGAAAATGGCATGGGATATGGCGTTTGGCTTCATGGAGAAGCTGTGGCAGCAGGTACGGTAATGGCTGCAAACTTATCACAACGTCTTGGCTGGCTCAATCAGGATGAGGTTGATAGGATTAAAGTAATATTCAAAGCGTCTAACCTAGATAAAGCGCCGCCATTATTGGGTGTGGAAAAATATCTAGATTTGATGGGCTTGGATAAAAAAGTTAAAGATGGAAAAATCAGGTTGGTGTTGCAACAAGGAATAGGAAAATCTGTGATTACTAGTAGTTATGATGCTAATGCACTGCAGGCAACGCTGCTAGCATTTAATTAACGCCGCTATAGCTTAAGAGTACTGTTGCTGCGAGCGTCTCAACCGACTTAGCGGACTTGTCGCTTTCAGAGGTTGGCGACACCCCTTGCGGGTGAAACGTAGCAGTCTATTTAACTGTTCAATCAACGCAAATACTGGATTGCTTCGTCACTACGTTCCTCGCAATGACCAAGCATCGTCACTGCGAGGCCGAGCGCCGTCATTGCGAGGGCGAGTAGCCCGTGGCAATCCATATATTGTTCAATAAATAGCAATTGTCATAAAAGCTGGATTGATTGGGCAGTCAATTCAAGCCGCATCGTAGCATTTATCTTAGTAGTTCTGCGCAACGGAGACATGGTACAAAAATAAGCAATCAAATTTGTTGTAACATAACAACAATCATATAAAAAACCTCATCGAAAGTTCATAAACTGTTGCGAGCCTATACTAGAGTTTGGCATACTCTCAGTAACCTTCTTGTAAATGAATGTTAATTAATTAACAGGTTTGTAGGGAAGTTAAAAATTTCTCTTTGCTGAAGTAATTCTATAAAAGTTATAAAGCAAAATGAGGGTGTTTTAGCAGTAAAAAGTAGTAAAAACTTTTAAGTAAAATTTTAGGAGAATTACATGAACAACAAGTTAAAATTAGCAGTTGCAGCAGCACTAGTTGCTGGTGCTTCAAGCGCTAATGCTGGTATCATGATCCCAGCTGGTGATTGGACGCTAGACATCGGTGGTGTGGTAAACGCATACTACACACATACATCTTTCAGTGGTGATGATGCTACTGCAGGTGAGTTTGGTAATGGCGATAGCGTAAACAACATTACTACAGGTTTGTTACCTAACTACCTATCAGTTTCTGGTAAAACACGCCAAAATGATTTAGATGTTGGCTTTACAATCTCTATCAACCCAGGTGCTTCTACACGTAACGCAGGTATCCAAGGTTCACAACAAGAAAACCGTCAAGCATTCTTAACATTTGGTGATGCTTCATGGGGTTCTATCAAACTTGGTAAAGATTTAGGTATCTATGCTTCTGACGCAATTCTTAATGACCAAACACTTTTAGGTGTTGGTTCAGCTGCAGGTTCTCTAGCTGGCAACACAACTACACTAGGTCGTATTGGTCGTGGCTTTATGTATGCTGACTGGAAATCACAAGTAGCATACACATCACCAAACTGGAATGGTTTCCAATTTACAGCTGGTGTAACACAAGCATGGAATGCATTAGGTAACAACGGTGTAGGTGCTAACGTAGCAGCTAACGTAGTTGGTGCCGATGCTACTGGCAATGGCCGTGGTGGTTCATCTCCAGCTTTCGAAGGCAAAGCTTCATATGCATGGACTGGTGATGTTTCAGGTAAAGTGTGGACATCATTTATTTCACAAAAAGTTGAAGGTTTGTCAGCAGTACAAACAGCTGCTACAGCTGCTGTAGCTCTTGGCGATGACCGTGCAACTGCTTATGATATCGGTGCTGCTGTAAACGTCGGTGCGTTTGGCTTAGTAGGTTACTATGGCCGTGGAGATGGTATTGGTCAAACTGTTCAATTAGCTCGTGGTTTCGATAGATTCGGTAAATCACGTGATTCAGACCAATGGTATGTTCAAGGTTCATTCACTGTTCCTGGTGCTGGTACTAAACTAGCTGCTTCATATGGTGAGTCAACATTAGATGGTAATTCTGTGGACGGATTCAGCGACATTACTGCAGATATGTGGACAGTTGGTGCTTACCATCCAATTACTAAACATTTGAACTTGGTTGCTGAGTACTCTGTTGCTGAAGACGAAACAAATAATCGTGGTGCAGTAGCAGATACAGATGTTAAAGCAAAAACTATCTCTCTAGGCGCAATCTTATTCTTCTAGGATAAAATTAAACTTGCATAGATTTGTTTTCTATGTCTGAGATTAAAACGGCAACTTAGGTTGCCGTTTTTTGTTTGACATTGCCAGAAGTGAAACGACGAAGCAATTGATGCGGTGTTTAATTATTGAGTAAATTGGATTACTTCGTCACTAAGTTCCTCGTAATGACGGTTTGTCGCTACATAGAAAGTAAGGTGGTCTTTGCTAATGAGTCAACTTAACAAAGTCTTTAAGCACGCACCTTGCGTAAACGACAGTTGCTGTATGCATTACAGTCATTTAAACTAACTGACCTAAGTAACCTTCAAACTAATAATACGATTAGCTCCTTAAAAATTAATCATGAACTTATATCCTGTTACCATTTTAGAAAACTTTTATGAAAATCCTGATGAGGTGCGACGTTTTGCATTAAGCCAAAAATATAAGTATAGGCGCGAGATGAAGGATACTCCTTATGTATTCCCTGGTTGTCGTTCAAAGGATTTATCAACAATTAATAAGCCTTTATTTGAAAAGGTAAGTAATAAAATTATTTCACTATTTCATAATTCAGATAATGACTATATGCAGTGGGCAATTGCAACAAGCTTTCAGAGTGTGTCTGAGGAGTTTGGAGAGGGTGTCATTCATACCGATCAGAATACTGTTTTTGCTGCTGTCCTCTATTTAACGCCTGATGCACCATTAGATTCTGGTACATCTTTATTTAAACCAAATGCGAAGTTTGATCAGGAAAAGTACGAGTGGTATTTAAAAGAAAATGATAGACGCTTTGACCAAGGTGAGATAGCCATGGATACTTCATATCATGAGATGTTTGACGAAGTGGTTCGCATCAATAATGTCTATAACACGCTCATTTTATATGAAGGTCGTCATTATCATGCAGCGAATAAATTTTTTGGCAAAACATTAAAGGACTCGCGATTAGCGCAAGTGTTTTTTGTCAATAAAATTGACGCACAAAAATATAGCTCTTTCCCTGTTTGGCGAAGTCAGCAAGTAAAAATCTAGTTTTTAAACCCATTAGTTGCTTTATGTTGCTTCGGCGCATTGTTCTACTTAATGAGAATAGTCGGCATAGCTATGGTGAATGGCCCGTGGTAATCCGTATGTTTTCAATTATCGAAAATACTGGATTGCTTCGTCGGCTAGTGCCTCCTCGCAATGACGCGAAGTTATATAGTAGCAACTCTTAGTCTTATCCTAAGTTTTTTCTTATGCCATTACTCATCAATTCCCAGTTCTTGAATCTTTCTGGTTAGAGTATTGCGTCCCATACCTAGTTGTGTAGCCGCCTCAATACGTCGTCCGTCAGTATGTTGTAGGGCTTTCTTGATAATGACACGTTCAAAGTCTTTTGTTAAACCATCTAGTAGACCTTGTTCACCTCGATTGAGTGCATCTGATACCTCTTGTGCTAATGCATCTTGCCAAGAGTTGCTCGTAGTCGATTTAGCTTTCGTTTCTTTTAGCTCAGGCGGAAGATCTGCTACATCAATATTTTGTCCTGGTGCCATCACTGTGAGCCAGTGACAAACATTTTCAAGCTGTCTGACATTACCACTCCAGTTAACAGCAGTTAGATATTTCAGCGCTGCATCGGACAATTTCTTGGCTTCGACACCTAAGTTTTGTGCACTTTGTTGTAAGAAATGCTTTGCTAGCAGCGGAACATCCTCACGTCTTTCTCTTAGGGCTGGCAGGCGTAGACGGATGACATTGAGTCTATGGAATAAGTCCTCACGAAATAGACCTAACTTAACGCGCTCTTCCAAATCTTGATGAGTAGCGGCAATAACGCGAACATTGACTTTAATTGGTTGATGGCCGCCAACACGGTAGAACTGTCCATCACTGAGCACGCGCAGCAGTCGCGTTTGTAAATCAGCAGGCATATCACCAATTTCATCCAAAAACAATGTACCGTTATCCGCTTGCTCAAATCTGCCGCGTCTAGCTGCTTGTGCGCCTGTAAATGCGCCACGTTCATGACCAAATAATTCAGACTCTAATAAGTCCTTTGGAATAGCTGCAGTATTAATGGCAATAAAGGGGTTGTTTGCTCTTGGGCTATGCTTATGTAGTGCGCTAGCAACCAGCTCCTTACCACTGCCAGATTCACCATTAATTAATACAGTAGCATGGGAGCGACTTAGTCGGCCAATAGCCCTGAACACCTCTTGCATGGCTGGTGCCTGACCAATAATCTCAGGTGCTTCTTCAATTTCAACGCTCTCGACTTCCTGACGGAGTGTTTCATCAACCGCACGTTTAATGACGTCTAATGCTTGATCGACATCAAATGGTTTTGCCAAGTATTCAAAAGCACCATTTTGAAAGGCTGCGACTGCACTTTCCAAATCTGAGTAGGCGGTCATGATGATGACAGGGATTTCAGGAAATTTTTCTTTTACTTCAGTTAGAAAGTCTAAACCAGAGCCACCTGGCATGCGAATATCACTGACGATTACTTGCGGTTGATGTTGCTCAAGCGCAGCTAAAGCATCACTCGTATTTGAAAATGTTTCGAATTCTAAATCAGCTCGAGCGAGTGCTTTTTCAAAGACCCAGCGAATTGATTTGTCGTCATCTAATATCCAAATTGGTTTCATCTCGTTATTCACTCACTTTACTATTATTGTTCGATAATGGCATTTTTGATTAGGGTGCTTTCAACAGGTAGCAAAATTGAAAAACAAGTTTTACCTGGTTGGCTTTTACATTCAATCATACCGTGATGCTGTGTGACGAATGTTTGCGCCAGTGCGAGACCTAGGCCAGAACCTCCTTCACGACCTGATACAAGTGGGTAAAATATTTTATCTACCATATCTGTAGGAATGCCTGGGCCATTGTCAATAATGTCTAATTTTATGCCAACACGATAGCGTTTTCTGCTTAGTGTCACTTGTCTTGCTGCGCGTGTACGTAGTGTAATTTTTGCCTGTTCTGTTCCTTGTGAGAGTAGAGCCTGAACGGCATTTCGTGCAATATTGAGTACTGCTTGTATCAATTTTTCTCTGTCACCAATGAGTTCTGGTAGGCTAGTATCATAGTCTCTCTGAACTTTAATATTATTAGGTGATTCGGCTAATAACAAACTGCGTACTCGTTCTAAGACTTCGTGAATATTGGTTGGTTCGTATTTTGGTACGCGATGAGGTACTAAAAGCCTATCCATTAATCCTTGCAAACGATCTGCTTCTTTAATAATCACCTGTGTATATTCACGCAAACTAGGTTGTGGCAATTCATGTTCCAATAACTGTGCCGCTCCTCTCAGTCCGCCAAGTGGGTTGCGAATTTCATGTGCTAGATTGCGTAGTAGTTCTGAATTAGCCTGTTGCTGTATGAGCATGCGCTCCTCTTTCGCAATGCGTAATTGCTGATCCATTTGTTGAAATTCCAAAATGAGTCTTGCATCATGCATCACGGTTGGTGTAACGGTACAAGTTACAGCAAACGATAGCTGGCGTTGGGTCGTAATCGCAAATTCATGCTCTCTAAATGGACCATTACTAGCGGTTGCATGTCCAATAGCTAAATCCAGTACTTCACAGTTGATAAACAGATCATTGATATGTGTGCCTGCTGTTTGCGTTGCACTCATTGCAAATAAGGCCTCAGCGCTTGGGTTCATATAAATAACTTGCTTTGAGGCGTTTAGTAAAATGACTGAAACGGCAAGGTTTTCTAAACCAGTAAAACAGGCGGGAACTTGTTGGACCATGAGTTAAATACTAATAGTAAAGTTATTGATACTATAAAACAAAGCAAAAGATAAGCCAGTTTTATAATATAGAATAACTTAGTTGATATTACTAATTTCTTTCTCAAGCAGCTCTATATTTCGCTGATGTGCATCAACGTCGGCTTGTAGCTTTTGCATTTTTTCTTCGTATTTGACTACGTTTCTGCGAATCCCACCATTTGGTAGTCGGTGCACTTCTGGATTAGCTTTGCCTTCCTCGTAAGCTTTTTTTGCTTGTTCTAGCGCAATTTTCTCGGATTCAAGTTCAGACATAAGAATTTTTTTTCTTGAGTTGTCTCTGTTTTTTTGTGTTTCAGCATCAACTTTAGGAAAGTTCGCTGGTGCTGGCTTAGACTTGGGTACGTTTGTTTCGCTATTGTTTTGTGTTCCAAAATTAGTATCAGCAGGTTCAAGATTGATTTTTTTAGCACCTTTTATTTTTACATTTGAATAGGTGACACGTCCATCGGCGTCGACATGCTTATAGATATCCGCGTAGCCTAAAATAGGAAGAAAAAAAGTAAATAAGCAGGTGCTGATAAAAATAAATTGTCTTTTCATACCAGTAGTTTAGATGAGACTGTTATTGTTGGCAACGAAGTTCTTATTAAATTGGTTGACTGGGATAAACAAAAGAATGCGATATGTGATATACGCAACGATTTAGACATAAAAAGGGCAGCCGTAACTGCCCTTTTATTGATGCTGAATATGAATTAGCAACTGTAGTACATGTCAAATTCTAATGGAGTAGGTGTCATGCGTTGTTGCGTGACTTCGTCCATCTTGAATGCAATATATGAACTTACCCAGTCTTCAGAGAATACACCACCACGAGTGAGGAACTCATGATCATTTTCTAAAGCTTGTAAAGCTTGCTCTAATGAGCTTGCGACAGTTGGGATTGCTGCATCTTCTTCAGGTGGAAGGTGGTAAAGGTCTTTTGTTGCTGGCTCACCAGGATGAATTTTGTTCTGCACACCATCCAACCCTGCCATTAGCATTGCAGCGAATGCTAGGTATGGGTTAGCTGTTGGATCAGGGAAGCGCGCTTCAACGCGGCGTGCTTTGTCTGAGTGAACAAATGGGATACGGATTGAAGCCGAACGGTTTTTAGCTGAGTATGCTAGTTTTACTGGCGCTTCAAAGCCTGGTACTAAACGTTTGTATGAGTTTGTGCTTGGGTTAGTGATAGCATTGAGTGCGCGAGCATGCTTAATAATGCCGCCAATGTAGTATAGTGCAAATTCACTTAAGCCAGCATAGCCGTCACCTGCAAATAGGTTCTTGCCATCTTTCCATACAGATTGGTGTACATGCATACCAGAACCATTGTCACCTAGGATAGGCTTAGGCATAAAGGTTGCTGTTTTACCATATGCGTGTGCTGTGTTTAACACAACGTATTTAAGGATTTGTGTCCAGTCAGCGCGTTGTACCAAGCTGGCAAATTTAGTACCGATTTCACATTGCCCTGCTGTAGCCACTTCGTGGTGATGAACTTCAACTGGAACACCCATTGCTTCCAGTGTCGAGCACATTGCTGAACGCACGTCCATTAATGAATCGACTGGAGGTACTGGGAAGTAGCCACCTTTCACTTTAGGACGGTGTCCTGTATTCCCACCCTCAAAAGTATCACCTGATTGCCATGCAGCTTCTTCAGAATTGATTTTAACAAAACTACCGCCCATGCCAACATCCCAAGCAACACTATCAAAAATAAAGAATTCTGGCTCTGGGCCAAAGTAAGCAGTGTCGCCGATACCACTTGATTTTAAGTAAGCTTCCGCGCGGTTTGCGATGGAACGAGGGTCACGGTCATAACCTTTGCCGTCTGTTGGGTCAACAACGTCACAGGTTAGGATAAGTGTAGGCTCATCCATGAAAGGGTCGATATTTGCTGTTGAAGGGTCTGGCATTAATTGCATGTCTGAAGCTTGGATGCCTTTCCATCCAGCGATAGAGGAACCATCAAAAGCATGGCCTTCGGTAAATTTATCTTCGTTAAAAGCTGATACAGGTACCGTGGTATGTTGTTCTTTACCTCGGGTATCAGTAAAGCGAAAATCGACAAATTTAATGTCATTATCTATTATTAGCTTCATTACGTTTGCTACAGACATTACAATCTCCTAATATTGAATGAATTGAAAATCGGATCTAAATATTATTTTTTAAATAAAATTTAATAATGGATATTAGCAGGAATTATGCCATTTAAAAAAGCTTAAAATAGCGAGTATTCGCAAGTTTTACAAAGTGTAGCACTACGAATGCACACTAATAGTGCAAATGATAAAAAAACGCACTAATTATGTGCATATGATGGGTTGTGTTTCTTTGGTGGTTTGGCGATATACTATTTGTAAGATAGGCTATTTTGATGCAAGCTACCTTATTCAGACCGGATTCAGACAGGAGTTAAAGAATGGAAGCAATTAGTAAAATACTGGCTCGTGCAAAACAAAGAGCAGAGGATAGTCATTTGCCTTATTCAGGTGCGCTTACACCGATGGAGGTCTATGATGTTTTGCAAAAGACAGAACATGCGGTGCTAGTCGATGTACGCTCTAGTGCAGAGCTAGAGCTGGTTGGGAAGGTTCCAGATACAGTTCACATTGAATGGGCGTTTTACCCAGGGATGGTAGCTAACCCTGACTTTGCTGCGCATTTATCGATGCAGGTTGACAAAGAGGCTTTGGTCATCTTTATGTGTAGAACAGGAGGGCGTTCCCATAATGCAGCAGCTCTGGCTTCGTCTTTAGGTTACACTGAAGCATATAATATGCTGGAAGGTTTTGAGGGCGAGGCAAATGCGGAAAGACAACGCACGTTAATCAATGGCTGGCGGCATGCAGGTTTGCCTTGGAGTAATTAGTAGTATGACGGATAAGTATGCTGTTATTGGTCATCCGATCGCACATAGTAAATCACCAGAGATACACTCATCCTTTGCTGTACAAACAAATCAGAATATTGAGTATGAAGCCATTGAGGCGCCGATAGATGGATTTCAGCAGATTGTGGCAGAACTCATGGCGAGAGGTTATAGAGGGGTCAATGTAACAGTCCCATTCAAGTTTGAGGCATTTCAATTGGCGAATCAGCTGAGAATGCATGCGAAGCAGGCTGGTACTGTAAATACATTGCTGTTTTCTGATGGCAATATTATTGGCGATAATACCGATGGTATTGGTCTTGTTCGAGATATTGAGCAAAATTTACATAAGTCTATATTAAGTAAACGGGTTTTAATTCTTGGTGCAGGTGGTGCGGCTGAAGGTGTATTACATCCCATATTAAACGCAGCACCTAGCCGATTGGAGATAGCTAACCGTAGCGTTGCTAAAGCAGTTGCAATGGTGGCAAAAGTAAAAGATCTAGTTCAATACCGTTCTGTTGGTTTTGCTGCTTGTGCTTTTCAAGATTTGAAAGGACGAAAGTTTGATATTGTTATTAATGCGACATCTGCTGGACTACAAGACGCTAGATTACCAATACCAGATGACATCTTTGCTGATGGCTGTTTAGCATACGATATGATGTATGGCAAAGAAACGCCCTTTATGTCCCAAGCGCGAGAAGCAGGTGCAACTGTTGTTGATGGGTTGGGCATGTTGGTTGAACAAGCAGCAGAGGCTTTTTATTGTTGGCGCAATGTGCGCCCTCAGACAGGACCTGTTATTGAGAAGCTGAGAGTGTAAATTTTGTTATTACAGTGGTTTTTTAACAGTAAGCCAAAAGCAAAGCCGCTAACAGTAGCTGGATATATTAAACGTTTATTTGCATTTCTTCTTATATGGCTGTTGCTGCATTATCTTTGGATTTTTATACAAATTTGCTGGTTGATTAAATTCAATCCATCATCAACTGCATTTATGGAATCAAGTCTTGCTAAGATTCGAGAGGAGACTCCCAATGCGAAACTTAAGCATCAATGGATTGACTACGCAAAGATTTCAAGTAATCTAAAACGCGCTGTTATCGCTAGTGAGGATGCAAAGTTCATGACTCATCATGGCTTTGATTGGCAGGGTATTGAGCATGCCTTAAAAAAAAATGTTAAAAAGGGAAAACTAGTCGCTGGTGGATCAACAATTTCTCAGCAGCTGGCAAAAAACTTATTTCTATCCAGTAAGCGCTCTTTGGTCAGAAAATTTGAAGAGGTGATTATTACACTGATGCTAGAACAGCTACTTAGCAAACAGCGAATATATGAAATTTACCTGAATGTGATTGAGTGGGGTAATGGCGTTTTTGGTGCAGAGGCTGCGACTAGGCATTACTATAATAAGGGAGCACATCGTTTATCTACTACTGAAGCAGCAAGATTAGCTGTCATGGTGCCAAACCCGCGTTATTATGACAAGCATCGTAATACCCGTTATCTCAATCGACGCACTGCGACAATTAGCGCCAGATTGCACATGGTGCAAGCACCATAGAGGTATATGAGTGGATTGGTATTGGTTATTCGCGGTTATGTTAGTGATGCTAGGTTTTATTGGTCTAGCGTTACCTGTATTGCCAGGGATTGTGCTCATTTTTTCTGGATTATTATTAGGGGCTTGGATAGATGACTTTACACGTGTAAGTGAAGTTACGATGGTTATTATTGCTACCATTACATTGATTACTTGGCTGTTAGATTTTTTTGCTTCTTATATTACAGTTAAGAAAGCTAGGGCAAGTAAATTGGCGCTTTTGGGAACGTTGATTGGTGCTGTATTAGGTGTTTTTGCAGGAGTTGTAGGTTTAATTATAGGGCCTATCATTGGCGCGGTTGTTGGTGAGCTGATCGCAATGAGAAATGCTAGCGATGCAACACGTGTAGGTTTTGCCGCTGGATTAGGGTTTATGTTGGCATTAGCCATTAAATTTATATTAAGTCTTCTAGCCATCTCCATTTTTGCTTACGCATATTTCTATTAATTTTTTAGTTCTTCGTTACTAATTGAAATAGACATTAGTTCTACTGTTTATTCGCTGCATTGAAATATAGAAAATAGGCATATGCTATTTGGTAATCTTACTGCCAAATAGAGGTCGACATGAACTTAATTGATAAATTTTTTGATCAACCACAAACAATGCCTATGCTACCTAAAGTGGTGCAAGAGGTAACAGAGCTACTTAATGATGGTAATGTTGATATTAAAACCTTAGCAGATAAAATAAATCATGATTTGGTATTGTCTGCTAAAGTGCTTAGGCTCTCGAATTCGGCTTATTTTGGCTGCAGCCGTGAAGTAAGCTCAATTCAAGAAGCTGTCTCCTTGATAGGCTTGGCAAAATTAAAAACACTTGTGATTGCTTGTGGTGTGGTGTCCGCATTTACCGAAGTACCGGGTTTAAATTTAAAACGGTTTTGGCAACATAGTTTAGTCACTGCCTCAATAGCCAGACAGCTTGCAAAAGATTTAGGTTTTGATACAGATTCAGCTTATATGGCAGGATTGATGCATACCGTGGGTGAGTTGCCAATCCATATTGTTTTTCCGGGAGCCGGTACGCAAATTGATGAAGTTTGCAAAGGCAAAAATGTTCTAGAGCGCAGTAAAGTCGAACACGCTGTAATAGGCATCGATCATTGTCAGGTAGGAGAAAAGTTGGCGCGGCATTGGAACTTCCCTGAAGATATTGCGCGTGCCATTCGCTATTACACCGACCCGTTAAATCAAAATGCTTGCAGTTTAGCGCCAATTGTCTATATTGCAGCACATATTGCCTTTGATTTAGAGCATGGCAAAACAGCGAGTGAAATTGCAAATACGTTGAATGAAGATATAGCAATAAATCT
Organism: Methylotenera sp.; assembly: GCA_048058875.1. Classification (GTDB taxonomy): domain Bacteria; phylum Pseudomonadota; class Gammaproteobacteria; order Burkholderiales; family Methylophilaceae. The sequence goes on along the minus strand of JBLLNR010000001.1, from coordinate 34,269 downwards.
AGGTCTTCAAGGCAGAGAAGCGCTAGCTGAAAAAATTGATACTTACCATGTCTTTGTTTCTGAAGCAAAGTGCTACATTTAATCGATATGCTAAAGCATTGGCTTAAGGTATTTTCCAGTATAGCTGGCTTCAGTTTCTGCTACCGTTTCTGGAGTGCCTTGAGCGATAATCATACCGCCACCGTCGCCTCCTTCTGGACCCATATCAATGATCCAATCTGCAGTCTTAATCACATCTAAATTATGTTCAATAATGACGATGGTATTACCAGCGTCGCGCAGGCGATGAATCACATCAAGCAGTAATTGGATATCTGCAAAGTGTAGGCCAGTGGTTGGCTCATCTAAAATATAGAGCGTGCGACCTGTGTCACGCTTACTGAGTTCCAGCGCTAGCTTTACCCGCTGTGCTTCACCGCCAGATAATGTTGTAGCACTTTGGCCTAGTGTGATATATCCCAGCCCCACATCAAGCAATGTTTTAAGTTTTCTGGCAATGGCTGGTTGCGCACTAAAAAATTCATGTGCTTGTTCGACTGTTAGTTCTAGAATTTCACGAATATTTTTACCTTTGAAATGGATTTCTAGCGTTTCTCGATTATAGCGCTGTCCTTTACACACATCACAAGGCACATAAACATCGGGCAAAAAGTGCATTTCAACTCTAATCACACCATCGCCTTGACAGGCCTCACAACGGCCGCCTTTTACATTGAATGAATAGCGCCCAGGGCCATAGCCACGTGCTCTACTCTCAGGTACAGCGGCGAACAAATCTCGGATAGGTGTGAATAAGCCAGTATAAGTGGCGGGGTTGGAGCGAGGGGTGCGACCGATCGGACTTTGGTCGACATCAACAACCTTGTCAAAAAAGGCTAAGCCTTCAATATCGTCATGCGCTGCTGGCTCAGCATTGCTACGATATAGATGCTGCGCAACAGCACGATATAAAGTATCGTTAATCAGTGTAGATTTGCCACTCCCTGAGACACCGGTCACACAAGTCAGTAGGCCTACTGGAATTTCTGCTGTTACATTGCGTAAATTATTACCAGTTGCATTTGTTAGTTTAATCCACTTTTTAGGATCAGGCTTGGTGCGCGTCTTTCTGTAAATAATTTGTTTTTTACCGCTCAGGTATTGCCCTGTGAGTGATGCATTATTAGCCAGTACTTCTGCAGGTGAGCCTTCTGCAACTATTTGACCACCGTGTTCTCCAGCGCCAGGGCCTATATCGATTACATAATCAGCCGTCATAATTGCATCTTGATCATGTTCTACTACGATGACACTGTTGCCAATATCGCGTAAACGCTTCAGCGTATCCAATAATCGATCATTGTCACGTTGATGTAACCCGATTGATGGCTCGTCTAACACATACATCACGCCAGTTAAACCGCTGCCGATTTGACTGGCGAGACGAATTCGCTGTGCTTCACCACCAGATAGTGTTTCTGCGGAACGAGATAGCGATAAATACTCTAAACCAACATTTGTTAAGAACTTGAGTCGGTTGCTAATTTCTTTGACGATTTTATCTGCAATGGCTAATTTCGCACCCTCGAGGGCTAATGTGTCAAAAAAAGTATGCGCTTGCATGAGTGGCAGTTCACAAATTTGATGAATGTTTTTATCGCCCACTTTTACATGTCTAGCTTCACGGCGCAGTCGTGTGCCACCGCAGTCTGGACAACTAGCACTATTGATATATTTAGACAGTTCATCTCTTACCGCAGAGGAGTCGCTCTCACGATAACGACGTTGAAGATTATTAAGAATGCCTTCAAAAGAGTGTGTCTTGGTAAAAAATGTACCACGTTCATTGATATATCTGAACGCAATCTGTTCTTTTCCCGAGCCATTAAGCAGAATATTTTGTGCCTCTGGCGATAAATCTTCAAATGCAGTTTCCAAGTCAAAACCGTAGTGAGTTGCTAGACTTGATAGCATTTGAAAGTAAAATTGATTTCGTTTGTCCCAGCCCTTAATGGCGCCACTAGCCAAGGATAAAGAGGGAAAAGCAACCACTCTCTTAGGATCAAAGAAACTGACATTGCCTAAGCCATCACAGGTTGGGCAAGCCCCCATTGGATTGTTGAAACTGAATAAGCGCGGCTCTAATTCAGCAAGTGAGTAATCACATACTGGGCAAGAGAACTTAGCTGAAAAGAGATGCTCTTCATTTGTATCCATTTCTAGCGCAATTGCTTTACCATCAGCTAACCGAAGAGCTGTTTCAAAACTTTCCGCAATTCGTTGCTTCATGTCATCACGGATTTTTAGACGATCGACAACAACATCTACATTATGCTTAGTTGTTTTGGTGAGCTTCGGCAGTTCATCGACTTCATAAATTTTTCCATCCACTCTTAATCTGACAAATCCTTGCGCTTTTAAGTCATCAAACAAATCTAACTGCTCACCTTTACGGTTGGAAACAACAGGTGCCAAAATCATCACTTTCGTTTCTTCGGGAAACTTAAGAATGGCATCAACCATTTGGCTGACTGTTTGTGCTTGTAGTTTGATATGATGTTCGGGGCATTCTGGATCCCCTGCACGGGCATACAGCAAACGCAAGTAATCATGAATCTCTGTTACCGTACCAACTGTTGAGCGAGGGTTGTGAGAGGTTGACTTTTGTTCGATTGAAATAGCGGGTGACAGACCTTCAATTAAATCAACGTCTGGTTTGTCCATGCGCGCGAGAAACTGTCTTGCATAAGCAGACAAGCTTTCTACATAGCGTCTTTGGCCTTCGGCATAGAGCGTATCGAAAGCGAGCGAGGACTTTCCTGAACCTGATAAACCGGTAATGACGACAAGTTGGTTACGCGGGATGTCTAGAGAAATGTCTTTTAAATTGTGGGTGCGAGCACCGCGTATTTTAATAAATTCCATCATTGCTTTAACTAAAAATTGGGGCAACCTGATAATATACGCAATTATTTTGAATTCAGCTAAGGTTTCATGCAAATTTCTGAAAAGATGTCGCCAAAAGAACGGCGTGCCACAATTAGTTTAGCCTCGATTTATGGTTTACGGATGCTTGGTATGTTTCTTATTCTGCCGATATTTGCTATTTATGCGCAAACGTTGAAAGGTGGAGAGAATCATACAATGGTCGGATTAGCACTGGGCGCTTATGGTTTGACACAAGTTTTGCTACAACTTCCCTTTGGTATCGCTAGTGATAAATATGGACGAAAAAAAGTCATCTATATTGGCATGCTCATTTTTGTTGTCGGTAGTGTAGTTGCTGCAATGGGTTCGGATATTATTACTGTGATTATTGGGCGCGCAATACAAGGTGCTGGCGCGGTTTCAGCTGTTGTAATGGCACTTGTAGCCGACTCTACCAGAGAAGAACATCGTACTAAAGCGATGGCGACCATTGGCGGAACAATCGGCGTGACATTCGCTGCATCACTCGTGTTGGGGCCATTATTGAATCAAGCGATTGGTGTGTCAGGCATCTTTTGGATGACGGCAATTCTGTCCATATTTGCAATTGGTGTCGTAAAGTTTTTAGTTCCTGATCCTGTTAATAGTCATTTTCATTCTGATACAGAAACAGCGCCAGACAAGATTAAAGATGTGCTAGGTAATGTACAGTTACTGCGATTGAATTTTGGCGTTTTTAGTCTGCATGCAGCACAAATGGCCATGTTTGTCGTCGTGCCATTTGCTTTAAAAGAAACCAGCGGGCTTAATGAAAATCAGCATTGGATTGTTTATTTACCTGTATTAACGATATCGTTTGCACTCATGTTGCCTGCGATTATTTATGGCGAAAAACGCGCTAAGTTGAAGCAAGTATTTATTGGAGCGGTTCTGACCATGTTATTAGCGCAGCTGCTTTTTGCAATGAATATTCATCATTTTTGGGGTGTTGTGGCGGCATTATTTTTTTACTTTTTTGCATTTAATTTACTCGAGGCAACCTTACCTTCCCTGATATCAAAAATGGCGCCAGCGGCATCAAAAGGAACAGCCATTGGAGTACACAATACAGCACAGTCTTTCGGTATCTTTATTGGGGCGTTAGCTGGTGGTTTTTTATCAGATCAATATGGTTTCTCAAGTGTCTTTATTTTTTGCGCAACACTAATCGGCATTTGGTTAGTCGCCGCATTTGGCATGAAAACGCCACCATCAGTTAAAACAAAGATGTATCATGTGGAAGTGCTGGAAAACTGCAATGCTGAATTACTTAAAAACGCCGTTGAGGAAATGTCTGGTGTGGAAGAAGCAGCGCTGCTTCCCAAAGAACAAACACTGATTGTTAAAATAAATAACCGGCAAAGTGTTGAAGAGCAAGCAGCATTAGAGCAAAATATATTGAAATTGATAGGGAGTAGATAATGGCATCAGTCAATAAAGTGATATTAGTTGGTAATCTTGGGCGAGATCCAGAAGTTCGATATATGCCGAACGGGGAAGCTGTTTGTAATTTTAGTATTGCAACTACAGAAAATTGGAAAGATAAAAGTGGTGTTAAGCAAGAGAAAACTGAATGGCACAATATTGTGATGTATAGACGTTTGGCTGAAATTGCTGGTGAATACCTTAAAAAAGGCCGCTCTGTTTATGTGGAGGGTCGCTTGCAGACCCGTAAGTGGGAGAAAGATGGAGTCACGCGTTACTCAACTGAGATTGTTGCCGATCAAATGCAAATGCTAGGTGCCAAGGGTGATAGTGGTGCAGCTAGTTATGATGCTGGTCAAGATAGTGCGCCTGATGACTTTAATCAGATGCCATCTAGGCCATCAACACCAGCAGCGAAAGAGCAAACGCCAGCAACTAGCGGGGGCTCTTCATTTGATAATTTTGATGACGACATTCCATTTTGAGACGTACCACTGTGGCAAAAGGCCTTGCTTGCAAGGCCTTTTTTATTGAGTGAATATTTATTATTGTAAATCTTTGAATAGATTAACCAATTGCGTGACATCAGTTATAATCTCGCTTTTGATTTTAATTAAACTTAATACAACGATTAACCTATCATGCCAATATATGATTTTAAATGTACAGCTTGCGGACATCAGGATGAAGTGATGCGTAAAGCAAGCGCAGAAAATACAAGTGAGTGCCCAGCTTGTCACAAGATGTCATTTTCTAAAATGTTATCCGCACCTAGTTTTCAATTGAATGGTACAGGCTGGTATGCCACTGACTTTAAGGATAAGCCAAAGACGCAAGCGGCGCCAGTTGCCGACAAAAAGGCAGAGGAACCCGCGCCAGCCGCCAGTTGTTCACCAGGTTGTGGTTGCCATTAGGGCATTATGAAAAATTACTTTATTACGGGCTTGCTAGTGCTAGTGCCATTAGTCGTCACTTTTTGGCTGCTTAGCACATTGATCCAAACAATGGATCAGAGCTTGTTACTATTGCCTGAGTCTTGGCGGCCAGAGAAAATGCTCGGATTCAGTGTCGTTGGGCTAGGTGCTGTCCTAACGATTAGCATTATTTTTGTCACAGGTGTTATTGCCACGAATATTTTTGGGCAGCAATTGATTTTACTATGGGAAAACTTACTTTCGCGTGTGCCAGTTGTGAAGTCAATTTATTCAAGCGTCAAACAGGTTTCCGATACAATTTTTTCTGACTCTGGTAATGCTTTCCGTAAAGCGTTGTTGGTTGAGTTTCCGCGCAAAGGATCATGGACCATTGCTTTTTTAACGGGAGAGCCTGGCGGCGATGTAAGTAATCACTTAGTTGGTGAGTATGTGAGTGTCTATGTACCTACTACACCTAATCCAACAGGTGGTTACTTTTTAATGATGGAAAAAAAAGACGTTGTAGAGCTTGATATGAGTGTCGATCAAGCGCTGAAATACATTATTAGTATGGGCACCGTTGCGCCAGAACTGAAGTCTGAAAAAGCAGCAGCATTAACAAAGTACAATAAAACGAAATAAATTATTCACGAAAACAATAGATTAGAACATTATGATGCGTACACATTACTGCGGTGAAATAAACCGTGAACATATAGGCCAAACTGTTACTCTTTGCGGCTGGGCTCATCGTCGTCGTGACCATGGCGGCGTGATATTTATCGATTTGCGTGATCGTGAGGGTATGGCGCAAATAGTGATTGACCCTGATACTAAAGAAGCATTTGCAATTGCGGAATCCGTAAGAAATGAGTTTGTACTCAAAATAACTTGTAAAGTGCGCGCAAGGCCTGAAGGAACAGTCAACCCAAATATTCCAACAGGTGAAGTGGAAATGTTGGCAAGCGAAATTGAGATTTTAAATCCATCACTTACGCCACCATTTATGTTGGATGATGATAATCTGAGTGAATTGGTTCGTCTGGAACATCGCTATATAGATTTGCGTCGTCCAGCGATGCAAGAAAATATGAAATTGCGTTATCGTGTTTCAAAGGTCATTCGTGATTATTTGGACGATAATGGTTTTATTGAAATCGAAACACCAATGCTGAATCGGAGCACACCAGAAGGCGCACGTGATTACTTGGTTCCTTCTCGCATCCATCACGGCGAATTTTTTGCACTGCCGCAATCGCCGCAGCTTTTCAAGCAATTACTGATGGTATCCGGTTTTGATCGTTATTTCCAAATTACCAAATGCTTCCGTGATGAAGACTTACGTGCGGATCGCCAACCTGAGTTTACCCAGATTGATTTAGAAACTTCATTTCTAGAAGAAAACGACATTATGGACATTGTCGAAGAGATGATTCGTCAGATGTTGAAGAAAGTGCAAAATGTCGATTTGCCTGCGCAGTTTCCACGCATGTCGTATGCAGAGGCAATGAGCCGATATGGTTCTGACAAGCCTGATATGCGCGTGACCTTAGAAATTACTGAGTTTTCAGACGTGATGAAAGATGTCGATTTTAAAGTATTCTCAGGCCCAGCTAATAGCGACAATGGTCGCGTAGCTGCGATTCGTGTACCGAATGGTGCGGAAATCAGCCGTAAGGAAATTGATACCTACACAGAGTTCGTAAAAATCTATGGTGCTAAAGGCTTGGCCTACATCAAAGTAAATGATGCCAGCAAATTAAATGAAGAAGGTCTGCAAAGCCCAATTGTTAAAAATATTCATGAGACAGCACTTAAAGCAATTATCGAGCGCACGGGTGCACAAAATGGTGATATTGTTTTCTTTGGTGCAGATACCACAAAAATTGTGAATGAAGCGCTGGGTGCATTGCGTCAGAAAATAGGTCATGATAAAGGCCATGTGGATGGACGTGCTTGGGCGCCACTATGGGTCGTGGATTTTCCAATGTTTGAACGTGATGAAGATAATGGTCGTTGGAATGCATTACACCATCCGTTTACAAGCCCAAAAGATGGACACGAAGAATTGCTGGAAACCAACCCAGGCGCTTGTCTATCAAAAGCCTATGATATGGTATTAAACGGCTGGGAAGTAGGCGGCGGTTCAGTGCGTATTCACAAGCAAGAGGTACAAGCCAAAGTATTTAAAGCGCTCAATATCACTGATGAAGAAGCACAAGAAAAATTTGGCTTTCTGCTTGAAGCTTTACAATACGGTGCGCCACCACACGGTGGTTTAGCATTCGGTTTAGACCGTTTGGTAACATTGATGGCAGGCGCAGAGTCTATTCGTGATGTCATTGCCTTCCCAAAAACACAGAAAGCACAGTGCTTAATGACGCATGCACCGAGTGCTGTTGATGAGAAGCAGTTGCGGGAGTTGCACATTCGCGTCCGTCAACAAAATCCCAGTTAAAAATGTGCTCAATTCACAATAACGTCGTTACATCCGCTTGCCGTACCAGTCTTACTGTCTTCGCGGATGTGCCTAGTTCTCGTGAACTGATTGACATTTTTAGGGCATTCAAATGATTGATAAATGTTTACTTGTTGATTTTGAAAATGTACAACAAGTAAATCTAGATTTATTAGACAGCTCATATAGCGTAAAAATATTTGTTGGGGCTAGCCAAAAAAATATTTCACTCGACTTGGTAAAAAAAGCGCAGAGCTTTGGTTCGCGATTGCAATGGCAAAAAATAGAGGGTAACGGGAAAAACGCACTTGATTTTCATATCGCTATGCAGTTAGGTCGTTTCTTAGAGAACCCAAAAAAGTTTGAATGTATTGTGCTTTCTAAGGGCTTTGACCCTCTTATTCGTCATTTAAACCAAGAGGGGTTAAGATGTAAACGGTTCAATAGTATGCTTGAGCTTGGTTCGGCCCCTGTATCAACTGACAACCCAAATTATCAGCGCGTGCTTGAAATTTTAAAAAAATCAGAAAAGAGACATCGTCCGCGAAGACGCAAAACATTGACTCAACACGTCTCAGCTATCTTCCAGAAAAAGATTAAAGAAGCTGAGGTAAATGAAATAGTTGATATTCTTTTTGCCCGCAATCATATTTCTGAAACCAATAATATTATTAGTTATGACTTCTAGGTCTTAGTTAAGTATGGCGTTTGAATCCCTTATCCGCACCATCCCCGACTATCCAAAATCTGGAATCCAATTCCGCGATATCACCACTTTGCTTGCAGATGCCAAGGGTTTTCAGCAGGTGATTGATGATTTCTATGAACGCTATAAAGATCAACACATAGATAAAATTGTTGCAATTGAAGCGCGTGGATTTATTTTGGGCGCGGCGCTCGCTTATAAGCTAGGTGTTGGCTTTGTGCCAATTCGCAAAGCTGGTAAGCTGCCAGCAGAAACCATGGGGCATGATTATGTATTGGAATACGGTTCTGACAGGGTGGAGATTCATGCGGATGCGATTAGCGCTGGTGAGAAAATACTGTTAATTGATGATTTAATTGCCACAGGAGGCACAGCCGAAGCTGCCGCAGCGTTAATCCAAAAGCTTGGTGGTAATGTTATAGAGTGCGCTTTTGTGATCGATTTGCCTGATTTAGGTGGCACAAGCCGGCTCAAACAACTTGGCTTAGTGTGTTATGCGCTCTGTGCATTTGAAGGTGAATAAGCCATAAGCTACAATGTACTTTTGAGATTTAGTAGAAAATTAAATAAGATGCCATTGACTGAAATCAATCATGTAAACTTTAGAACAGACCGTGACACCATGCACTTGTTACGTGATTTTTACTGCGATGTATTAGGCCTGACAGTCGGTAAGCGTGTGGCAAGTACCACCTATGGTTACTGGCTTTATATTGGTGACAACGACGTGGTTCATTTGGCTGAGTACAAAACGCCTGAACCGCCAAAACTACATGTGCACGGGCCATTTGATCATGTCTCTTTCACCTGTACTGATATGCCTGCGATGGAGGCTAATCTAAAATCGCACGATGTCGCTTACACTACCAGAACTTTGGCAAATGGGATGAAGCAGATAAATCTGAAAGATCCTGCTGGCAATGGCGTGGAGCTTAATTTTGAAGAATTTGCTGATCCAAATTACGTAATGCGCCCTTCTGGCGACCCAAGCAAAATAGCGTAGCTGTAAGTAGTTTGTTGATTTTCCGACTAAATACTAGTGTGATGCTGGTCACAGATTTTTCTGGCAATCAAACTAAAATAGGCGCTAGTAGTCCAAAAGTTTAATGAATCGTTAATATGATTAGTACATAAAAAAAGACGATTGTTTTTAGAGGGGTGAGTCATGAAGGTAAGTAATAAATTAAGAGTTTTTTGGGTATTGTCAGCAATGTTGTTGATAATCAGCGTATCAGCGTTTGCTGAGGCTGACCCAAAATTATGGCCCGTGATGAAAGAGGCATTCTTTGAACAAAGGCCGATGCAAGAGGTTGATTTTATTAAAATTGATGCTCCAAAACGTGCTGAAAGCGGCGCGCAGGTTCCAGTGACTTACTCAATTGACACTGCTGCTGCAAAAGCAGCTGGCATAAAAATCGTGAAGCTTTATTCCTTTGTTGATGCCAACCCTATTCCATTGACAGCAACATATCATTTAACCGATGCACTAGGCGACTTTAACTTATCTACTCGTATTCGCTTTGAAACAGATGCTTTTGTTCGATTAGTTGGCGAGGATGCAAATGGTAAGTTGTATTTAGCATCTCGTCCAATTCGGGCAGCTGGTGGTTGCGGTGGAATCGTTTCGAATGACGAAGCAGCGGTTAGAGCGGCGGCAGGTAAGATTAGGATGAAAGTATCCGCCCCAGAAAAGTTCGGTACACCGACAACTGCTAAAGTGAATATCAAGCATGTGATGAGAACCGGTCTGCAGCGCGACTTGGAGTCACAAGGCTTTTTACCAGCGTTTTATATTAATAAAGCGAGCTTTACTTATAATGGTAAGCCAGTGATGACAGTAGATGTGAATGTAGGGACTGCAGAAGACCCTTACTTTAAATTCGATTTTGTGCCAGATGCACCTGGCGAATTTGAATTGGTAGCAACTGATAATGAAGGCAAAACGTTCACACAATCGGTTGAAGTAAAAGGATAATTAAGTAGGTAGTGACAAAGGCCTCGTCTGAGGCCTTTTTTATTGCAAAATACAGTTTTTTGGCAATGTTAAGACGATCGTAGTGCATTATGATTACAAATTAGGGTTATAAGCGTTTGCGCCTAATATGGCTTAGCGTTTATTAATTATTTTGAAAGTAATGAATGATGAGCAGTAAATGAAATCTCCTGAATTATTATCGCCAGCTGGTGATTTAGATCGTATGCGTACTGCATTTGACTATGGTGCAGACGCGGTTTATGCAGGGCAGCCACGCTATAGTTTGCGTGTACGTGAAAACGATTTTTCAATGGCGAACTTGGCAATTGGTATCAAAGAGGCCCATGAGCGTGGTAGGAAATTCTTTGTTGCGAGCAACATCTCACCGCATAACGCCAAAGTAAAAACCTATATGCGTGATATGGAGCCTGTGATTGCTATGCAGCCCGATGCACTGATTATGTCGGATCCTGGTTTGATTATGATGGTGCGAGAAAAATGGCCTGAAATGCCAATTCATTTATCAGTACAAGCCAACGCAGTCAATTATGCATCCGTAAAGTTCTGGCAAAAAATTGGCTTAACACGCGTGATTTTATCTCGGGAACTCTCGATTGACGAAATTAAGGAAATTCGTCAAGAGTGCCCAGAGATGGAGCTTGAGGTTTTTATCCATGGTGCGCTCTGTATCGCTTATTCTGGCAGATGTCTATTGTCTGGCTATTTTAATTCTCGTGATCCCAACCAAGGTACTTGCACGAACAGCTGTCGATGGGATTATAAGGTTCATGATGCAAAAGAAGATGCTGCTGGCGTGATTCGTCTTAAAGACTTCGATTTTGAGGCGAAAATGGAACGGTCTAATTTGTCAGCCTGTGGCAGCTTGCCTAGACATTCTGAAGCCGATAAAGTTTTTCTGATTGAAGAAAAGGGTAGGCCAGGAGAATTGTTGCCCATCATGGAAGATGAGCATGGCACCTATATTATGAATAGTAAGGACTTGCGAGCAATAGAACATGTAGAAAAGCTGATTCAAGCAGGCGTTGATTCGTTGAAAATTGAGGGCCGCACAAAGTCACGTTACTATGTGGCACGTACTGCGCAAAATTATCGAAAAGCGATTGATGATGCAGTTGCGGGACGGCCATTTGACCTCAGTCTGCTTAGTGAGCTCGAGAATTTGGCAAACAGAGGCTACACCGATGGCTTTTATCAGCGTCATCATACTGCTGAACATCAAAACTATATACAAGGTTATTCCAAATCAAATCGGAGTTTGTATGTAGGTGATGTCGTTGCATATGATATAGATAATGGCTGGGCAGACATCGAGGCAAGAAATAAATTTGCTGTAGGGGATAGGCTGCAAATCATTCACCCATCAGGAAATCAGGATGTTGTCATTGAAACCATGCTAAATAAAAAAGGACAACAGATAACTGAAGCTGCTGGTAGCGGCTATTATGTCCGCGTGCCTCTTAAAGCAATTAATCTGCAAAATGCAATGGTAGCCAAGTATTTGTAAATAGTAGGCGGGGAAATTAAAAGGGCGCTAAAAGCGCCCTTAATGAAAATAAGCTTGAGCTTATTTGTTCATTACGTACATGGTTACTTCAAAACCAAAACGCATTTCTGTAGCTGCTGGTGTTGTCCACATATTTATTCTCCTTAATCTTAAATTAATAAATACACGGTATTTGTTTCTTAACCGTGTTCTTATTATGCAAAATACTGAGAAAGCTCAATAGATAACATTCATGATTAACACTTCATTTAAATCATGAAGACGGTATCATGATTTTTGGCCTAAAACCAAATTTCATTTAAATAGATTTAGCTACGAATGTAACTCTCTAATTGGTTAATGAGCTCTTCTTGATATTCAATCGTCGCCTTTACTAAGTCTCCAATAGATAACATGCCAATCATGTCATTACTATCCATCACAGGTAGGTGCCGGATGCGTTTATTGGACATAGTATTCATTGCACTATCCACCAAATCGTTTGCTTGCCCATATATGAGTTTAGAAGTCATGACTTCACTAATTGGTGTAGTTTTTGATTTCTTTTCTTTTAATGCTACCTCACGCGCATAGTCTCGTTCAGAGAAAATACCAACTAGCTTGCCATTTTCAATGACAGCTAAGGCACCAATATGCTTTTCTGCCATGATAACAAGTGCCTCAAATACCATTTTTTCTGGTGAGATGCTGATTACTTCTTGTATTTGTTTTTCTTCTAATATTTGTTTTAATGTTTTCATGATTCTTCTCCCCTAGCATGAAATAAAAATATACACCTTTATAGCAAGTCTGCAAATATTTTATAGGCCAATAGGCTTGCCTGATTAAGTTGTTTTTCACTCGCAAGATACTTCTGTGGTAAGTAGTTTTAAGCAACATGATAGAATTCTGTTTTTTGTAAAAGATTGTTTAAGGTAAGGGATCATGGCTGGACATAGTAAATGGGCAAACATACAACACCGCAAAGGAAGACAAGATGCTAAGCGCGGTAAGATTTTTACCAAGTTGATTAAAGAGATTACAGTTGCCGCAAGAATGGGTGGAGGAGATCCAGCAATGAACCCTAGGTTGCGTGCTGCGATTGCGGCGGCAAAAGATGAAAATATGCCTGCGGATAACATTACACGTGCAGTTAAAAAAGGTACAGGTGAGCTTGAGGGTGTTAGCTATGAAGAGATTCGCTATGAAGGCTATGGTATCAATGGCGCAGCTATCATTATTGACTGCATGACAGATAATAAGCAGCGCGCAGTCGCTGATGTGCGACATGCACTTAGCAAAAATGGTGGCAATCTAGGGACAGATGGATCAGTTGCTTTCATGTTTGATCATTGTGGACAGCTGATTTTCGAACCCGGAGCTGATGAAGACGCAATTATGGAAGTTGCGTTAGAGGCAGGTGCGGAAGATATTTTGGCAAACGATGACGGCAGTTTAGAAGTAATTACCTCGCCAGCTGATTTTATGACGGTTAAAGAAGCCTTAGAAACCGCTGGGCATGCTGCTGCTGTTGCTGAGGTAACGATGAAGCCTCAAAATGAGGTTGTATTAACGGGCGAAGAGGGCGTGAAAATGCAAAAGATTCTTGATGCACTTGAAGATCTTGATGATGTGCAAGATGTATACACTTCTGCTGTAATTGAGGAAGATTAAGACTTGTTGTATGCCATTAAAATATTGCTAAGGCTCTTAATTGATGAGCAACATTAGGGTATTGGGCATCGATCCCGGCTTGCGACTGACAGGCTTTGGCGTCATAGAGAAGGTGGGTGAGAAAGTTGAATATATTGCTAGTGGAACAATTAAAACAGCAAGTGGAAAAGAGACGGATAGAGAGACGCTGCCCGCAAGATTAAAGATTATTTTGGATGGCTTATTTGAAGTCATTGATACTTATCAGCCTACTCAGGTTGCTATAGAAAAGGTATTTGTTAATGTTAACCCACAGTCTACACTTTTGCTTGGTCAGGCGCGTGGTGCTGCGATATGCGCAGCAGTGATACGACAGCTTGAAGTGGCTGAATATACGGCATTGCAGGTTAAGCAATCAGTCGTTGGTAATGGACATGCCAAAAAGGAGCAGGTACAGGAAATGGTCAAGCGTTTGTTATTGCTACCCGCAACGCCAGGCCCTGATTCAGCGGATGCCCTAGCATGTGCAATCTGTCACATTCATGGTGGACAGGGTCTCGGTAAGCTCGCAACAAAAGGATTTCGTGTTAAAAATGGCCGCCTCATTGGCTAGCCTATAAATTAGGAAAAATATGATTGCTCGCTTAAACGGACTAATAATTGAAAAAGCACCGCCATTGATAGTGCTTGAATGTGCTGGTGTTGGTTATGAGGTTGAAGTGCCAATGAGTACTTTCTACCATTTACCTGAGCTTGGTTCTAAAGTGACATTGCTTACGCATATGGTTGTTAGAGAGGATGCACAGCTGCTTTATGGCTTTGGCACACAGCAAGAAAAAGATACATTTCGGCAATTGCTAAAAGTTAATGGTATAGGCGCTAAGTCTGCGCTTTCCATATTAAGCGGTGTGTCGATAGATGACTTGATTGCAGCTATCAGTAGTCAAGATGTGACCTTGCTAACCAGAATTCCAGGTGTTGGTAAGAAAACAGCAGAGCGTTTGCTTCTAGAACTGAAAGATAAATTTGATATAGTAGCAGGCTTGGGCTCTGCGTCAGGAGCCGCAAAATCTGCTACACAAGATGTCCTGAATGCATTAATTGCACTTGGATACAACGAACGTGAAGCGCTGGCATCAGTTAAAGGTTTGGAGGCTGATATTTCAGTTTCAGACGGTATAAAACAAGCACTAAAAGCACTATCAAAATGATTGTCACTTAAACCATTATGAAGTCAATTCTAGTTTTAATCCTACTTTTGATCGTTGCCAGCCCGCAATGGGCAGGTGCATTCGGGCTGGAAGAAGTGGATCTTGCTGAGGAAGATTATATCGGTGAGGTGCCAACGGTGCTCTCTGTTTCACGTCTTTCGCAGCCAAAGTCGGACGCCCCTTCTGCAGTAACTGTGATTGATCGTGAATTGATACGTGCTGCAGGTATTGTAGACCTTCCTGAAATATTTCGTTTAGTGCCTGGATTTTATGTTGCTGAGAACGCTGGTTATGTACACAACACTAATCATGTCGTCAGCTACCATGGTATGACTACTGCTTATGCAGGGAGTATGCAGGTGCTGATTGATGGACGTTCGGTTTACAGCCCGCTATATGGTGGTGTGCAATGGAGTGAATTACCATTAGCAATTGCTGATATCGAACGGATTGAGGTTACGCGTGGACCTAATGCGGCTAGCTATGGCGCAAACTCTTATTTTGGGGTTATTAATATCATTACCCAACATTCCTCACAAGTGCCTAGTAATAGCATAATCGCTACGCATGGAAATGGCCGAAATGAAGCCTTCTACCGCCACGGAGGGCACACAGGTGATTTAAGTTATCGCATTACGACGGGCTATCGCGAAGATGATGGGTTTGATAATCGAAATGATTTTAAACGCACTCGACTACTCAATTTGAGTGCAGATTATCAAATCAACAATAACAATAATATTGAATTTGAGTTTGGTCTCGCCGATGGCGCTAGGGGAGAGGGTAATATTAATGAAGATCCTTTGGTGTTTTTACCAAGGACCAAGAAAATATTTAATCATTATGAGTTAGTCCGTTGGAGACACAATATTTCAGCGAGCAGTGACTTTTCCTTACAAGCTTTTCACTCTTATGATCGCTCTAATGATAAAACAACTTCAGTAAACTTAAGGCCTGCAGTTAATGCCCTATTAGGACCAGGATTTGGAGCGCTATTAGTTAACGATACAATTTCGGTTAAAAACCTTACTGAAGTTGAACGATATGATATTGAGGCACAGCATAATTTTTCATTAGGCAATGATTTAAGATTTGTTTGGGGGGGTAATATCCGACAAGATAGTTTGCGCGCGCCTTTTTATTTAGGCACTAATAAAACCGACTATTTTGATTTGCAGCGATTATTTGGACATGCGGAGTGGTCGCCACACAGTAAGTGGCTTTTTAATGCAGGTGCTATGATTGAAAATAATGATTTTACGGGCACCGATATTTCACCAAGAGTGAGTGTTAACTATAAGTTTTTGCCAAATCATACGATAAGGATAGGTGCATCATCTGCACTGCGCACACCAAATTATCTGGAAGAGAAATTCAACCGATCATTGCAAGTCCCTACATTACTGCCAGGTGTGACGTTGTTACAGCAATATGATGCAAATTTAGGGAATGTAGATCCTGAGCGTATTATCTCTAGAGAAATTGGCTACTTAGGCAAAGTCGGTAAGCTAGATATTGATGCACGGCTTTTTTACGACATTATTTCAGATCATATTGACAGGAGAGATTCACCTTTTACGGCGCCACCAGGGTTTCTACTCGTTACAGATGCTGAAGATATAGAGGGGGCTGTTAACACTGGAACGGCCGAAGTCAATGGTTTTGAGACACAGATCAAATGGCACATAGCCAGAAAAACTAATTTGTTGTTGAATTATGCGCATGTACGTATTCGTGAAACAAAAGAAAAGTTGGCGAGAAACTATGAGCAATCTATGCCAAGCAACACTGTCAGTGCATTACTCACACATCAATTCGACAGTCACTGGGATGGAAGTATTGCTTATTACCAAACTAGTAAAGCTACCCTTTTGGGGGATGGTGATCCAGTCGATTTAATAAGAAAATGTAACGTTAGGTTGGCACGTCGCTTTAATGTTGGAAAGTGGAATGGTGAAGTCTCTGCTGTGGTTGAGAATTTGTTTAATGAACGTTATCAAGAGTTTGCGGACTACAACACAGCAAAACGTCGCGCACGCCTAAATGTTATGCTTAACTATTAATGGCACCGGTTTGTATATCGCATCAAAAGTTGAATGCTTTGTTGAAGTTAAAAAATTTATTATTTAAATATATGTCGCGGCTTTTGCTGCCACTGATGCTAATGCTGTCATTACCTGTACAAGCTTACACTGGTATTACGATTGTAATGAGTCATGCTTCAACTGCCAATGAAGAATTTGTCCAGCAGTTCAAAGAAGCTCTAAGTAGTGACCAATCACATACAATGCAGGTTAATGTTATTAATTTGACTGAAGTCGATAGGCTTACCGTTGCCGAAAATAGTGAGCTGGTTATTGCATTGGGCGTAAGGGCTTTGCAAGCTTCAAGTAAGCTAAAGCATACAACACCAGTTTTAGGTGTTTTTGTCCCCCTGCCAACTTTTAATCAGTTGATGTATAAGAGTGGGCGCCGTCTTGGCATATTTAGTGCTATTGTTCTTGATCAGCCATTTAAGCGTCAAATTGGATTGGCTAAAATTGCCATGCCAGAAGCTAAAAACATGGCGATTTTGTTAGGCACAGCTTCAAACCGATATGAGGATTTTCTCAGAGAAGCGGCTGAGCAAAATGGTTTTAATGTTGATATAAGAGAGCTTTCGTCTAGCTCAGAATTGATTCCAACTTTAGAGTCAATTTTTAACACAAACGATGTTCTGTTGGCTATTCCCGACCCTATTGTATACAATCGTGAGACGGCTCAACCGATTTTATTAACCAGTTATCGGCACCAAATACCTGTTATTGGCTATTCAAAATCTTATGTTAAAGCCGGTGCCTTAGCTTCTGTATTTAGTAATGCTAAGCAATTGGCAACGCAGGCGGCAGAGATTGCAATAAGTTCTCAGAAGCATACCAGTAATCTACCACCACCTGTAGTGCCTAAATATTTTTCAGTGATTATTAATCGACAGGTGCAGCGTTCTTTAAATTTAAAGCTGGCTGATGAGAATGAAATATATCAGCAATTGCTGGCACTAGAGGCAAGCGAGCCAATGGAGGCAGCGCAATGATGCAAAACTTGGGTATTAAATCTAGAGTTATTCTGTTAGGTACCTTACCTGCTGTACTTTTCGCTATTATTTTGGCAGGTTATGCCATCACAAAAGTATTTGGTAATCTAAACTATTCACTATATGACCGCGGAAGGATAATTGCCACGCAGTTGGCGCCAGCAGCTGAGTATGGGGTTATATCAGGCAATATAGATCGCTTGCAAAAACTTGTTCAGCAGATATTAACAAATGAGCAAGAGCTCAGATCCATTGTGATAACAGATTCTACAGGCCGAGTGTTGGCATTTAGTGGCCGTCCTATCACCAAAAAACTATTGCAGCAAATGATAGCAAACAAGAGCCAAGAGCTAGCATGGAAAAATGGTGTCATCTTTTTATCTCCAATAGAAAGAAGTTTAGAGGAGATTGAAGATTATCCTACTGAAACAATTGGGGACGCCTCAATTAAGAATCCAAATTCAGATTTAGTGATAGGTTATGTCTACGTTGAATTAAGTAATTTAGCACTTCAGACCTTAAAGCAGGATCTTATTCTTAAAATGGTCTTAATTGGGCTATTTGGCTTACTCTCAAGTACCTTGATTGCTTGGTTCATCGGTCGAAACATTACCAAACCCATACAAGAAATTGCCTTTGCCGTGGATAAGCTAGGAGAAGGTGTTTTTTCCCATACAATTAAAGAAGATTCCAGTGGAGAGTTAAAGGTTTTACAAACAGGCTTTAACTTGATGTCACAAAGCTTGAAAAATGCTTATGATCATATGCAGGAAAAAATCCATGATGCAACAGCCCTATTAAGACATCAGGCGCAACATGATGATTTGACTGGTCTTATTAATCGGCGAGAATTTGAAGTCAGGTTAGCAGAGGCATTAGACAATGCAACAAAATACGACACACAACATATATTTTGTTATCTGGATTTAGATCAGTTTAAATTGGTTAATGATACTTGTGGGCATAGCGCAGGAGATGAGCTGCTTAAGCAAATTAGTGCTTTGTTTGCCAATAAAATAAACGAGAGAGATACACTGGCAAGATTAGGTGGAGATGAGTTTGGTTTACTGTTGATGGGGTCGAGTTTGGCAAATGCCAATATGATCATAGACAGATTGCTCAAGTTAGTTCGTGATTACCGGTTTGTGCATCAAGACAAGGTATTCAATATAGGCGTAAGTGTTGGTATTGTCATAGTAGATGCAACATTTGCTACAACAAGTGACATCATGCATGCTGCCGATGCGGCTTGTTACTCTGCGAAAAATGCTGGAAGGAATCAAAGTTTTCTTTATAACCATGGTGATATGGAGAATTTGCAACGGCATAAAGCTGTGAGTGCAATATCAGACATTACAGATGAAATTGACGATGATAGTTTTGTTTTGTTTTGTCAGCCAATAGTGCCGTTGTCTTACCAATCATCGCAGCAGCATCATTTTGAAGTGCTTATCCGAAAGCTTGATGATGAAGGTGAAATTACGTTGCCAACATCCTTTATTCCATCAGCAGAACGTTACCACTTAATGCCGAATATAGATCGATGGGTAATTAAAAATACATTTTCGTCTTATAGGAGGTTGCTTGATGTAAGCCGTGAAAAGTGTGATTACATTTTTTCCATCAATCTTTCAGGTACATCGCTGGGTGATAAGAGCTTCTTAGGTTACATACGAGAACAACTGGCAATCTATGCCATCCCACCAACTGCTATTTGTTTTGAAATTACAGAAACAGCTGCAATAGTGAATTTAAAAAACACGATTAACTTATTAACCGCACTTAAAAAATTAGGTTGCAAATTTGCATTGGATGATTTTGGTAGCGGTATGTCTTCGTTCATGTATTTGAAGAATTTTGAGGTTGATTACTTAAAAATTGATGGCTCTTTCGTGAAGGAAATGCATATCAATAAAATAGACCATGCGATGGTCCGTTCAATTCATTCAGTTGCCGAAGCGCTTAACATCAAAACAGTGGCAGAGTTTGTTGAGAATGATGAAATACTGAAAGAGTTAAAGCAAATTGGCGTGCATTACGGACAAGGAATTGGTTTAGGTCGACCCGTTGAAATGAAAAATTTGATAGAAAATTTTTCTCAGGTAAAATTGCGTAGTTAAATAAACTTGTCATTTGATAGGTAAATCGCCAAACAATGTTAAATCATGATTGAAACCGAGCGTTTAATAGCTCCGGCCAAAGAGAGTGCGCAAGAGGAAGTCATTGAGCGTGCGCTGCGCCCAAAAATACTGGATGAGTATATTGGGCAAGAAAAAGCCAGAAGCCAGCTGGAAATATTTATCAATGCTGCTCGTGGTAGAAGAGAAGCATTAGACCATGTACTATTGTTTGGTCCTCCTGGATTAGGTAAAACTACCCTTGCCCACATTATTGCGCGAGAAATGGGTGTCAGTCTTCGTCAGACATCAGGCCCTGTGCTTGAAAGAGCGGGTGACTTAGCTGCTTTACTCACGAATCTAGAGCCCAATGATGTTTTGTTTATTGATGAAATTCATCGCCTGTCTCCCGTCGTTGAGGAAATCTTATATCCAGCTATGGAAGATTATCGTTTAGATATTATGATAGGTGAAGGTCCAGCAGCACGCTCAGTGAAGTTGGATTTAGCTCCATTTACACTAGTCGGCGCAACAACGCGCGCTGGAATGCTGACAAATCCATTACGAGATCGCTTTGGTATTGTCTCTCGATTGGAGTTTTATAATACTGAGGAATTGGGGCGTATTGTTTCTCGAAGTGCGGGATTACTTGAGTTGGAGATGACAGCATCAGGTGCTGAAGAGATTGCTAAACGATCTCGTGGTACGCCACGCATTGCCAATCGACTGCTACGTCGCGTTCGCGATTATGCACAGGTTAAATCCAATGGACAAGTAAGTGCGGAGACAGCAGATGCAGCGCTAGAGATGCTTGATGTCGATAAACTTGGCTTTGATGTGATGGATAGAAAGCTATTGCAAGCAGTCTTAGAGAAGTTTGGTGGTGGCCCTGTAGGGCTGGATAACTTAGCAGCAGCAATAGGTGAAGAACGCGATACGATAGAGGATGTCTTAGAGCCTTATTTGATTCAACAAGGCTATCTAATGCGGACCCCACGTGGCCGCGTTGCTACAAGTTTGGCTTTTCAGCATTTCGGATTAGCTTTACCTAAAGCATTAGAAACAGGAGACCTATGGCAGCAGTGACGTCTGGGCCCAAAGCGCATAGTTGGCCAGTGCGTGTTTATTATGAAGATACAGACAGCGGCGGCGTAGTTTATCATAGTAATTATCTGAACTTTATGGAACGTGCGCGAACAGAATGGTTGCGCGCCCTTGGTTTTGAGCAGACTTATTTAAAAGATGAATTAGCTATTCTATTTGTTGTTCATAGTATGGACATTACTTTTAAAAAGCCAGCAAAATTCAATGATTTATTGTTGGTAACCAGCAATGTAGAAAAACTAGGTCGAAGTAGTATAGTGTTTGATCAAAAGATCACTAAAGACAATCAACTTTTAGTAGAAGCACAGGTCAAACTCGCCTGCGTCAGTAATGTAACTTTTAAGCCCAATGTTATACCACAGTCAGTATTAATAAAAATGGAGTCAGTATGAGTGTAGCAAATGATATGTCTTTATTAACCCTCATTTCTGGGGCAAGTATCCCGGTACAGGTCGTCATGGCAATTTTGCTCATCACATCTGTTTTTTCCTGGTGGTATATCTTCATTAAGTTTTTTACTGTCAAGGCTGCTGAAAGTAATGCTGACAAGTTCGAGAGTGCGTTTTGGTCAGGTGGCGATCTAAACAAGCTCTATGATGGGCTATCAGCCGGCAAAAAAAGAGGGAAGTCGCAAGGAATGGCAAGCATCTTTGAAGCAGGCTTTAAAGAGTTTGTCAGACATAAGCAGAATGGCAATAATGATACCAAGAGCGATGTGATGGAGGGGGCTCGTCGAGCGATGCGTGCCTCATTTAACAGAGAGATGGATGATCTTGATGCTCATTTGCCATTTTTGGCCTCTGTTGGTTCGGTTAGTCCTTACATCGGCTTGTTTGGCACTGTGTGGGGTATTATGAATTCGTTCAGGGGCTTATCAAACGTGGCTCAAGCAACATTGAGTCAGGTAGCACCAGGTATCGCAGAAGCGCTGGTAGCAACGGCAATTGGACTGTTTGCAGCAATTCCTGCTGTCATTGCCTACAATCGTTTTGCTTCAAGTGTCGATAGGCTTTCAGTACGTTACGAGAGCTTTATAGAAGAATTTACTAATATTCTACAACGTCGCGCTTAAGTCAGCGGATAACGTGCAGTAAGACACAAGGAGTTTTGAATGGCAAGAACACGTAAACGCCGCATGATGAATCAAATTAACGTTGTGCCCTATATTGATGTCACCTTGGTGTTGCTCGTCATTTTTATGGTGACTGCGCCTATGACTAACCCTGGTGTGGTTGATTTGCCATCGGTAGGCCAAACATTGAAACAAGCTGCAGCACCATTAGTCATTACCGTTAGGAAAAGCGGTGATGCGGAAATTGAGGGCATCACGTTGCCACCAGATCAACTTTTATTTGAAGTTAAAAGTAAATTGGAAAAAACGCCAAGGCCCGTAGTTGTGGCAGCGGATGAGAAAACAGAATATGGAAAAGTTGTTACGATAATGGATTTATTGAAACAAGCACAAGTAGAGAAGGTAGGGTTGCTGTTTAGACCGGCACCTTAGATGTATGTTTAGAAAGCATGAGTCATCATTTGCTTGGAAAGCAGGCTTGCTTGCTGTGCTTGTGCACGTGTTGCTGGTTGGCATATTACTATTCTCCTTTCAATGGAAAGCCGCTCATACTGTTGTTAGCGTTAGTGATGTCATGCTCTGGGACAATTTGCCAAGTAAAAGTCAGCCATTACCTAAACCTGAGCCTAAAACAGAGCCAAAACCAGAGCCAGAACCTCCTAAGCTAGCACCTGAAGTTAAAAAAGAGCCGGAGCCTAAGCCAGAACCAGAAGTGCCTAAAGTTGATATTGAATTGGAAAACAAAAAGAAAAAAGCAGAAGAAGAGAAGAAAAGGAAAGTAGAGGAAGAAAAAAAGAAAGTAGAAGCAAAGAAGAAGGCCGAAGAAGCTGAGAAAAAGAAATTAGCTGAAGAGAAAAAACGACAACAATTAGAAAGACAGAAAAAGCTTGATGCTATTAAAGAAGCAGCAAGAGAAGATGTATTGGATCCAAACAAAGACAAAAGAGCGCAAGAGGCACTTGAAGCTTTGCAAAAAATGAATAATGAGGAGTTGGGAGATGCAAATAAAGAGGCTGCCATGGCCGCTAGTCAGGGTATTGTCGATGAGTATATTGCTAAGATTCAAGCCAAGGTTAGGGGGAATGTCAATAAATCCCTATGTGCTGATGGAAACCCTGAGCCAAGCTTTAAAATTAGCCTGTTACCAAATGGTGAGTTTAGTGGTAGACCTACACTTGCTAAATCAAGTGGGAGTAAGGCTTGTGATGATGCGGTAGAGCGCGCTATTATAGCATCTGAACCATTTCCGCTACCGCAAGATCCTGATGCCATGGCAAGGTTTCGGAACTTAAACCTCAAATTCAAACCTAACGGTGATTAGTTTAAATTTATACAGATGTAACAATTTGTAATTGCACTGGCGTTGGCTATTGATTTCAGTACAATAACTTTGGGTTTTTACAGGTGTATATGAATAATTTATGAACATAATAAGAGTAATGATTTTTTTGGCATTTAGTGCTTTTTCACTAATTGCGTACGCAGAATTAGACATTGAAATTACAGGCGGTGGCGCCCAACAGATTCCTATCGCTGTTGTTCCATTTGGCAACACAAGTACACTCAAAGAAGATTTAGCAGGAATTGTTAGTGATGACTTAAAGCGTAGCGGTTTATTCAGGCCTTTAGAAACACGTGGTATGTCATCTAGACCTATCAATGCATCTGAAATTAAATATGCTGAGTGGGCTGCTTTACAAGCCCAAGCGGTAGTTGTGGGAAATGTGACGCCTGTTGCAGGTAATCGATTGAAGGTCAAGTTTCAGTTGGTTGATGTACTCAAGCAAACCGAATTGGTTGATATGGATTTTCAATTGTCACCAAAACATGCTCGCATGACAGCACACAAAATAGCTGATGTTATCTATGAAAAGCTAACTGGTCATCCAGGTGCTTTCGCAAGTCGAATCGCCTACGTCACAAAGCAAGGCGCAAGACATTTCTTGTACGTAGCGGACGCGGATGGCTTTAATCCTCAGCCACTAGTTAATTCAAGCGAGCCTGTTATCTCTCCATCTTGGTCACCAGACGGTACAAAGATGGCCTATGTTTCATTTGAAAAGAAAAAACCAATCGTTTTTGTCCACACCCTTGCAACTGGTAAGCGTAAAATGGTCGCAAATTACAAAGGTAACAATAGTGCGCCAGCATGGTCACCAGATGGGAGTAAGCTAGCTGTGGTGCTAACTTATGCTGCTAACTCACAAATTTATACCATTGATGCAGATGGAGGAGGATTGAAAAGGATTACCAATAGTCGTGGTATTGATACAGAGCCAGCTTTTTCTCCAGACAGCAAATGGATTTATTTTACCTCAGACCGTGGAGGTAGCCCGCAAATCTATAAAGTGCCGGTCAATGGTGGTGGTGCTAGCCGTGTGACTTTTGAGGGTGCTTATAATGTTAGCCCGCATTTCTCTCCTGATGGAAAATCACTGGTTTATATTCGAAATGATGGTGGCCGTTTTAGGGTGGCAGTGCAAGATTTAGCCTCTGGTCAAGTGCAATTGTTGAGTGATGGAGGCTTGGATGAATCGCCTAGTTTTGCGCCAAATGGGCGAATGATTCTCTATGCGACAAAAAGAGGATCGCGAGGGTCTTTGGCAGCAGTGTCATTTGATGGTAAAGTACGACAAAGCCTGAGCGAAGCGCGAGGCGATGTTCGTGAGCCAGCTTGGGGGCCAATGTTAGAATAACGCACATATTTTTTAAAAAGTAGTAGTTAGAAATTTTTAATATCACTCATTCCGAAAGAAAAGGAGAAATGCATGACAAACCAATCAACAATTCGTTCTAAACTATTAATTGCGGCAGCAATTTCAGTGTTTTTAATTGGCTGTAAAAGCACGCCAATGAAAGATGGCGCATCTGTAGAAGATAAAAGCGCAGGTGTAACAGAAACATCAGATAGCTCTGATGTTAAAGGTGCAGTAATTGATAGTTCAAGTGCCGATGGTAGCATGAATGAATTAAATGATCCAAATAACATCCTTTCAAAACGTAACATTTATTTTGATTTTGATAGTGATACAATTCGTGCAGAGTTCCGTCCAAATATTGAGGCACATGCTAAATATCTATTGGCACATGGCGATGCAAAAGTGAAACTAGAAGGTAATGCTGATGAGCGCGGTACTCGTGAGTACAACGTTTCTTTAGGACAACGCCGTTCAGTTTCAGTGAAAAAAGCACTTAATCTATTAGGCGTATCTGACAGTCAAATTGAAACAGTTAGTTATGGCGAAGAAAATGCTAACCCTAACTGCAGTGATGAAGATTGTTATCAACAGGATCGTCGTGTAGAAATCGTTTATCCGAACGAGTAAAACATGAGTATTCTGCAAAAAAGCTTATTTATAGGCTTAAGTCTTTATACATTGACGTCTGCAGCAGCACTCTTTGATGATACGGAAGCACGAAAGAAAATCTTAGATGTAGAAGCAAAAGTGCAAACTAAGCTAGATGCACAATCTGCTGAAATTGAAGATTTAAAAAAGCAGCTTTCTATTCAAAGTCAAGGGTTGTTGAATATGCAAAGCGAGATTGAGCTACTCAAGCAAGAGACTGCTCAATTAAGAGGCAGTTTAGAAGTGGCAAATCATGCCTTGGAAACTGCTGAACAACGTCAAAAAGACTTATATGCAGATACTGATGCGCGCATTCGTAAACTTGAAGGCGGTGCTACACTTGGTGTTGAATCAGGTGAGGCACCCGTTTCAGGTGAGATGGCGCAACCTATTGATGAAACAGAAGAAGTGAAAGCTTACAAATTGGCTTATGCTTACAGTCAGGAAGCAAAGCACATGGAAGCTTTTCAGGCTTTTGATACATTCGTCAAACAGTATCCAGATAGTAAGCTGACTCCAGATGCGTTATATGGTCTGGGTTATTCGCAGTTTGCATTGAAGAATTACAAGTCTTCAATTGCTAGCCAAAATAAATTAATTACAACTTATCCAGATAGTCCTAAAGTGCCAAATGCCATGTATAGTATAGCTAACAGTCATATTCAGCTAGGTCAGGTGCCAGAGGCCAAAAAGATGCTGAGCGAGCTGATTGCAAACTATCCTAATGCTGACGTGATTCCAAACGCACAGCGGAGATTAAAGGTATTAGAAACAATTAAATAATACGGCTACAGATTTTGTTTTAAAATGACGCCAACTTAACCGTTGGCGTTTTTTATTGTATTGTAGACACTTTATGGCTCTAAAAATATACGAAATTTTTTATTCTTTACAGGGTGAAAGCTCTAGAATCGGACTGCCTACTGTATTTATAAGACTTACAGGTTGTCCGATGCGCTGCAGTTATTGTGACACTGCCTATGCGTTTTCTGGCGGTAGCAATATGTCTGTTGAGGGCATCATGTCAAAAGTGGCTGAATACGACACAAAATTTGTAACAGTAACAGGTGGTGAGCCATTGGCACAAAAAGAGTGCCATGATTTACTTAAAGCATTATGTGATTCTGGTTATAGCGTGTCATTGGAAACAGGTGGAGGCATTGATATTGCTCATGTCGATAAGCGTGTTTCAGTTATCATGGATATTAAAACCCCAGATTCTAATGAAGAAACGAACATGAGATGGTCGAATTTGGATCACATACAAGTAAAAGATGAAATAAAGTTTGTTATCTGTGGGCGTAGTGATTATGAGTGGGCAAAAACAAAAATTAAAGAGCTGGGATTAGAAAGTAAATGCCCGATTATTTTTTCGCCAAGCTTTAGTGAACTAGCGCCAACCGATTTGGCGGCTTGGGTTTTGGCTGATCAACTATCGGTACGTGTTCAAGTCCAGTTGCATAAGATTTTGTGGGGCGAGAAAGCTGGCGTCTAAATTGATAGGCAGTAGATAAAATGATGAAAAAGGCAGTAGTACTTCTTTCTGGCGGCTTGGATTCAGCAACATGCCTTGCCATAGCGCGATCCAATGAGTTTGAATGTTATTGCTTAAGCTTGGATTATCATCAGCGGCATATTGCTGAGCTCGCTGCAGCAAAAAATATTGCTGAGAGCTTGGGTGCAAAGATGCATAAAACAGCGCAACTGGATTTGAGTTTATTTGGAGGCTCTGCATTGACTGATAATAAAATTGCAGTGCCAGAACAGGCTTCAGAAGGTATTCCAGTGACATATGTACCAGCAAGAAATACAATCATGCTGTCACTAAGCTTAGCATGGGCTGAAGTCATTGGAGCACAAGATATTTTTATTGGCGTTAATGCATTAGATTACTCTGGCTACCCTGACTGTCGTGGTGAGTATGTCAAGGCTTTCCAAGAGATGGCAAATTTAGCGACAAAAGCAGCAGTAGAAGGGCAAACAATTACCATACATGCACCATTAATTGACATGACAAAAGCAGAAATCATCGCAAGGGGAGCAGCACTAAACTTGGATTACAGTAAGACGGTTTCATGCTATCAAGCAAATCATTTAGGCCAAGCTTGTGGCGTGTGCGATTCATGTCGGCTAAGAAAAGAAGGTTTTGCTAAGGCTGGTATCGCGGACCCAACTATCTATGTTAAATAATTTGCCTTGTTATAATACAGTAATGCACACAAACTTCTGGCTAACTACATGACCATACCGAATCAGTTCGAGCATGACTTGAAAAGGCGCGTGAGCGTGTTAGAGCAAGGGCTCAGTCAGCTAGGGCAAGGCATTATTTTGCTATCGAAATTGGGCCATGTTCTGTTTGTAACAGATGTGGCAGACGGCATGCTGAAACAGCATGATGGCTTGACCATTACTGATGGTGTTTTGGTTGGTATATTGTCACAAGATGATGAGCGCTTGCAATTGATGAAATCGGCGACATTAAAAGAATCAACACAAGAACAGAATTATAAAAGTTTCTATATCCACCGTAGTAATCAAAAAAAGCCTTACTTACTATTAATCAGTAAGATGAGCTTGGGCAGTGAGCATGAGGATAATGACGAAGCCATCTTGATTATTATCAAGGATACGCATGCCAATGCAGCCTATTGGCAAGTCAGGCTTCGACGCATTTTTGGACTCACAAAGAGAGAGGCTGACTTTGTCGTTTTGCTTACAGAAGGCAGAAATATTAAAGAAATCAGCATGGTGATGGGTATTGCTGAAGATACAGCAAGACAGTATTTAAAAAATTGTTTTAAAAAGATGGAAGTCAACAAACAGCATGAGCTTGTCTGTTTAGCGCTTGATAGTGTAAGAAAAAGATAAACAGCATAGTTTTCTTTGCCATCCTCAATAAAATGACGTATAATCCGCGCCTTTCTGCAGAAAATTAATTTTAAGAGAATATATATGGTTGTTATTCGTTTATCACGTGGCGGTTCAAAAAAGACCCCATTTTTCAATTTAGTTGTGGCTGATTCACGTAATCGCCGAGATGGTCGCTTTATCGAGCGTGTAGGTTTTTATAATCCATCTGCTAGCGGTCAAGCTGAGGCATTACGTGTAGATCAAGAGCGTGTTAATTACTGGACTGGTGTTGGTGCTCAGTTGTCAGATACAGTTAAACGCTTGGTGAAACTGCACGCTACTGGTCCTGAGGGTATGGCTAAAGCAAAAGCAAAAGATGAAGCAAAGGCTGAAGCAGCTAAAGCTAAAATCGCAGCAGCAGAAGCAGCAAAAATAAAAGCGGCAGCAGAAGCAGCTGAAGCGGAAGCTAAGGCAGAAGCAGAGGCCAAGGCGGCTGAAGAAAAAGCAGCTGATGCTGAGTCGACAGAAGTAGATTCTGCCGAAACGCCTGCAGCTGAATAAGGTTTAAACCGTTTTCAATGAAAACGGAATTTGATGAATTAGTCATCATGGGGCGCATCGTCGCCCCATATGGCGTTCAGGGCTGGTTAAAAGTAGTACCAGATACTGAGTATGTAGATAGTTTGTTAAGCTTTAAAACTTGGCAAATCGGCAATGAGCTAACTTGGAAAGCTATCAAGCTAAAGTCTGGCAAAGTCCACAACGATGTGTTGCTGGTTAAGCTTGACGGTATTGATGATAGGGATGCTGCCTTTGCTTGCAAAGGGAAGTTGATTGCGGTGCAAAGGAATGAACTACCTACGCTGGATAATGATGAATTTTACTGGTCCGATTTAATTGGGCTGGCAGTCAAAAATCAACAAGGTGTTGATTTTGGCAAAGTTGTAGATGTTTTTGAGACCGGTGCGAATGATGTCATTGTTGTTAAAGGTGAAATTGATAGACTGATACCCTTTAGTGAACAGACGGTACTTGAAGTGAACATGGAAGAAAAAACCATGTTAGTTGATTGGGGTGCGGACTTTTTAGTAGAGTAAATATGATATTCGATGTCATTACACTCTTTCCAGAAATGTTTGCAGCACTTACAAAGTACGGCATAACAGCGCGTGCTTATGAGAATAAAGTTTATGATTTGCAGTGTTGGAATCCACGTTCCTACACAACTGATAATCATAAAAGCGTAGATGATAGACCGTATGGTGGCGGTCCGGGCATGGTGATGCTAGTGGAGCCGCTGGAAAAAACCATTATGGCTATCAAAAAGAAGCAAAGTGAACAAGGCTTACAGTCAAAGGTTGTTCACTTATCGCCAATTGGTAAGACTTTGACACATGCAAAAGTCATGGAGCTTAGCAGACAAGACGGCTTGATACTATTAACAAGTCGTTATGAAGGTGTTGATCAGCGTCTGTTAGATATGCATGTCAATGAAGAAGTCTCAATAGGTGATTATGTATTAAGTGGTGGAGAGTTGCCTGCGATGGTGTTGATGGATGCCATTATTAGGCAATTGCCTGGCGTCTTGGGTGATGCAGCATCGGCAGTAGAAGACTCATTCGTGAATGGTTTATTGGATTATCGGCATTACACAAGGCCTGAAGTGTATAAGGATAAAGCGGTCCCTGAGGTGTTGTTATCAGGTGATCACGAAAAGATTAGGCGGTGGCGGTTAAAACAATCGCTAGCGCTAACAAGGGCAAAACGCCCTGATTTATTGGCCGCAAGGTCGTTGACGAAAGAAGAAGCTCGGCTGCTTACGGAATTAGAGCAGGAACAAGCATCTTTATAATTAAAAGGAGCACAAAGTGGCAGATATTATTAAAATGTTAGAAGAGGAAGAAATTGCCCGTTTAGGCAAACATATTCCAGATTTTGCACCAGGTGACACATTGGTTGTTGGTGTGAATGTAGTTGAAGGTAACCGTAAACGTGTACAGGCTTTTGAGGGTGTTGTGATTTCAAAACGTAACCGCGGCCTTAATTCGTCATTTATCGTTCGTAAAATATCTTCAGGTGAAGGTGTGGAGCGTACGTTCCAAACATACTCACCATTAATTGCAAGTATTGAAGTGAAGCGTCGCGGCGATGTCCGTCGTGCCAAACTGTATTACTTACGTGAACGTTCAGGTCGTTCAGCACGTATTAAAGAGAAATTAGTATTAAGAGATAAAGAAGTAGCAACTGAGTCAGCGTCAGAGTAGTTTGTTGATTTATGTCAAAAGCCTCAAAACAATCGATTGTTTTGAGGCTTTTTTGTTTGCTATGCAATGCTAAATCAAGTTAAATAACCATATGGTATACAAGAATAAAAAACCGCTGAGATTTGATTCGATTGTAAATGCGCCCTTTGGCTCGGTAGGTATTTCAGTGCAAGGGATGCAGGTTGCAATAGAACTGTTAACTGAGAAACATCCATCTAAGCCAGCTGAGCATAAGCTAGCCAAGCAGGTTGAGGATCAGATAGCAGCTTATTTTGATGATTCATATCATTACTTCAATTTGCCGCTTATTTTCAAAGGCACACCTTTTCAAAAGCGTGTTTGGCAGGTCGTTAGTGCTATCCCGCGTGGTAATGTCATGACCTACAATGATATTGCGAGAGAGATTGGCTCTGGCGCAAGAGCTGTTGCAAATGCCTGTGGGGCAAATCACTTGCCATTAGTCGTTCCGTGTCATCGCGTCGTTGCTAAAAATGGACTTGGTGGTTTTATGCAAGGCAATCCAAAAGGACTAGAAGTCAAGAAATGGTTGCTTAAACATGAGGGGCATAATGTGTGAGTTTAGAAATGCAGACAGATGCTTTGGATGCATTTATTGACCATCTTTGGTTGGAAGATGGGCTAGCTAAAAACACACTGGAAAGTTATCGTGCAGATTTAAGTCAGTTCGCTTTGTGGTTGTCGCAAAACAAACTTAGCCTGTTGGACGCAAGTCAAGCAAATATACAGCAATATCTGGCAGTTAAATTTCCACATAGTAAACCACGAAGTATTGGTCGACTAATCGCGAGCATGCGTCGATTTTATCGATACTGTTTGCGTGAACATCTATTAGAGTTGACCCGACGTTACAAATTGATTCACCTAAGCTACCAAGAAGTTTACCAAAAAGCTTAAATGAGCAAGAGGTTGAGGATTTACTTGATGCGCCAGACACCTCTAACCCTATAGGTTTGCGTGATAGAGCAATGCTTGAGTTACTTTACGCGAGTGGATTACGTGTATCAGAGCTGGTGACAATTAAGGTGACTGAAGTGAGTACACAAGACGGTGTGGTGCGCGTTACTGGTAAAGGAAGTAAAACTAGGTTGGTGCCAATGGGAGAGGAGGCTGCAGACTGGATAATTCGATATTTAAAACATGCTCGACCCGAAATTTTACAAAGAAAAATGAGCGATGCTCTATTTGTGACAAACCGTGCTGCTTCGATGACGCGCCAAGCCTTTTGGTATTTAATTAAACGATATGCAATACAAGCAGGGATTCACAAGCCAATGTCACCACATGTGTTGCGCCATGCATTTGCTACGCATTTGTTGAATCATGGTGCAGATTTGCGGGTGGTGCAAATGCTGCTAGGGCATTCTGATATTTCCACGACACAGATTTACACACACGTGGCACGTGAGCGGCTTAAAAACTTGCATTCAGTTCACCACCCACGTGGTTAGTAATCGTCTCCTCTTCAATGATGGTGGCAGACTCCCATTTCATAATAATTTTTTTGGCTTCCAGTTGATGTTCGTCATCAATAGTAACTGAGACTAGACCAAATGTCGGTAGCTCCCCGATGCCGCCTTGCAAATATTCGCCTTGGACATAGGCCTGAATGCCATATTGCTCTAGTAAGCCCTTAATCATATAGGCGTCAAGACTATTTGCGGCATGGTAGATAGTAATCATGATTTGCTTCTTGTAATCATAACGCCTAGTGAATTAAGGTTCGCCAATACCGCAGGCTTAGCTACCTTTATTTGGACACGTTCTGCATTAAATTCATTTAATATCAATTGGCATACATGTTCAGCTAATGCTTCTACTAGCTTAAAGCTATGATCAGATAAGGTTTCGCGAATACGTTTAACCACTAGACCATAGTCAATAGTATCTTCTATGGCATCACTGTGACAAGATTTGCTAAAGTCGTAACCAATTTCTATATCTAAGATGATTGTTTGTGGTTTTAATCGTTCCCAGTCAGGGACGCCTAGTTTGGTTTGTGCAGCGACTTGATCTAAAAATATCGTGTCCATGTTTTTGCGATGGTTTAAAATGTAATGATTAGATTTTAGTGCATATCAATGATAAACACTAATCATCGTTTTTAAAGGAGTGCTATGAATCAGTTAGGCTTTGTACCCGTTACCTTAATGCCAATTATTTGGATTGTTGGTGCATATTTGGTTGGCTCAATCTCATTCGGCATTTTAATCAGTAAGTGTTTTGGTTTAGCTGACCCTAGAACTGTTGGAAGTGGTAACCCTGGTGCGACCAATGTATTACGTAGTGGTAAAAAATCAGCCGCCTTGCTCACGCTGCTTGGGGATGCACTGAAGGGTTGGTTGCCTGTGTGGTTGGCATTGCAAAATAACATGTTAATGTGGGTGGTGAGCAGTGTGGGTTTGGCCGTATTCTTAGGTCACTTGTATCCTATCTATTTCAAGTTTAAAGGAGGTAAAGGTGTGGCCACTGCTTTGGGTGTTATATTCGCAATATCTCCGTTTCTGGGATTGGCTGCAATAGTGACCTGGTTGGTTGTGTTCGCATTTAGTCGCTATGCTTCGCTAGCCAGTATTATCGCTGCGCTATTAGTCCCTGTGCATTCATATTACTATTTAAGGCCTTATAAGAACTATTTTATGCTACTGATTGTAATGTCAGTGTTGTTAATCTGGCGGCATCGCAGCAATATTCAAAAGTTGCTTAATGGAACTGAATCGGGGTTTAAGAAAAAAAAATGATTGGTCAGTTACTGGATTAGGGTGCCATTAAGTCTGCCAAATCCCATCGAGGACGAACGCTAAAACTATAATTTTCCTTAGTTGCTTGTGCAGCTTCTAAGCGCTTGGCGCCTGCGATGCAATCATCGCTCCGTTATCAGTGCAAAATTCCAAGCGCGGATAACTGACTTTGCAGAGCTTGCGCTTTGTTGCAGCATTTAAACGTTCACGTAAACGCTTATTTGCACCAACACCACCAGAAACGACTAAATTATCCAAGCCTGTCTCACGTAATGCTGTCATGCATTTGCTTGTTAATATTTCGGTTACGGCCTCTTGGAATTCCCATGCAATATCAGCTTGATCTTGATAGTCTAATGGCGCATGATTTTTAGCTAAGGTAAGTACTGCAGTTTTTAGGCCGCTAAAGCTGAAATTAAGGTCTTTGCTATGCAGCATCGGTCGTGGTAAAGAGAAGCGCGGGTTGCCATTTAAAGCAAGTTTGGCTAGCGCAGGACCACCAGGATAACCAAGGCCTAGTAACTTTGCCGTTTTATCAAATGCTTCACCAGCAGCGTCATCAAGCGTGTCGCCAAGCAACTTGTATTGACCTATCCCGTCGACTCTCATTAGCTGACTATGACCACCGGAAACGAGCAAGGCAACGAAAGGAAACTGTGGTGGATTTTCTTCTAGTAGTGGAGCAAGTAAATGCCCTTCAAGATGATGCACGCCGATGCTAGGTATTTTGAGCGCAAAAGCGATTGATTGTGCGATACTTGTACCCACTAGTAGCGCTCCAGCAAGCCCTGGTCCCTGAGTGTAAGCAATGCCATCAATATCATTGAGTGTTTTGTTGGCTTTTTTCAATACTTGCTGAGCAAGCGGAAGCGCGCGTTGAATATGATCTCT